>JBBSUL010000020.1:0-33367 GCA_038234375.1 Solirubrobacterales bacterium | reverse complement strand
GTGCTGGTTCTGGAAGGACTGCTGCAGCGGGTGCAGGTCGCCCTCCTGCCCCAGGCCCTCGACGGTCAGCACCTCCGCGCCGTCGGCCTGCACCGCGAGCACCGTGCAGCTCTTGCACGACTGGCCGTCCAGGTGCACGGTACAGGCGCCGCAGTTGCCGGTGTCGCACCCGACGTGCGTGCCGGTCAGGCCAAAGCGGTCGCGCAGCAGGTGGACGAGCAGCGTGCGTGGCTCGACGTCGACCTTGCGGGCCTGACCGTTGACGGTCATCTGCACCGGGACAGTGTTGCTCACGAACGACTCCTGACGAATGGCGGTGTGCTGAACCTGCCTGGACCCTAGCCCCGGGCTTGACGGTCCGTCAAGCCGCCTGGCGCCTCAACCGCCCAGGTCGGCGACGAGCGCATCGACCCGTCGCCGCAACGCGTGCAGCTCGCCGGCGGGGGACGGGCCCCCGGTGGTTCCGGGCGGCGTGGCGGCGGGATCCGCCAGCCGGGCCCGGACCGCACGCAGCGCGATCGTGACGTCCTCGATCTGGCCGGCGGCGGTCCCCGCCGCCGCCTCCCGGCGCTCGAGCCGGGCGCGGCGTGCGCGCAGCGTGTCGGCCTCCTGGCGCCCTCCGCTGCGGTTGGCCTGGTCGATGAGGGCCTCCAGCGCCGCTCGCTCCCGGGCGACCCGGGTGTCCAGACGCTGGACCCCCGCGGCGGCGCGCCGCATCCCCAGGACGAGGGCGTCGATCTGCTTGCGCATCTCCGGCGGCGACGGCGTGGCCACCAGCAGGCGCCGCTCCCGCTCGGCCGCACGCAGGATCCCGGCCAGGCTCCCGGCCGGAGCGGCGGCAACGTCGACGGGCGCGGTGGTGGGCCCGCCCCGGGGCGCCGGGGCGGGGGGGCCGGCGGCCCCCGGGGCCTGCTCGAGGTAGGTCAGCACGACGAGCGCCAGGTAGGCGGCCACGGCCACGGCGACCAGCCAGGCGGCGGACAGCACGATCGCCGCGACGACGACGGCCACCCCGAGGCCCACCGCCAGCGGGTCGGTCGCCGCCGCCCGGGCCGCGGCACGCTGCTCCGCGGAGAGCTCCGACAGCCGATCCGTGGTCACGGGCGGGCGGGGTTCGCGCACGACGGGTGCTACAGCTCGGTCCGGCCGAGGACGATGGCCTCGGCGGCGTCGGCGGCCGCTCCGACGAGCGCGGCCACCTCGCTGCGGTCCTGGCGCCACCGGCCCAGGACGTAGGCAGAGACCAGCTCGGGGTCGGCCGAGTCGGGTCGGCCGACGCCGATCCGCACGCGGGCGAAGTCGGGCGACCCGAATCCGGCCTTGAGCGACTTCAGCCCGTTGTGTCCGGCCAGCCCACCGCCGAGACGCACGCGCACGTCGGCGAACTTCAGGTCGATCTCGTCGTGCAGCACGAGCACACGATCGAGCTCGAGCTTCAGCGCGCCGCGTGCGGGCCCGGCGGAGCGCCCGGACTCGTTCATGAACGTCTGGGGGGCCAGCACCGCGACGCGCGGTCCGGCCGGCACGACGCCGGGCGGCGTGATCCGGCCCTCCGCGAAGCGCCCGGCGAACCGGTCCTTGGCCCTGGGCAGGTCCCAGCGGCGCGCGAGCTCGGCCAGCACCTGGAAGCCGACGCTGTGCGGGGTGGACTCGTACTCAGGGCCCGGGTTGCCCAAGCCGACGACGAGCCAGTCGACCGGCGGAGATGAGCGGCCGAAGGCCACGGTGCAGTGGGGTCCGCGGCGGCCCGCGGGCCGGCCGGGGCCGGCCGTTGCCTACTCGGCGTCGCCGCCGTCGCCGTCGCCCTCGCCGTCCTCACCGGTGGCGTCCTCGCCGACGAGCGCGGTCTCGGTCTCGGGCTCCTCGTCCTCCTCGGCCTCGGCGTCGATCGTCGGCAGGGTGACGGTGAGCAGCACCGACTCCTCGACGTCGTCCAGGAGCGTGACGCCGTCGGGCATCGTCAGGGCGTCCAGCCCCAGCGTGTCGCCGAGCTCCACGGTGGACGCGTCGAAGGTGATCGCGTGCGGGATGCCGCTGGGCAACGCCTCGACGGTGACCTCGCGGGTGATCTGCTCGACGATGCCGCCGAGCTTGGCGCCGGGGGAGTCGTCGGCGCCGACGACCTCGACGTGGACGATCGAGGAGATGGCCTGGGTGAGGTCGACCCGCAGCATGTCGACGTGCATGATCTCCCCGCGGACGGGGTGGCGCTGCGTGTCCTTGAGGACGGCGGACGTGACGTCGCCGTCCAGCGCGAGGTCCAGGACGGCGCCGCTGCCCGCCAGCGCGTGCCGCAGGTCGCGCTCGTCGACCGCGACGGACACCGGGTCGATGCCCAGTCCGTAGAGGACGCCCGGCACCCGGCCCTCGCGCCGCAGGCGACGGGTCCCCCGGGACGAACCGGTGTCCCGGCTGGAGATCTGGAGGGTCGTGGACGCGTTCTTCTGGGCCATGAGCGACCGGTCATGCTAGCGGAGCACGGCTGGCCGGCGTCGCGCGGTGCTCAGGGTTCCTCAGCTGTCGGGCGACCCGGCGGAGCGGATCTGCCGGGTGCCCCTGAAGATCCGCTGCACGTCGCTCCAGGCGGGCTTCTTGACGCCCTCGAAGGTGATCAGGCCCTTCTCGTGGATGGGGGAGTTCGGGCGCGGATTGCCGCCCTGCCAGCCCGGACGCACGCGGAACTCCTCCATCGCCCAGTACATGGCGCCAGCCAGCCACGGCTTCGTCGCGTACACGCCGAAGTGGTAGGTGACGAAGTCCTTCTGGAAGGCGTAGGTGCCGCGCTCCTCCACCGGTCCGTCGCGGTTGGCCTCGGCCCCGGTCTCGGTGATCACGACCGCCTTGTCGGGGTAGCAGGCGTGCACGGAGTCCAGGTACGCCGACAGCAGGCTGCGGTCGGCGATCTGACCGCTCGGGCCCGTGTACCAGCCGAAGTACTCGTTGATCCCGATGATGTCCAGCGGGCCGTACTCCTTCTGGCAGCCGGCCGCCGGGTACCCGGCCACGGCGAGGGCGACGGGCCGCGTCGGGTCCAGCCTCTTGGCCGCCTTGACGGCCCGGGCGATGTAGTCCCCCTGCGTGCGCCCGGGCTTGGAGCTCAGCTCGTTGCCGATCGACCACAGCATGATCGACGGGTGGTTGCCGTTGGCCTCGATGTTGTCCTCGAGCTCGTTGGCCGCACGCTTGCGGACGATCGCCTTGGCCAGCTGCTCGGTCTTCAGCGAGTACACCGGGATCTCCGACCAGATCATGATGCCCTTGCGGTCGGCCTGCTCCATCGTGTACGGGTGCAGCGGGTAGTGGCTGCGGAGCATCGTCGCCCCCAGCTCCTTGGCCTCGGCGATCTCGCGGTCCCGGATCGTGTTGTTGATCGCGAAACCCCGCTGCTTGTCGTCCTCGTGCATGCCCAGGCCTCGGAAGTTCAGCGGGCTGCCGTTGAGCAGCAGCTGCCCGTTGAGGACCTTGATCGAGCGGATGCCGCTGCGCAGGCGGTAGGACTGCAGGGTCTTGCCGTTCTCGGTCGCCTTCAGGCGCACGGTGTAGAGCTTGGGCGAGCTCGGGGACCACAGCCGCGGCTTCGTGACCTTGATCGTGCGCGTGAGCGACCTGAAGCGCCCGGCGGAGATCACCGCGGTGCCGAGGTTGAGCTTCTGGCTGCCGAAGGTCCCGGTGACCTTCGTGCGCACGGTGCCCGGGCCCGCGTTGCGCAACACCGTCTTGACCTTGACGGTCGCGGTGCAGGTGGAGCACGGCAGCTCCGGGCGGACGAGGACCGTGGAGAAGTCGACGTTGCGGACCTCCCGCAGGTAGACCTCGCGCAGGATGCCGCCGTAGTTCCACCAGCCGCCGGTGGGGGCGCCGGCCACCGACAGGCCCGCGGGCGGGAAGTCGTAGGCGAAGCGCTTGTTCTCGACGCGCACGACGAGCCGGTTGGTGCCCGTGCGCTTGAGCGCCGAGGACGGGATGCGCTTCTCGAACGGCAGGTAGGCGCCGGCGTTGCTGCCCAGGGGCTTGCCGTTCAGCCACACCCGCGAGCGGTAGTTGACCGACTCGAAGCGGACGACCCAGCTGCGGGCCTTGGTGCTCGTGGGGAGCTTGAAGTCCCGCCGGTACCAACCGACGGAGCCCTGGAAGGACTCCAGAGACTGGTCGGTGGCGTTCCAGGCGTTCGGGACGCGGACGCCCTTCCAGCCGCTCGTGCTCGTCTGGTTCTTGTAGCCCTTCGACAGGCCGACGTTCTTCGGGTCCAGGCGGAAGAGCCAGCGGCCGTCCATCAGGTAGCGGCCCGACGGTCCGGCCTCGTAGAGCGTCTTCTTGCTCGGCATGGAGGCGGCCTGGGCGGGCGCGCCGGCCAGCCCGACAGCCAGGAGCGTGACGCAGGCGCCGACGGCGACGCCCATGCGGCGGGCGGTCGCGGTCAGGGGCAGGAGCGGAGAACGGCGGATCAGGAGATGCGGGTCACAACACCACAAGCTTCGCGGGGTTGCGCCGGTCGCCTGCCCGCCGGCGCGCCATGCTCAGCACGACGCCTCGTTCCCGATCCGCGGGCCGATGCGCCGCAGCGACACGTCGGCGCCGCCGATCAGGCTCCACTTCTTGCGGACGGTGACGCACTGCACGTACGTCGGCCCCTCGTCGTCGATGTCCGCCCAGACCACGCGGGTCTTGGCCGTCCTCGTGCTCAGCGTGTAGGCCGAGTCGCTCTCCAGGAGCAGGATCTTCGGGCGCCCGGAGGCGGTCAGGCGCAGGGCGTTGGCCCGCGCCTGGGCCAGGCACGACGGCACCCGGGCACAGCCGTCCAGCTCCGCCAGCATGCCCGGGACATCCCCGCGGGCCTGAGCGCGCAGGAGCGTGATGACCGCTCCGCGCTCGGTGCCTGAGGCGCTCAGGTAGCGCGCGAGCTCGAACGAGAACACGAGGAAGATGAGGACGAGCGGCACGATCCACAGGCGGCGAGACAAGGCCCGCAGCGTATCCGGCCGGGGGGCGGCGTCCTCGGTGCGGTCGCCGCCCGGCCGTTGGTCAGGCGGTGTCGCCGTTGAGCTCCAGGAACCGCGCCACGCTGGCCTCCTGGTGCTCGAGCTGCCGAGCCAGGCGGCGGGAGTGCTCGGCGGTCCGCTGCTCGAAGTCCTCAAGGCAGCGCTCGGGGTCGTCGGGCAGGGCGTAGATGTGGGCGACGTCCTGCTGAGCGCAGGCGATGCCCAGCGGCGGCCGGCCCTCGGCGAGGGTGCGTGCGCTGCACACCGGGACGACGGTCAGGCGGCGCTCCGGGGCGACGAGGGCGATGGGCATCAGCCGGTGCGCGGGCACCGTCACCGGCAGGTCCACGGTGCGGTCGACGGTGACCTGCCCGCCGACGAACTGCGCCAGCGCTTGGCGCCAGATCTCCAGCACCGTGTCGGCCGCGGTCAGCGCCTCGCGCAGCGCCCGGGCCTGGGCGGCGTAGAGGGCCTCAGCCTCCTCCCGGGTACCGGCGTCGTGCAGGTCCAGGTCGCAGGGCACGCGCAGCAGTTCCTGCGGGGTGACCGCGTCCCCTGCCCCGTGCCCGCCGTTGGCCACGTAGGTCTGCACGGTCCCGAGGTCGCGGCGGCCGTGGAAGATGACGGTGAGGGCATGACCCACGAGCAGGTCGCGGACGCGCAGCGCCACCGAGGCGGACGCCTCGGGGTCCAGGAGGGCGCGGCGCAGCAGGTCCTCGGCGTCGCAGGGCGGGTCCTGCTCATTGTGTGGGTCGTCCATCGTGCGTCCTTTGGCTCGGGCCGGTTGTGCTGATGGTGGGCGATCGACTCTGGCATGGGTATCGACCGGAAGCTGAAATGGCAACAGCCGGCCCGGACGGTGCGGCGGATCGGCGGGTTGTCCGGGCGGGCGCGCGGGTAGGGTCCGCGCATGGTCAAGCTCCTGTACAAGCCCTTCGGCATCGTCATCGCCGTGATCACCGGCAAGCTCGCGGGGGTCCTGTTCGACGCGATCTGGCGGCGGGTGGACCGCAAGGGCGACGGCAGCGTCCCGGGGCCGACCGAGCGCAACGCCAGCGCCCGCCGCGCCGTCGCGGCGACCACGGTCCAGGCCGCCACCTACGCGGGCACCAAGGCCGCGATGGACCGCTTCGGCGTGCGGGTCTTCTACCACTTCACCGGGCTGTGGGCGGGGACGCGCAGCCCCGAAGAAGAGGCCGAGCGCAGTGCCAAGAAGGCGGCGAAGAAGGAGAAGAAGGGCGACGTCGCCTGACCGGTGGGCCGCAGCGCCACGCCTACCGGTCGGCGGCGCGCACGACGAAGCCGCGGTCGGCCAGGGTGGCCAGCGCGTCCTCGAACGCGGCGTAGTCTCGGGCCAGCAGGGCGTCCAGCGGGCGTCCGGCGGGGCCGCTGACGCGCAGCCAGCGCTTCAGCGCGTCCGGGTGCAGGTGCTCCGCGGCCTCCTCGGTGAGGGTGAGGAGGATCGGCAGCTGCGGCTTGTGCTCGAGGTCGCCGGCGACGAGGCTGAGGGGGTCGGAGTCCAGTGCGGCGCACAGCTCGTCCTCGGTGAGGCCCAGGCGCTGCATGAGGACGCTGGCCGCGGTCGCCGTCATCGCGGGCGGTCAGCCGCCCCGCTTGCGCCGGAAGGCCGCCCAGCCGTTGTCGGCGAGCATGCGCGCCGCGGTGAGCGGCAGGGGCTCGGAGCGGACGGGCTGCGCCCCCGCGCCGATGCGGTGCAGCTGGCGGGTGTGGAAGTACAGCGCCAGCGCGGCGTCCAGCTGCTTGGAGGACGGGCGCTTGGAGGCCATGTCCGGGGCGCTGGCGCCCGCGATGACGGTGTCGGCCACGGCGACGTCGAGCGCGTACGGGCGGCCCAGACCCGCCATGTCGGCCGCCCCGGAGCCGATCGCCTCGCGCATGCCGGCGGCAGAGCGAAAGCCGCCGGTGACCATGAGCGGGACGCTGGTGACGGCGCGGACCTTCTCGGCGTAGTCGAGAAAGTAGGCCTCGCGCTGGCGGGTCGACTCGGCCTTCGTGCCGCCCGTGGTCATGGCCGGTGACTCGTAGGTGCCGCCGCTGATCTCCAGCAGGTCCAGGCCCTCGGCGGTGAGGGCGGCAACGACGTCCATCGACTCCTCCTCGGTGAACCCCCCGCGCTGGAAGTCGGCCGAGTTCAGCTTGATGCCGACCGGGTAGGCCGGGCCGACGCGGTCGCGGATGGCCCGCATGACCTCGACGGCGAAGCGCATGCGGCGGGTGGCGTCCCCGCCCCAGCCGTCGGTCCGCTCGTTGGCCCGCGGCGAGAGGAACTGGCTGACGAGGTAGCCGTGCGCGCCGTGGATCTGGACGCCGGCGAACCCGGCGTCCTGCATGACCTTCGCGGCGGTGGCGAAGCGGGCGACGACGTCGTGGATCTGCGCGTCGGTGAGCTCCTTCGGCGTCGGGGCGCCGGGGACCTTGGGCCGCAGCGGCGACGGCGCGACCGGGTGCGTGCCGGCGATGCGCAGGGCCTGGCGGCCCGGGTGGTTGAGCTGGACCCAGGTCGGGGTGCCGCCGCACTGCGCGGCGGACGCCCACGCGCGGAAGCGCTCGAGGTGGCGCTCGTCGTCGGCCACCACGTTCTTCGGCTCGCCGAGGTGGTCACGGTCGACCATCACGTTCCCGGTGACCATCAGGCCCTGGGCCGCGGCGCCCCAGCGGCGGTACAGCGTGTTCAGCGCCTCGGTCGGAGCGTTGACGCGGTCGGAGAGCTGCTCGCTCATCGCCGACTTGCCGATCCGGCCCGGCAGCACGGCGCCACCGGGCAGGATCAGGGGCTGCGTGAGGACGTCGACGCCCGCCTCGGTCGCGGGCTGCGCGGGCGCCGGAGCGTCAGTCGGTTGCATCGCGCAACTGTAGCCGACGTCCGGTCCGCGCCGCCGCCCTCACGGGGGCGTGCCGCATACCTCGAGGCCCAGCGCTTGGGCGGCGGTCGACCGCTCCGCCGACAGCCCCGCCACGCGCTGGCCGGCCCGCTGCGCCTTCTTCAGGCTGCCCTTTGCCGCGGCGTCGGCCACATCACCGTACGCGTCGAGGAGCTTGTCGTAGTCGTCGAACAGCGCCTTGACGGCCTTTTTGTCCGCGGACGGGGCCTTGACCGCGCGGAGCTTGCGGGTCTGCTTGCGCTCGAGCTTGACGAAGGGCCGCAGGTCGTCGGCGATGCGCGGGAGGTCTGCGGTGGTCAGCGCCTTCTCCGCCGCTTTGCGCTTCGGATCGTCCTGGGTGGCCTGGCACAGCGCGTCGAGCTTGGCCACGTACTTGCCGCGCGGCGAGTTCTCGGGCGCCTGGGCCGTCGCGGCCGGGGCCGTTGCGGCCGGGGCCGTCGCCGCGGACGACGTGGTCTGGCGGGTGTCCCCACCGCCACAGGCGGCGAGGCCAGACACCAGCAGAACGCTGGCGGTGGCGGTGGCTTTTCTCATCGGCTTCAACACGCCGGACATGGTACGACGATCGCGACCGGAGCGGTCAGGATCCTGACCGCGACCGGGAGCGGGGCATGGTGCGAACGCCGCCGCTGCGTGGAGCCTGACGGCCCTCCAAGGACACTGAAACTCCGTTCACATCCCGAAGCGCGGGCCGGTCGCGACGGGTGGAGCCTGACTGACCTCCAGCAACAACGAAGCTCCACTCGCGCCTGTCCCGCCCCCGCCACCGCCACCGCCACGATGGCAACCGTCGCCCGGGACGATCGCCCCCTGGGCGATCTCCCGTCTGTTCTGATGCCGAGCGGCCCCCCGTGGGGCGCCTCGACATCAGAACAGCTGGTTCTCGCCCCCGAAGACCTCGCTCACCGAGTCGTCGGTGAAGATCCGGCGGATCGAGTCGGTCAGCATCTCGGCGCAGCTGAGCACACGGATGTTGTCCGGGGCGCCGCGCCGCAGCGGGATCGTGTCGGTGACGACGATCTGCTCGAAGGGGGAGGCGGCGAGGTTCTCGAACGCGTTGCCGCTGAGCACGGGGTGGGTGGCGGCGGCGAAGACCCGCGCGGCGCCCGCGTCCTTGACGGTCTGGCCGGCGGCCTTCAGCGTGCCCGCGGTGTCGATCATGTCGTCGACGATGAGCGCGGTCTTGTCCTTGACGTCGCCGATGATGTAGCCGATCTCCGCGACCTGCTGCGCCGGGCGTTCCTTGTCGAGGATGGCCAGCTCGGCCCCGAGCTTGGAGGCGAACTTCTTGTTGAGCTTCACCCGCCCGGCGTCGGGGGCGACGACGACGAGGTCCTCCAGGTGCAGGTCGGCGAAGTACTGGGTGAGCATCATCATCGCCGTCATGTGGTCCACGGGCTTCTGGAAGAAGCCCTGCACCTGACCCGCGTGCAGGTCCATGGTGAGGACGCGGTCCGCACCCGCGGCCTCGAGCATCCGGGCGACGAGGCGGGCGCTGATCGGCTCGCGCGGCGCGGACTTCTTGTCCTGGCGGCTGTACCCGTACCACGGGCACACGGCGATGACGCGGTGCGCGGATGCGCCGACGGCCGCGTCGATCATGAGCAGGAGCTCCAGCAGCGCGTCGTGGGCACTGACCCCCGTGTCCGGGTTGCCGCACGTCGGCTGGATGATGAACAGGTCGGCACCGCGGACGGACTCGTCGAACCGGCAGTACACCTCGCCGTTGGAGAACGTCTTCAGCGTGATGGGTCCGAGGTCGACGCCGAGCTTGTCGGCGATCTTCGCGGCGAGCTCCGGGTTGGCCCGGCCCGTGAAGAGCATGAGCCGCTTGTCGTAGTCGATCGGGAGGCTCGTGTGTCCGCGCGCAGCGGTCGCGAGTCTACGGACGGGGTCCGACGTGTAGGTCATGACGCTGGTAGGCCTCGGGGTCGCGTACGGCGAGGTCAGGCGGATCAGGCCCCGTCCGGGGAGTCGGGGTGCTGCCGCGCAGCATAGTCCTCGATCACCTGCTGCCGTGCGCGGGCGATCCCGAGGGCACCGGCGGGCACGGTGTGGGTGATGATCGACCCCGCGCCGGTGATCGCACCGTCGCCGACCGTGACCGGCGCGACGAAGCTCACGTGCACGCCGGAGCGCACGCGTGCGCCGATCGTGGTGCGGTGCTTGTTCCGGCCGTCGTAGTTGGCGGTGATCGTCCCCGCCCCCATGTTGCTGTCGGCGCCGACGTCCGCGTCGCCGAGGTAGGACAGGTGCGGCACCTTCGCGCCCGGCCCGATGTCCGAGTTCTTGATCTCCACGAACGTGCCGACCTTCGCCCGCTCGCGCAGCACGGTGCCCGGCCGCAGATAGGCGTACGGGCCGACCGTGACCCCGTCGTCGGCGACGGCCCCCGTCCCGAAGGCGTGGCGGATCGTGACCGCGTCCCCCAGCGTGCAGTCGGTCAGCGTGACCTGCGGCCCGATGCGGCAGCCGCCCCCGACGGTCGTGGCGCCGCGCAGGACGGTGCCGGGCTCCAGGACGGTGTCCGGCCCGATGCGCACGTCGACGTCGACGTCGACGCTCGCCGGGTCCACGACGGTGACGCCCGCACGCATGTGGTCCTCCAGCGTCCGCCGGCGCGCGACCGCGGTGACGGCCGCCAACTGGACACGGTCGTTGACGCCCTCGGTGATGGCGGGGTCCGAGACGACGTGGGCGGCGACCGTCTCACCGTCGGCGCGGAGGATCGGCAGCACGTCGGGCAGATAGCGCTCCCCCTGCGCGTTGTCGGTGCCCACGCGCGGCAGCGCGGCGGCCAAGGCGGACGCCTCGAAGCAGAAGATGCCGGTGTTCACCTCGCGCAGCACGAGGTGCTCGGGGCGGGCATCGCCTGCGGCCTTCGTCTCGACGACCTGCTCGACGTGGCCGTCGGCGTCGCGGACGACCCGGCCGTAGCCCGTGGGGTCGTC
Organism: Solirubrobacterales bacterium; assembly: GCA_038234375.1. Lineage (GTDB taxonomy): Bacteria > Actinomycetota > Thermoleophilia > Solirubrobacterales > Solirubrobacteraceae > Paraconexibacter. Next base: position 22,534 of record JBBSUL010000020.1, on the reverse strand, counting down.
GAGCACGGCGGTGACCATGGTCGCCGCCGCCCCCGCGTGCACGTGGGCGTCGACCAGCGCGCGGATGAGCGGTGCGGTGATGAGCGGCACGTCACCGCTGAGCACCACGACGGGCCCGGTCTCGGGCAGGGACGGGACGGCCGCGGCCCCGGCGCCGCCGGTCCCGTCCTGGACCGCCTGCACGACGTGGACCACGCCCTCGGGCAGGTGCTCGGCCAGGCTGCCGTCCGGCGCGCCGACGACGACGACGGTGCCGGCCCCGGCCTCCCGCGCGGCGAGGATCGGCCAGTGGACCATCGGCCGCCCGCAGATCGGGTGCAGCACCTTCGGGACCTTCGACCGCATCCGGGTCCCCTGACCGGCGGCCATGACGACGACGCTGAAGCTCACGGCGGTGATGCTACGGGGACGAGGGGGGGTCCGGGGTCCATCTCGCGGCCATCTCGCGCTCGTACATCCGGATCCACTTGCGCACGGCGTTGTCGGACACTCCGTATCTGCGGCCGACGGCGGACCAACCGTCCGCCGCCACCTCTGCCCGCACCACCTCGTAGGGCGGTCGAGTCACCCGGCGGGCCTGCGGCCGTGGCCGGCGCTTTGCGCGCTGTCCACATTCGTGGCCGCAGTACTTCTGCGTCGGGGTTCCGGGCAGGAACGGCCTGCCGCAGCCGGCGCAGGGCCGCTCCGTCCGCGTCCGGTGGTTGCGCCCACAGTGCGTCTCCAACGTCGCCGCACAGTTGGGGCAGACGATCCTGAGGTTGTCCAGGCGGTGGTCGTCGGCGACGCCGTTGATGTGATCGAGGATGAGGGCGAGGGTCCGTCCGTGCCACTGCTCGCCCTGCCCGCACAGCTCGCAGCGGCGTGCCTTGAGCCCTTCGGCGTACAGCCGCTTCTTCAGCATCGTCCGGCTGTAGGACGAACCCTCGACCATGTACGTCGCCAGCGGCACGGCCACCCGTTTCAGGCCACGGTGGCGCCTGAGGTTCGGGTCGAAGTGGGCGGTCGAGATCTCCCACCGCGCGATCCACGTCTGAAGCGTGCGGTAGTTCCCGCCGGCAGCCCGCAGACCGAAGCAGCGAAGCACATCGGCGCAGTTAGTGCACCGAGCAACAGCGTCGCGCAACTCGGACTCTTCGAACCGGAACACGAACAACGTTCCCACCCAGGCCGGACGGAACCGCCGCGGGATGAGGGCCTGAGTTGGGGAGGCAGGATTTGAACCCGCGACTCACGGCACCAAAAGCCGGCGTGTTGCCTCTACACCACTCCCCAGGGCAGGGACGCAGGGCGCGCCCGGCCGGCTCCCAGCGTATCCGGCCCGGACCGGACGGGCCGCGCAGTAGCATCGAACCTCCCACCCAAGGAGCCAGACCGATGAAGCAGTTCAGCTGTGGCGCCGTCGTCCCCGGATGCACCGCGACGTTCTCGGCCGAGACCGAGGACGAGCTCCTCGGTCAGGTCGCCGAGCACGCCAAGGCCGATCACGGCATGGAGACGGTGCCCGACGAGGTCGTCGAGCAGGTCAAGTCGAACATCCAGACCGTCTAGAGAACCGGCTCCGCGGGCGCTCGCGGCCCGGTCAGCGCACCAGGGCCGCGACCATCCGGTCGATCGGCACGATCCCGGCGTAGGCCCCGCGCGGGTCCACGCAGACGACGGGATCGAAGCGGGCCTCCAGCGGGCGGGCCATCGCCCGGCGCGCGGCGTCGGTCACCGACATCGCCCCGAGCACGCACAGCGGGCGGCGCGGCTGCGTCCCGCGCTCGTGGGCGGGGCGGTCCACCACCCCGGCCGGGCGGCCGTCGGACGCGAGCACCACGACGTGCTCGAGGTGACGGTCGCGGGCGAAGGTGGCGGCGACGGCCCCGGCGTCCGACCCGCCGGCCGTGGCCACGGCGGGCACATGCTCGACCAGCGACTGCACCCGGTGGCCTTCGACAGCCCCCGGCGCGTGCCGGCGCATCTGCGCGGCGAGCGCCCGGTCGAGCTCACGCATCACCGGCGACGGGCGGCCGAGGGCGTAGCCCTGGCCGAGCGGAACACCGAGGCGGACGAGCGCGTCCAGTTGCGCGGTCGTCTCGACGCCCTTGGCGACGACCCAGGCGTCCAGGCCTGCAGCCAGCTCGCACAGCGTGCCGATCATGTCCAGGCGCGCCTGGTCGTAGTCGTCCCCGTCTCCGCCACCCAGGGCGCCGTCGACCTTGACCAGGTGCGGACGCAGCGCCACCACCCGGTCCAGGCTCCGGTAGCCCGCGCCGCAGTCGTCCACCGCGATGCGCGCGCCGCGCTCGCGGAGCGCGTCCAGCCGCGGGCGCAGCGTCTCGGAGTCGACGCCATCCTCCTGCTCGACGATCTCGACGACGATCCGCTCCAGCGAGCGCTCGGCGGCAAAGACCGCGTCGACCTCGGGGCTGAGGAGGGCCGCAGGACTGAGGTTGACCGCGATGAACCGCTCACGGGCCAGCAGCGGGCGCACCACGAACGCGGCCTGCACGACCTGCGCCTCCAGCGCCCCGGCGCAGCCGAGGCGCGCGGCGGCGTCGAACCAGTCCCGCGGCCCCACCCCCACGGTCTCGGGGAAGCGCGCAAGCGCCTCGTATCCGCGGACGACACCACGCTGCAGATCGACGATCGGCTGATACTCCACCCGGATGTTCCGGGGATGGCGCAGGACGGACTCCAGTGCCGCCGTCCACCCGGCGACCGGCGGCGCGGGCGGGTGAACCGGTCGGAGCGTGACCGGCGGCACCGAGGCGGAGGCGGAGACCGCGGCGGCCGGAGCAAGCACCGGCGCGGCCGGTGGCGGAGGCTTCGGGGACAGGCTCGGCGACGGCACGGTGGGCTCCTCCGCGGGACAAGGATGCGGGACACCCCTCCTATCGGTCGCTCAGGACCCGTCCTGTAGCGCCGGCGTTCGCCGCATGCGGACGTCCAGCCCGGCGGCCAGCAGCACACCGAGCTCCAGCGGGGTCCCCGGGTCGGCGGCGGCGGCCCGGGCGTCGGACACGGAGGCCAGGCGCCGCTGTGGGCGCAGCATCCCGACCGCCACCTCGCGGGCGGCGACGGCGGCCAGCAGCGCGTCCTGCCCCGCGCCGGCGAGGGCCAGCAGCTCGGGGTCGACGGCTCCGGTGGCCAGGAGGAAGGTGCTGCCGTCGTAGGTGGGCGCGAAGGTGACCGCGACGCCATCGGCCAGGTCGCCGCGCAGGTCCGCCGCGAGCGTGGCGTCGAGGGCGGGCACATCGGGCGCGACGAAGGCCACCGGCCCGCGGTGCTCGCCGAGGGCGGCGAGGGCGGCCGCGGCCGTCGTGGCCTCGAAGGCTCCGGGACCGTCACGATCCGCGGTCGCCGCCGCCCAGGCCCGCGCACCGCGCCGCAGCTCGCGGCGCAGCGCCGCGACGGCAACGGGTCCGAGCAGCTCCGCGAGCGCCTCGTCCTGCTCCCCGGCGAGCGCATCGAGAACTACGACCGCCATTGCATCCATGGTCCAAGCACCCTACGCAAGCGCCGCCCGGGCACGGCGGAGACCACCAACCCAGGGAGAACGCTGTCCCGACGGGCGTAAGCGCGCCGGCGTCGATGCGCGGCACCGCCGCGGCCAGCGTCTGCGCGAAGCAGTCGGTGGACGCCTCGACGAGGCGCATGAGGTCCGCGAGCGCCGTCGGCTCGTCGGGCTTGACGCCGTTGGCGTAGTCGGTGGGGTAGCCGAGCAGCGCGTAGGGGATCGTCGCCTCGCCGGCGAGGACGGTCTCGGGCCCGGCGGTCTGCGAGACGCACGTGACTCCGGCCTGGGCGAGCATCCGGATCTCGGTCTTCGTGTTGAAGCGCGGGCCGTCGACGTGCCCGTAGCACCCGCCGTCGCGGACGGGCTGACCCGCGGCCCCGGCGCCGGCCAGCAGGGCCGCACGCAGCGCACCGCTGAACGGGTCGTCGAAGATCCAGTGTCCACGGCCGGGGGCGCCGGGCTCGACGTGCAGCGAGCAGACGGAGCCGTCGGGCAGCCGGTTGGCCAGGAAGTGCAGGTCGTCGAACACGACGAGCGACCCGAGCGCCAGGTCCGGGTCCACGGCGCCGCAGACGGTGGCAGCGAGGATCGCGTCGACCCCCTCGGCGGCGAAGGCCGAGATGTTCGCCTGGTGGGTGACCTGGTGGGAGACGAGCTGATGGCCCTCCCGGTGGCGGCTGACGTGGACGACGTCGGCGCCGCCGAAGGCGCCACGCGTGACGGGCACCTCGCCGAAGGCAGTGCCGACGACGGCGGTCTCGGCGGCGTCGAACCCGGGCAGCGTGTAGGTGCCCGAGCCGGTGATGATCCCGATGCGCATGCGCGCCATCGTAGAGCGGGCGGGCCGCGCTGCGCGCTCAGCGCGGCCTGGCGCGCGCGCCCGTCTCGCGGGGCTCGGTCGCCGGTCCGCCGCGCTGCGCGATCCCCAGCACGCGCATCGACTTCAGCCCCAGCGAGAGCTTCTCGCGGCCGTCGGTGGAGCCGACGTCCAGGCCCGACAGGTCCCGCACCCGCTCCAGGCGGTAGCGGACGGTGTGGCGGTGGGTGAACAGGAGCGCGGCGGTGCCGGCGACGTTGCCGTCGGCCTCCAGGAACGCCTCGACGGTCTGCAGGAGGTCGGTCTCGTACTGGTCGTCGTAGGCGACGAGCGGCTCCACGGTCTCGGCGTAGAAGCGCTGCAGCTCGGCGGCGTCCTCGCTCATCGCGGGCAGCAGGAGCCGGTAGGCCCCGGTCTCGTCGAAGGCCAGGGAGTCGCGTTCGGCGTCCCCCTCGGCGACGTTGGCGGCCAGCAGCGCCTCGTTGGCCGCGCGGGCCAGATCGGCCGGGTCGGCGGCGACCCGGCTGCGGCCGACGGCGAACGTGTGGCCGGGCAGCGCCGAGCGCAGCTCGCCCAGGATGGACTCGGCGGCGCGCGCGGCCTCCGCGTCGGCACCGCCGGTGACGAGCCCGGTCACCTCGGTGCGGCCACGCTCGCCGCGGTCGATGAGCGCGGCGACGGCCCCCGTGACGACGGCCCGGGCGCCGCGCTCGGCCATCGCCAGCACCCGCAGCCGCCAGCCTTCCTCGGCGGTGACGTGGGCGTGGACGCGGGCGACGACGAAGCTCGCGCCGTCCGCGAGGTCCAGACCGACGGCCTCGGCGGCCTCGACGATCTGCTCGCCGGAGACCAGCTCACGGCGGACGACGGTGGTCAGGAAGGCCGCGGTCGCCTCGTGGGATGCACGCTCGGGCGCCCGCACCCGCTCGACCTCGGAGGCGATGAGGGTTGTGGCCAGGCGGACGAGCGCCGCCCCGGGGGCACCGCGGGTGCGCACGCGCAGCAGCCCGACGACCTCGTCGGCCACGCGCAGCTCGATGGTGTCCACGCCCCTCCCCTCGGCGGTGAGCGACTGCTCGTCGGCCGGGGAGCGGGCCGCGACAGCCAGCGTCGCCCCCGAGCGGTCGAGGACCACGAGGCTGGCCTCGAGGGCCCGGGCGGCAGCGCGCACGATCTCGGGCAGGCCGGCACCGGACTGCACCGCCTCGGTCATGGCGTCCAGTGCCCCGAGATCGAAACCCGCCGGCGTATCGGCAGCCGGGGTGGGCATCGTCGTGCAGTCTACGCGGGGACGCTCGTGCCGGACCACCGCCGGGGGTCAGCCCTGGATGCGGTCCCAGGACCAGATGATCGCCGCACCCCCGCCGACCCCGAGGATGACGAAGCCCGCCAGCACGTACAGGGTCAGGAACGAGGCGGCGATCCGCTGCCATACGCGCGAGTAGGACTGCCACGCCGGCACGAGGATCAGGCCGACGTAGGCGGCGAGCACGAAGATGGCCGCGCTGATCGCCACGACCCAGGTGATGTCCGAGTTGCTCATGGCTCTGCTGGGCCATTGTGCCGGAAGTACGCGACGATCAGCCCGGCCATCGCGCTGACGGAGAACATGGCCGCCCCCAGGCCCCATCCCCCGGCCACGTCGCTGAAGAAGTGCGCGCGCAGCTGCATGCGGCTGAGGCCGATCGCCGCCGCGAGCACGATGGACACCGTCAGCAGGGCCACCCGGGCGCCGAGGCGCGGGAGGGCGCGCAGCAGCACGACCGTGACCGCGACCCAGGCCATCGCGTAGGCCGAGTGCCCCGACGGGTAGGAGGCGTTCGCGGTCTCGACCAGCGGCCCCAGCGGCCGGGGCCGGTCGACGATCGCCTTCGCGACGTTGGAGGCCACGACGGTCAGGGCCATGCCGCCCACCAGTGCGGCCGCCTCGACGAGCAGCCGCCGGCGCGCGAGCATCGCCGCGACCAGCAGGACCAGGGCACCGGTGACCTTCAGCGATCCGAGCGTCGTCACTGCCCGGGCGACGTCGAGCACGGTCGGCGTCGCGAGGTCGTCGGCCCAGCGCAGGCCGCGCAGGTCCCCGGGGGTCAGATCGCGCGGGCCGAGGCTGATCGCGTACCCCAGGAACACGGCGACCCCGACCGCCGCGACCGCCAGCAGCGTGGTCAGCTCGAGGCCCAGGTCGCCCGGGGTCAGGCGGTCCCAGGCGAAGCGGGCAGGCCCGGTCAGGCGACGCACGAGGGGGCCGACGACCGGCGTGGCGTGCACCCGCGCGGCGATCCGGTGCCGCTGCTCGTCGTCGCGCAGGCGCCGGACGGCGTAGACGATCGCCGTGCCCAGGACGATCACCGTGGCCAGCGCCAGCGACCCCTGCTTGGCCAGCGCCAGTACGCGGTCGATGGACTGCCAGAAGACGTAGCCGAGCACGGCGAAGGTCGTGCCCCACAGGCCCGCGCCGAGGATGTCGTAGGGGGCGAAGCGACGCAGCGGCATGCCGCTGGAGCCGGCGAGGAAGGGCGCCACCGCGCGGATCAAGCCGACGAAGCGCCCGAGGAAGATCGCCTTGCCGCCGTGCTTGTCGAAGAACGCCTCGGTCTGCTCGATCCGCGCCTCGGTGATCTGGACCTTCGGGCCGTGGCGGACGAGGACGTCGCGGCCCAGGCGACGGCCGATCCAGAAGCTCGTCATGTCGCCGCCGACGGCGCAGACCCAGATGAGGGCGACGAGCACGACGATGTCGATCTCGCCCTGGCCGGCCACGACGCCGCCGACGATGATGACCGTCTCCCCGGGGGCCAGCAGGCCGACGAAGGCCCCGGTCTCCAGGAAGGCCATGACGGCGACGAGCAGGTAGGTCCACTTCCCGAGCGCCTGCCCGACGTCCTTGAGCAGCGTGTCGAGCTGCGGCGGGTGGATGACGCCGGTCGCGTAGACGACGCACCCGGCCGCGGCGATGAGGCCGCCGACCTTCAGCGTCGGCTCCAGGTCCGAGCGCTTGCGGTACAGCAGGCCGAGGATCGCGGCGGCGACGAAGAACCACAGCGGCTTCACGTCCGGGTCACCGCCACCGGATCGGTGAGGCTGGCAACCGCCAGCGCGTCGGGGCCGGTGCGCTGGGCGACCTCCGCCGCCGCCGCCACGTCACGGGTCAGGCCGAGGGTCGTGGGTCCGCTCCCGCAGACCACGGCCAGCTCGGCGCCCGCCTCGCGCAGGCGCTGCAGGCTGGCGGCGACCATCGGGCACAGCGAGATCGCGGCTGCGGCCAGGTCGTTGACGACCAGCGCGTCGGGCAGGTCTCCCGCGGCCTCGCGTACCCGGCCGGTGAGCTGCGCCAGTTCCTGGTCGCCGCGGGCGAGCGCGAGGCGGTCGAACTCGCGGTACACCGCCGGCGTGGACAGCGGCTCAGGGTGGGGCAGCACGACCACCCCGTAAGCCGCGGACGCCGGGACCGCCGCCACGACCTCGCCGGCCCCGGTGGCCAGGTGGCGGCCGGGGTGGACCTGCGCGGGGACGTCGGCGCCGAGGGTGGCGGCGACCTCGCGCAGCTCGTCCTCGCTCAGGTCGGTGTCGAAGTGGGCGTCCAGCAGGCGCAGCACGGCCCCGGCGTCGGCGCTGCCCCCGGCCATGCCCGCAGCGACGGGGCTCGCTTTGGCCACGGTGATCGCCACGGGTTCGACCTGGCCGGTGCGCGCGCGGAACGCGGCCAGCGCGGCGGCGGCGATGTTGTCGCCGTCCACCCCGGGGCAGTCGAGCAGGTCGCGCGGGGCCGCCTCCACCCTCACCTCGTCGCACAGGCCCACCGCCTGCATCACGCTGACCAGGCGGTGGCGCCCGTCGGACGGGCGCGACCGGCCGACGTAGAGGCACACGTTGATCTTGGCCGGGGCGAGCGTGCGCCACCGGTCGCCGGCTCCGGTCACTTCAGGGCCTCCGACAGCGTCCGGAAGTCGTCGGGCGCCAGGCGCTCGGCCCGCACGTCGGCGGGGTGGCCGAGCGCCACGAGCGCGTCGCGCGCAGCCTCGCGGGCGGCCGGACCGAAGGCGGGGTGCAGCTTCAGCGAGCCGGCGAGGGCCTTGCGGCGGTGCGCGAACGCGGCGTGCACGAGGGTGCGCAGGTCATCGTCCACCACCGGCGCCCCGGGCCGGCGGCACAGGACGACGAGCACGCTGTCGACGTTGGGCACGGGCGCGAAGACCGTGCGCGCGACCTTGTGGTGCACGTGCACGTCGCAGGCCAGCTGGGCCAGGACACTCGGGATGCCGTAGGCGTCGGTCCCCGCCGCCGCGGCCAGGCGCACGCCGACCTCCTTCTGCACCATCGCCACCCAGGTGGTGACCGCCTCAAGCTCGGCGATCGTCTTGAGGATCGCGGTGGCGGCGATGCCGTAGGGCAGGTTGGCGACGACCTTCGTCGGGGCCGGGTCCAGTGCTGTCAGGTCCAGGTCCAGCGCGTCGGCGATGTGCACGCTGACACGGTCGCCGAACGGGTCGGTGGCGTCGCGCAGCGCGGGCTCCAGCGCGCGGTCGACCTCGACGACGTGCACGTGGCGCACCCGCTGCGCCAGGTGCTCGGTGAGCACGCCCAGGCCGCCGCCGACCTCCAGGACGACGTCGTCCTCGCCCAGCTCGGCGGCGCGCGCGATGACCCCGAGGATGTTGGAGTCCACGAGGAAGTTCTGGCCGAGGTCGCGCTTGGGGTGCACGTCGAACGCGCGCATCCGGCGCAGGCTGGGCTGCCGCGGCGCGTCCTCGCCCGACGGGTCCGGAGTCTCGGCCAGCGCGCTCACGCCCATCCGAACAGGCGCTGCGCGTTGGCGGTCACCAGCGCGTCGAGCTCGTCGTGGTCTACGCCGCGGGCGTCGGCGACGAAGCGTGCGGTGTGCGCGACGTAGGCCGGCTGGTTGCGGTGCTTGCGCACCGGCTGCGGGGTGAGGTACGGCGCGTCGGTCTCCACGAGCAGGCGGTCGGCCGGGACGCGGGCGGCGGCCCGGGCCAGGTCGGCGTTCTTCGGGTACGTCACGTTCCCGGCGAAGGAGAACCACCAGCCCTCCTCGATGCACGCCTCCACGTGGTCGGGCATCGAGAAGCAGTGCAGGAGGACGGTCACCCCGCCCGCCCGCTCGCGCAGCATGGCGATGGTGTCGTCCTCGGCGGCGCGCGTGTGGATGACCACGGGCTTGCCCAGCTCGCGGGCGAGGTCGATCTGGGCGGCGAACGCGTCCTCCTGGTCGGCGCGCGGGCAGTAGTCGCGGAAGTCGTCCAGGCCGGTCTCGCCGATCGCCCGGCAGCGCGGGTGCTGCGCCAGCGTGCGCAGGTCGCCCAGCGCCTCGTCGTCGAAGCCCTCGGCGTGGTTGGGGTGGCGGCCGACGGCGGCGAAGACCTCGGCGAACGCGTCGGCGGCGGCCAGCGCGGAGCGGTTGGAGGCCTCGTCGGTGCCGACGGTGAGCATCCGGGTGACCCCGGCCTCCCGCGCGGCGGCGACGAGCTCGGCGTTGTCCGGCGCGCAGGCGTCCAGGTGGGTGTGGCTGTCGATCACCGGCTCGGGCGTTCAGGCGGGGGCCGGGGCGGGCAGGTCCTTGGGGAACAGCGGCGCGAGGGCCTGCACCTGCGTGACCGTCCCGGCGGTCAGGGTCGCTGAGGCGTACGCGACGTCCTGCGCCCCCAGGGCGGCCAGCAGCTTCGCCGTCGTCTCGGGCAGCACGGCCGCGAGCAGGACGGCGACGACGCGCACGCCCTCGATCAGGGTGGCGAGCACGACGTCGAGGCGCTGCGCCTGCTCGGGGTCCTTGGCCAGCGTCCACGGAGTCGTCTCGTCGACGTAGCGGTTCAGGCGACGCACGCGCTCCCACACGAGCTCCAGCGCCGGGGTCAGCTCGGCGCGGTCGACGTGCGCGGCCACGGCGTCGGCCAGGCCGTCGAAGTCCTCGCGCAGCTCGACCTCCACGGTCGGGACCGCCCCGTCGCGGTACTTGCGCACCATGGCGATCGACCGGCTGGCCAGGTTGCCCAGGCCGTTGGCCAGCTCGCTGGTGTAGCGCTGCTCGAAGGCCTCGGTGGAGACCGATCCGTCCTGTCCGAAGGTCACGTCGCGCAGGACGTAGTGGCGCAGCGCGTCGGTGCCGAAGCGGTCGACGACGACGAGCGGGTCCAGCACGTTGCCCAGCGACTTGCTCATCTTCTCGCCGTCCATGAGCAGGTAGCCGTGGACGACCTCGCGCTCGGGCAGCGGCAGGTCGGCGGCCATCAGCAGCGCCGGCCAGAACACGGCGTGGAACTTGAGGATGTCCTTGCCGATGACGTGCAGCTGCGCCGGCCAGAAGCGCTCGGTCAGGTCCTCGCCGGGCCGCGCGTAGGACAGGGCGGTGTAGTAGTTCAGCAGCGCGTCAAACCACACGTAGAACACGTGCGACTCGTCCCACGGGACGGTGACGCCCCAGGTCAGGGTGCCCCGCGAGAGCGAGACGTCCTGCAGGCCCCCCTTGATGAACGAGAGCGCCTCGTTGGCGCGGTGGCGCGGGCTGACGAAGTCGGGGCGCTGCTTGTACAGGGCCTCCAGGCGCTCCTGGAAGGCCGACAGCGCGAAGAACCAGTTCTCCTCCTGCTCGCGCGTCAACTCGATGTGGTGGATGGGGCAGCGGTTGCCCGCCTCGATCTCGGTCTCGGACTTGAAGTCGGCGCAGCGAGGGCAGTACCAGCCCTCGTACTCGCCCTTGTAGACGTGGCCGTTGTCCTTGATGCGTGTGAGGACCTCCTGCACCTTGGCCTTGTGCTCGGGGTCGGTGGTCCGGATGAAGAAGTCGTGGGAGGCGTTCAGGCGCGGCATGAGCGCGCGGAAGCGCTCGGCGTTCTGGTCGGCCAGGGCCTGCGGGGTCATGCCCAGCGCCGCGGCGGCGTTGGCGACGGGCTCCCCGTGCTCGTCCACGCCGGTGAGGAAGAACACATCGTCCCCGCGCTGGCGGCGGTGGCGGGCGATGACGTCGGCGGCGATCGTCGTGTACGCGTGTCCCATGTGGGGCGCCGCGTTGACGTAGTAGATCGGCGTGGTGACGTAGAAGGACCCCATGGGTGCCTTCAGGCTACCGGCGGGTGGCGGGCGCCCTTACGCCGGGGGCGCCTGCTGCGGGCAGCGCACCGGCCCGGTGCAGGCCAGCGGCCGGCGGGCGACGCCGGGGACGGGCTCCTTGGGCGGGCGCACGAACAGCGACGGGCACACCGGACGCCGGATGCGGGGCACGCGCGGGGTACCGGGTCGGAGCATGAGCACATCATCGGTTACATCGCTATCTGACACAAGCTGTCCCGGTAAGCATGCGTGCAAGGTTGCGGCCAAACCGGCGCAACGGGTGCGACCACGGCCACGGCCACCGGCGCCGATGCCCCTACCGCGACTCGGTCAGCGCCTGGTACAGCGCGTTGGCCCCGGTCCCGGTCAGGCCGGCGACGACCTTCGCGGCGGGCCGCGGCTTGGCCCCGACGTCCACCAGCGCGCGCACCGCGTCCAGCGCGCCGCTGAGGTCGGGAGCCTCGCTGCCGACGGCGGGCGCGGGACCGACGACGAGCACGACTTCGCCGCGCACCTGTGCGCCGGCGTAGCGCTCGGCCAGGTCCGCCGCGGTGCCCCGCACGACCTCCTCGTGCAGCTTGGTCAGCTCGCGGCAGACGGCGACGGGCCGCGCCGGGTCCAGTTCGGCCAGCACCCCCAGCGAGGCGGGCAGGCGGCGGGGGGACTCGAAGGCGACGAGCGTGTCGGACGCCGCGTCGGCCAGGAGCGCCCGCAGCTCGCCGGCCTTCCGCGGCAGGAACCCGACGAAGCACCAGCGGTCGGTGGCCAGGCCGCTGACCGCGAGCGCGGCGACCACGGCCGAGGGCCCGGGCAGCACCTCGACGGTCACCCCGGCGGCCACGCAGGCGGCGACGAGCACCGCCCCTGGGTCGCTGACCAGCGGCATCCCGGCGTCGGACACCAGCGCGACGGTCTGCCCGGCCTGCATGCGGGCGACGAGCTCGTGCGCGCGCCCGCGCTCGTTGTGCTCGTGGTAGCTGACCAGCGACGCCGCCACCCCGTGGCGATCCAGCAGGCGCCGCGAGTGGCGCGTGTCCTCGCAGGCGACGACGTCGGCGTCGCGCAGCGCGTCGAGCACCCTGAGCGTCACGTCCTGCAGATTGCCGATCGGCGTCGGGCAGACGACCAGGCGCCCAGCGCTCATCGGACAACCTGCGGCCTGGGCGAAGGAGCCGCAGGCGAGTTCGCCCGACCGAAGCCGAGCCCCCTGGGCGAGGCCTTCGGCGTCATCATCGGACAACCCGCGGCCCGGGCGAAGGAGCCGCAGGCGAGTTCGCCCGACCGAAGCCGAGCCCCCTGGGCGAGGCCTTCGGCGTGCTCATCGGACAACCCGCGGCCTGGGCGAAGGAGCCGCAGGCGAGTTCGCCCGACCGAAGCCGAGCCCCCTGGGCGAGGCCTTCGGCGTCATCGAGGTTGCACCTCGTCGAGGGCCAGCAGCGCGGCGCCGAGCATGCCCGCCTCGGCCCCGAAGTGCGCGGGGACGATCCGCACCACGTCGCGCGAGGGCGACAGCGCGCGGACGGCGACCATCTCGCGCGCGGGGTCCAGCAGCAGGTCACCGGCGGCGAGCACCCCGCCGCCGACGACGACCACCTCGGGGTTGAGGATGTTGACGATGTTCGTGATGCCGACCCCCAGCGCCTCGCCGGCCGCGCGCAGGCAGGCCCGGGCGTCGGGGTCGCCGTCGTGGGCGAGCTCGGTGACCAGCGCGCCGTTCAGCTCGCGGCCGGAGGCCACGGCCGCGGCCAGCGCGCCGGCCGGGTTGGCGCGCGCGGCCTGCAGGCCCGTCCGGGCCAGTGCGGTGCCGGAGACCAGGGCCTCCAGGCAGCCGCGGCTCGGGCACGTGCCATGGCAGCGGGGGCCGTCGCGCTCGATGACCATGTGGCCGAGCTCACCGGCCGCGCCCAGCGCACCGCGGACGAGGGCGCCGTCGACGACGATCCCGCTGCCGATCCCGGTCCCGATGGTCAGCAGGACCGCGTGCTGCGTCCCGGCTGCTGCACCGTGGCGGTGTTCGGCGATCGCCGCCGCGTTGGCGTCGTTGTCGACGACCACCGGCAGGCCCAGCCGCTGCGCCATGATGTCCCGGAACGGCTCGTCCGCGATCGGCAGGTGGACGGTGGACACGGCGACGCCCCGCTCGCGGTCGATGAGCGACGGGATGCCGAAGCCCACGGCCCGCACCGGCCCCGGGGCAGGGTCGGCAGCCTCGCGCACGGCGTCGACCACCCGGTCCAGAAGGTCGGCCCGGCCGGCGCCGGCCGACGCGCGGCGCGCGCGGTGGTGGACGTTGAGGTCGGCGTCGACCGCTCCGGCCAGCAGTTTCGTGCCCCCCAGGTCGACGCCGACGACGCAGGGCGCCAGCATGCCGGTGACCCTACCGGCGGCGGGCGCCCGGCCCCCGGCGCGGCCGGAGGGTCGGGGCCGTGGTTGGGCCGCTTGCGGCAGCATGTCCATCGTGGCCGATCCCGACGCACCCGACGACCCGCCGCGGTACCGCCGTCACCGGTCGGGTCCGTCGTTCCTGCGCCGGCGGCGCCGCGACGACGAGGACTCCGAGGCGCTGCGGGCGCTGCAGGCCCGCGACCAGGCGCTCCCCCGGGAGCCGGCCGGGGGCGCAGCCGCCGGCGCCGAGGCCCCCGTCCGCCGCGACGAGCAGGGCCGCGCCATCTATCGCGCCGATGACGGCGGATCCGGGCGATGGCGCCCGGCGCTGCCCTCGCTGCCCCGTCTGCCCGGTCGGCGGGCCGGGCGCCTCGGACGCCGGGTCACCGCCGGCTACGTGGCCAAGCTGGTCCTCAAGGCGGCGGCGGTCTGGCTGCTCGCTGCGTTCGTGGCGTTCTTCGTCTCGGCCACCATCCATCAGACCGGGAGCGCCGGCGACGCGCTGGGCGGAGGCGGGACGCCGCCGTTCGCGCCGACCACCGTCCTCGTCCTCGGGTCCGACGCGCGCAGGCAGGGCAGCAAGGAGCCCGGCGCGGATGTCGGGGGACCGAGCCGCTCGGACACCATGCTGCTGCTGCGGGTCGGCGGCGGCCACAACGCGCGGCTGTCGATCCCCCGCGACACCGTGGTGGAGATCCCCGGCCGCGGGCGCAACAAGATCAACGCCGCCTACGCCTTCGGGGGCGCCGAGCTGGCCGTCAAGACGGTCGAGGCGTTCCTGCGCATCGACGTCAACCACCTCATCGAGATCAACTTCGAGAACTTCCCGGGCCTCATCGACGCCATGGGCGGCGTGGACTACACCGGCTCGTGCGTCATCTCCCGGATCAACGGAGGCTTCAAGAACGGCGGGTACACGCTGCGCCTGCGCAGCGGCACGACGCGCATCGACGGCAAGCAGGCCCTTGCCCTGGCCCGGACGCGCGAGAACCTGTGCAACACCAGGGAGAACGACTTCACGCGTGCGCGCCGCCAGCAGAAGCTCCTCAGCTCGATGAAGAGCCGCGTCGTCGGGCCGGCCGGGTTCCTGCGCGGGCCGTTCATCGGCTGGGACGCGCCGAAGGCGATCCGGTCGGACATGAGCGCCCCCACGCTCCTGGGCGTGTTCTCGGCGCTGGCGACCTCGGGGAGCGCGACCCCGCGCATCCTGAAGACCAACCCGCAGATCCTGCCGGGCGGGGCCTCCGGTCAGAAGGTCAGCGCCGGCCAGCGCGTGGCGGCCGTCCGGCGCTTCCTCGACGGCTGAGGCGTGGCCGGGCTCAGGCCGCCTTGGAGGACGCCTGCTTGCCGGACCCACCGGACTTCTTCGGCTTGTCGCTCGACGAGGAGGACGACGCGGCCGAGGAGGACGAGGACGAATCGGACGACGAGTTGCTGCTGCTGCTGCTCGACGACCCTCCGTCGGACGAGGAGGACGACGCATCGGCCTTCTGCTTGGCCTCGGCCTTGTCGGCCGTCTTGGCGTCGTTCTTGTCGGCGCCGTCCGAGGCGGACTGCTCGAGCTCCCGGTTGCGCTTCTTCGTGCCGTAGTCGGTGTTGTGGAAGCCTTTGCCCTTGAAGTGGATCGCCGGCGCGTGCAGCACCTTGATCACCGGGACGCCGGTGTCCGGGTCGACGGTCAGCGCGTCGTCGGAGAACTTCTGCATGACGTCGAAGGTCGTGCCGTCCGGGCGGCGGTACTCGTAGATGGGCATCGTGCCGTCCAGTATGCCACGGACCCGCTGGCACTCTCAAGGGACGAGTGCCAACACGGGCCCGGGAGGCTACGATCGCGCGATGGCCGCCTCCGGAGATGTCGTCACGATGGACAAGGTCGTCGCACTGTGCAAGCGGCGGGGCTTCATCTTCGCCTCGAGCGAGATCTACGGCGGGCTGGGCTCGACCTACGACTACGGGCACTACGGCGTCCTGCTGAAGACCAACGTCAAGAACGCGTGGTGGCGGGCGATGCTGCAGGACCGCGACGACATCGTCGCCCTGGACTCGGCGATCCTCCAGCACCCGGACGTGTGGAAGGCCTCCGGGCACCTGGACGGGTTCACCGACCCGATGGTCGACTGCCGCACCTGCAAGTCGCGCGTCCGGGCCGATCACGTCGCCGAGCGCGCCCCGGGGCTGGCCTGCACGCGCAAGCCCTCCAAGCTGCCGGGCGAGGGGCCGGACTGCGACCTCACCGAGGCCCGCGACTTCAACCTCATGTTCGAGACGACGGTCGGGCCCGTGAAGGACTCGGGCTCGGTCGCCTACCTGCGCCCGGAGACCGCGCAGGGCATCTTCATCAACTTCAAGAACGTGGTGCAGTTCTCCCGCAAGAAGCCGCCGTTCGGCATCGCGCAGGTCGGCAAGTCCTTCCGCAACGAGATCACGCCCGGCAACTTCATTTTCCGCACGCGCGAGTTCGAGCAGATGGAGATGGAGTTCTTCGTCCCGCCGACCGACGCGCAGCGCTGGTACGAGGAGTGGAAGCAGACGCGCTTTGACTGGTACACGGACCTGGGCATCCGACCCGACGGCCTGCGCCTGCGCGAGCACGACGCCGACGAGCTCAGCCACTACTCCTCGGGCACCGCGGACGTGGAGTACCTGTTCCCGATCGGCTGGTCGGAGCTGGAGGGCGTCGCCAACCGCGGCGACTTCGACCTGTCCGCCCACGCGGCGCAGTCGCGGACGAAGCTTGAGTACTTCGACCCGGGCAGCGGCGAGCGCTACGTGCCGCACGTCATCGAGCCGGCCGCCGGGGCGGACCGCGCGACGCTCGCGTTCCTCGTCGACGCCTACGACGAGGAAGAGGTGGACGGCGAGCTGCGCACCGTGCTCAGGCTCCACCCGCGCCTGGCCCCGGTGAAGGTCGCCGTCCTACCGCTGGTCAAGAAGGACGGCCAGCCCGACGTGGCCCGGGAGATCGTCGCCACGCTGCGCGGCCAGATGCAGACCGAGTACGACGAGGGCGGCGCGATCGGCAAGCGCTACCGCCGCCAGGACGAGATCGGCACGCCGTACTGCGTGACCGTCGACCACGAGACGCTGACCGAGCGTACCGTCACCCTCCGCGACCGCGACTCGATGGCCCAGGAGCGCGTGGCCATCGACGAGCTGCCCGCTCTGCTCGCCGCCCGCCTGGCGGCGCCGTGGACGACGCCGAAGCTCGGTTGAGCTCCGCGCCGCTGCGTCAGCGGCCGAGCAGGGCGGTGACCGTGGTGGCCGGGATCGTGTCGACGCCGGTGTCCACTCCTCATCCCCGGTGCGGCGGGCGACGAGGCTGTAGCCGTCCTCGGCGGGACGGTGGGCGTGGGGACATGCTGACATATTGCCTGCGGACTTCCCGTGGCTGACCTGATTGTGGTCGGAACGCCGTGAGCCGTCGCGGTCCTGTGACAGGTTGGGGGTGGTCCTGTCACGGTCGGGCGCGGCACGGTGTGGCCATGGACTCACTCGACGCCCAGTGCCTGGTCTTCGGACTCCTCGCCGAGCAGGCGGCGGTGCCTCCGGACCGCTGGATCCACGACGCCGACGGCTCGCTGACCTGGTGCTATCGCGGATCGGAGAACACGTTCACGTGGACGCGCGAGGAGGTCGCCCGGACCGCCCGCCGCTGGCGCGACGAGGGCGCGACCGTCCCCGCCGAGATCGCGCGGATGGTCGACGCCCACCTGGCGGTGGTGTCGATCCTCGAGCACGGGGACGTCGACCCGCCGGACGCCGTGCTCCACGACCTCGGCACCCAGGAGGTCGCCGCGCAGTGGTTCGAGGACAAGCGGATCGTCATCGTCGAATGCCGCGACGACGTGCCGGCCTGACCCGCGCACGCGGAGCGCTGAAAGCGACGGCTTCGCGTCGGCCCAGCGGGACGGTGGGCATTCGCCCGGCTTGGAGAGATCCCACCCTCCCGGTGGTTGTTGTTGTGGTGCGGAGCGTGCCTGGGGCGCACCTTGCCGGGCTCGAGGCCAGCAAACGTGCGGCGCTGACCCGCACTTGCGTCCTCTGAACCCCGTGACGCACGTTCCCGGCCCTGACGCAAGGAAACGTGCGGCGCCGCACGTGGGGCCGAGCGTCCGCTACTTCGTCCCCGGCCGGCAGGGCTGGTAGCGGCGCACGTCGGTACGGATCCGCCCGTCGCTCAGGCGCATCCGCAGGCGCACGGTCACCTTCCGCGGGCCGCGGCCGCGCAGGTCCACGCGGATCGGCTTCAGGACGTCCTCGCCACGGCGGGTGGCGATGCGCTTCCCGTTCAGCGTGGCGACGACCGTGCGCACGCTGCGGCGGTAGCGCGAGCGCACGCGCACGTTGAAACGACGCGTGCTCACACAGCGCGCCGTCGGCGCCTTGGCGGCGACCACCGCGCCGTAGTCGGTGCCCGCGGCGGCGACCGGCAGACGCAGGACGCCGGGCCGGGCGGTGCTGGTGAGGATCTGCACGGGTCCGGGAACGTTGTTGCCCTTGTAGGCCAGGTCCCCACCGGAGACGGCCAGGACGATCCGGTGGCCCTTTCCGAAGCGGTGCACGATGCCCGGCAGCTCGACGTGGACGGGCACGCTCGGATCGGCGATCCGCACCGGCGAGATGACGCGGTGCGTCAGCGTGATGCCCCCGTCCGGAGCCACGTCGTAGAGCTTGAAGAACAGGACGGTCTCGGCGGGCGCGGCGAACTGGCCGGTCACCTGCTGCACGGGCGCGTTGACGCGCACGTCCACCGACGGCACGCCGATCACGTCAGTGTCCTGCGTCAGCGGCGCGCCCTCGAAGCGCACGGTGGTGCCGACGATGTCGCTCACCGGCGTCTTCTGGTCGACGGCGCTCGTCTCGGTGTAGCTCGTCGGCGCCCCGGCAGCCGGGGCCAGGAGCGACGCGGTGCCGTCCTTGACGGCGGCCGCGTCGCCGGTCAGTGACGACGCTCCCGACAGGAACAGCTCCTGCGGCTTGTCAACGACCGGGTAGCCGGCGGTGCGGCCGTAGGCCGGGGTGGCGTCCCCGTCGTAGGTCACCCAGTCGCGGAAGAAGGTGAAGTCCAGCGACGGGGCGGCGGGCGCGTCCTTGAGGTAGTGGTCAAACCAGTCCTTCACCGCGCGTCCCTGGTAGCTGCGGTCGGGCGTGGCCAGGTCGGCCTCCCCCTTGGCGGCCGGGCCGCTGTGCCCGCCGAACTGCCACACGAGCTTGACCGGTGTGCCCTGGGCCTTGAGCGAGCGGTAGGTGGCGACGGACTCCTGAAGGTTGAACAGGGTGTCGCCCTGGCCCTGGACGAGCATCGTCGGGATCCGGATCCGGTCGATGAACGAGACGACCGAGGCGTGGCGCAGGAAGGCGATCTGCGCGTCGCTGGGCGCCCCGGTGACCCCGGCCTGGACGAGGGCGCCGCAGACCCGGTCGTCGAAGTTCGGGCACGGGGCGACGCGCGAGGGGTCGACCTGGACGTTGCTCACACCGTTGACGATTCCCAGGGTCGAGAACAGCAGCCCCCACTGCAGCTTCGTCACACCCGGGGTGTCCGAGCTCACACCGCGCGTCTGGCCCGCGTTGTTGGGCATCAGCGAGTAGGACAGGTCGTTCCAGGTGATGTACGGGACGATCGTGTCCACGCGCGGGTCGATGCCGGCGATCGCGAACTGGATCTGGCCACCGTAGGAGCCGCCGACCATGCCGACGCGCGGGTCGAACTGGTGTGCTGAGCCGTCGCTGCCCTTGGCGTCCCGGCGGACGTAGTCGACGGTCGTGCCGTCGGTCGCCGCCCGGCCGCCGCCGAGGAAGCTGATGAGCTGGCTGCCGGCCTTGCCGTCGTAGTCGCGGTCGTCGAGGGTGATCTTGCAGCCGCTGCCGCCGAAGCCCAGGCCGCTGTAGGAGAGCACGACGTACCCCTGCGAGGCGTAGTAGCGCGCGGTCTTGGCCTGATCGTCCTTGGAGCCGCCGAAGCCGTTGGTCGTGAGGATCGCCGGCACCGGGTCGGCCTTGGATGCCGACGCGGGCTTGTAGAGGTCGCCGATGATGTCGCACGGGATATCGTCGTCGGGCCCGGTCACCGTCGCGAAGTGCAGCGTCCTGACGGTGACGTCCTCGGCGGACGCGGACGCGGGCGCGGCGGGCAGGCCGGCGAGGGCGACGACACCACAGGTGGCGACGAGACCGGCGAGACGGCGCCGGGGACAGACAGACGTACGCATGGGACTTCTCCACTCCTTGGATACGCCGGCCGGAGCGGTTCACCGAACGGCAGCGTTCGGAGTGTACGCCCGTATCGGCGCCCCCTGCGCCGCCGGGAACGACGAGGGGCGCCTCGCGGGCGCCCCTCGTGTGCGGCGGTGTGGTCCAGGGCGCGCTCAGGCGTCCTTGGCCGCCTCCGCGTCCGCGGCCGGCGCGGGCGTGGCCGGCGGCGGCGGGGTCACGGGAGCGGTCGTCGAGGTGTAGTCGAACTCCTCCTCGGCTCCGAAGAGCGCGTCGAGCACCTTGTTGCGCAGGCCCTCGGAAGCGACGAGCGCGCCGACCGAGCCGACGACGAGCACGAACACGCGGCGCTTGACGCGGCCCTTGCGCTTGGCCTTCTGCTTGTTCTTCTCGGCCTCCTTGGCCTCCTTGGCGGCCTTGGCGGCGGCAGCCTCGGCGGCCTTGGCGGCCGCCTTGCGGGCGCGCTTGCGCTTGGGCTTGGCCGCAGCCTCGGCGAGCTCGGACGCCTTCTTGTCGGCCTCGGCCCTGAGGTGGTCAGCGGTCTGCCCGGCCTGCGCCTTGGCGGTGGCCACGGCGTCCTTACGGGCCCGGCGGCGCGAGTGCTTCTTCTGGGCGTCCTTGGCGGAGTCCACCGCGTCCTGCGCCTTGGCCGACACCAGCGAGCCGGCCTCGTACGCGCGCGCCGCAAGTTTGGCCTCCGCGGCCTTCGCCGTCGCCTGCGCCTGCTTCTTCTTAAATGCCATCGGCACTCCTCGATCGCGTTCGGGAACGACGACCCGTCCGAGCCGCCGAGACGACCGCCGACGGTCGGCGGCCCCTCTCGGCGAGTCTATACCCGGATTTCTCGCTCGCTACCGGCCGCTGCCGTCCGCGGCGACTGCCCCCGGTCGCCGACGGGCCTCCAGCGCCGCCTCCAGCACCTCGTCGATCGTCTCGACGAAGCTGAAGCGCAGCTTGGACCGGAGGTGCTCGGGGATGTCCTCGACGTCCGGCTCGTTGCGGGCCGGGGCGACGATGTGGGTGATCCCGTTGCGCTGCGCGGCCAGCGCCTTCTCCTTCAGGCCGCCGATCGGCAGCACCTGCCCGGTGAGGGTCATCTCCCCGGTCATCGCGACGTCCGAGCGCACCGCGCGGCCCGTGAGCAGCGACACGAGCGCGGTCGTCATGGTGATCCCGGCGCTCGGCCCGTCCTTGGGGATCGCCCCGGCGGGGACGTGGACGTGCAGGTCGTGCTCGGCGAACCAGGCGGCGTCGAGGTCGGGCACCAGGTCGCCGACCGACGCGCGGACGTAGGACAGGGCCGCCTGCGCGGACTCCTTCATCACGTCGCCGAGCTGACCGGTCGTCTGCAGGCGCCCGCGGCCGGGCATGGCCGTGGCCTCGACGAACAGGACGTCCCCGCCGACCGGCGTCCAGGCCAGGCCCGTCGCGACCCCGGGCGCCCGCGTGCGGCGCCGCGCCTCGGCGTAGAACTTCTGGCGCCCGAGCAGCTCCCGGGCCTTGGCCTCACCGACCGAGGTGCGGGCGACCTTGCGCGGCGGGTCGGCGGTCACGTCGGCGGCGGCGGTCCGCGCCACCTTCCGGCAGACGGTGCCGATCTCGCGCTCCAGACCGCGGACGCCCGCCTCGCGCGTGTAGTCGCTGATGATCGTGCGCAGCGCCGCGTCGCTGATGGTGATCCACGACTTCTTCAGGCCGTTGCGCTCGATCTGGCGGGGGACGAGGTACCGCCGGGCGATCTGGCGCTTCTCGTCCTCGGTGTAGCCGGCCAGGCGGATGACCTCCATGCGGTCGCGCAGAGGCCCGGGGATCGTGTCCAGCGTGTTCGCGGTGGTGATGAACATGACGGCCGACAGGTCGAAGGGCACGTCGAGGTAGTGGTCGCGGAAGCTCGAGTTCTGCTCGGGGTCCAGCAGCTCCAGCAGCGCGGACTCCACCCCTCCGCCGCCGCGCAGATCCGACCCCACCTTGTCGATCTCGTCGATCATGAACAGCGGGTTCGCGGTCCCCGCGTCCCGCAGCGCACGGACGATCGTGCCCGGCATCGCGCCAATGTACGTCCGGCGGTGCCCGCGGATCTCGGCCTCGTCGCGCACCCCGCCGGCGCTGATGCGCTCAAAGGACCTCCCGAGCGCGCGGGCGATCGACTTGCCCAGCGAGGTCTTGCCGACACCGGGCGGGCCGACGAAGCACAGGATCGACCCCCTCGCGTCCGGTTTCAGGCGCCGGACGGCGAGGAACTCGACGATCCGGTCCTTGACCTGCTCGATGTCGTAGTGGTCCTCGTCGAGCACCTCGCGCGCGTGGTCCAGATCCAGGTTGTCTTCGCTGTGCACGCCCCACGGCAGCGAGGCCAGCCACTCCAGGTAGCTGCGGATCACGCCGTGCTCGGCCGCGGCGGTGGGCAGCGCCTCCAGGCGGGAGAGCTCGCGGTCGGCCTGGGTGCGCACGTCCTTGGGCAGCTGCACCGCGTCCAGTCGCTCACGCAGCCGCGCGGCCTCCTCGGTGGACTCGTCGAACTCGCCGAGCTCGGACTGGATCGCCTTCAGCTGCTG
>JBBSUL010000019.1:0-33985 GCA_038234375.1 Solirubrobacterales bacterium | reverse complement strand
TCCACCTCACCGGCATCTCCTCGCTGGTCGGCGCCGTGAACTTCTACGCGACGATCGCGAACATGCGCGCGCCCGGCATGGGCTGGGGCCGCCTGCCCCTCTTCGTGTGGGCGATACTGACCTACGCGATCCTGCTGATCCTCGCGCTGCCGGTGATCGCGGGCGCGGTGACCCTCCTGCTCACCGACCGCCACTTCGGCACCCACTTCTACGACCCGTCGTCCGGGGGCTCGCCCCTGCTCTGGCAGCACCTCTTCTGGTTCTTCGGGCACCCCGAGGTCTACATCATGGCCCTGCCGGGCTTCGGGATCGTGTCGGAGATCCTCCCGGTCTTCGCCCGCAAGCCGATCTTCGGCTACAAGGCGATCGCGGCGTCCACGGTGGTCATCGCCTTCCTCGGCCTGCTCGTCTGGGCCCACCACATGTTCGCGACGCCGTCGCCGACGATTGTCCTCGTCTTCTTCATGATGAGCTCGTTCCTCATCGCGGTTCCCACGGGCGTGAAGATGTTCAACTGGATCGCGACGCTGTGGCGGGGGACGATCGAGTTCACCACCGCCCTGCTGTTCGCCGCCGGCTTCCTGTTCACGTTCCTCATCGGCGGCATCACCGGCATCTTCCTCGCCGTGTTCCCGGTCGACTGGCAGCTGACGGACACCTACTTCGTCGTCGCCCACCTGCACTACGTGCTCGTCGGCGGCTCCGTGCTGGCCATCTTCTCGGGGATCTACTACTGGTTCCCGAAGATCACCGGCCGGATGCTCGGCGAGACCCTCGGCAAGACGAGCTTCTGGCTCATCCTCGTCGGCTTCCACACCACGTTCTTCATCCAGCACGCCATCGGCCTGGACGGCATGCCCCGGCGCGTGTACGAGTACCCGGACGTCGGCCACCTGGAGCTGTACAACCTCATCTCGACGATCGGGTCGTTCATCCTCGCCATCGGCGTGGGCGTCACCGTGGTCAACGTCGTGCTCTCGGTCAAGAAGGGCGCGGTCGCCGGGCCGGACCCGTGGAAGGCGAACACGCTGGAGTGGTTCACGAGCTCCCCGCCGCCGGTCAACAACTTCGACACCGTCCCGCGCGTGCGCTCGGTCGAGCCGATGAAGGACATCCGGCGTCAGGTCGCCCGCCAGGCTCAGGAGCCCGCCACCCCGGAGCCGCTCGTCCGGTAGGGCGCGGCCGTACGGAACCCATGGAGGCATCCACCGCCACCGCGGCCCCGATCCTGCGCTCGGGCACCCGGCAGGTCCTCGCGGACTACGCACAGCTGACCAAGCCGAAGGTGCAGTCGCTGCTGCTGCTGACCACGGTCACGACGATGCTCGTGGCCGGGTCGCCCTCGCTGGGCCTGATCCTGCTGACCTGCCTCGGCGGCTACCTCTCGGCGGGCGGCGCCGGCGCGGTCAACCACTATTACGACCGGGACATCGACGCCCGCATGGCCCGGACGGCCGACCGGCCGGTCCCGTCCGGCCGCGTCTCCCCCGCCGCCGCGCTGACGTTCGGCATCGTCCTCGCGGTCGCGTCGTTCGTGCTCATGTCGCTCACGATCAACGTACTGGCCGCCTCCCTCTCGTTCTCGGGCTTCGTCGGCTACGTCGGGGTCTACACCATCTGGCTCAAGCGCCGCACGGTCCAGAACATCGTCATCGGCGGCGCCGCGGGCGCCGTCCCCCCGCTGGTCGGCTGGGCGGCGGTCACCGGCCAGGTCAGCTGGATCGCCGTGTACCTGTTCGCGATCGTCTTCTTCTGGACCCCGCCGCACTTCTGGGCGCTGTCGATCCTCATGAAGGACGAGTACGCCAAGGTCGGCGTCCCGATGCTGCCGGTCGTCCGCGGCGAGGCCGAGACCCGCCGGCAGATCCTCCTGTACAGCGTGCTGCTGTACGCCGTCACGCAGCTGCCGTACTGCGCGGGGGGCTTCGGGGAGATCTACCTCGTGGCCTCGCTCGCGCTCGGCGCCGCCTTCATCGGCGGAGCCGTGAAGCTGTACCGGGACGCCGACCGGGCGTCCGCCCTCAAGCTCTACCTGTTCTCCCTCGCGTATCTGGCGCTGCTGTTCGTCTCGATGGTCGCCGACGCGAAGCTCTGACCCCGCCAGAAAGCAGACACCCATGGACCGCCAACTCGCTCGCAAGAACGTGCGCTCCGGCCTCATCGTCGGGGCCGTGTGCTTCTTCATGTTCGGGATGACCTTCGTCGCCGCCCTCATCTACGTCGCATGAGCAAGCTCGACCGTCCCGTCCCGGAGGCCGGCGAGGAGATCCACATCCCCGGCGGATCGATGCATCCGCTGCTGCTGACCGTGGGCATCACCATGACCCTGGTCGGCGTCACCGTCTCCCCCCGGTTCCTGACGATCCCCGGGGTGATCCTCACCGTGGTGATCATCGTGCAGTGGATCCGCGAGGCCCGCGGCGAGATGGCCGCGCTGCCCTCGCACACCGACCACTGAGCACGGTCGCACCGGCAAGCTGAACCGGTTTCAGCTACAACCCGCGGATGGACTCGATCGATCCACGTACCCCCGTGCTCGTCGGCGCCGGGCAGGTCTGCCATCGGCCCGGCGACGGAGCGGCCCCGTCGACCCCCGGCCTTCTGGAACGGGCCGCGCGGGCGGCGTTGCAGGACACCGGTGCGGCCGCGGCGGAGCTCGCGCAGCGCACCGACGCCGTCGCGGTCGTGGACCTGTTCTCGTGGACGACCGGCGACCCGGCCGCGCTGCTCGCCGGCGCGCTCGGGCTCACCCCCCGCGAGACCGTCCTCAGCGCGCGGGGCGGCAACGGGCCGATCGCCCTGCTGGGGGCCTTGGCCCAGGACATCCATGAGGGGCAGATCGACTGCGCGCTGATCGCCGGCGGCGAGGCGATGACGCCCTTCATGGCGGCCGTGAAGGCGGGCAGCGACACGGGCTGGCCGACGCAGGACGACGGCACCGCGCCGTCACGCACCGTCGGCGCCGACCGCGAGCCCTCGCACCCCGCCGAACTGGCGGCCGGGCTCATCGCGCCGGTGTTCTGGTACCCGCTGTTCGAGCAGGCGCTGCGCCGGTCGCTGGGTCACGACCGCGACGCTCACCAGGAGCATCTGGGGACTCTGTGGGCCCGCTTTGCCGCCGTCGCCGCCGACAACCCCTACGCGTGGAGCCGTGACGCCCCGGACGCCGCCACGATCGCGCACGCCGGTGCCGGCAACCGGCAGGTCTCCGACCCGTACACGAAGCTCATGAACGCGAACATCCAGGTCGACCAGGCCGCCGGCCTCGTGCTGTGCTCGGCCGGCGTCGCCCGGGAGGCCGGGGTGCCCGAGGAGCACTGGGTCTACCCGGCGGCCACCGCGGGCGCCCACGACCATTGGTTCGGCGGCGAGCGCGAGCACCTGGACCGCTCGCCGGCCATCGCCGCGTGCGGCACCGCGGTCCTGGACCACGCGCAGCTCGACCTCATCGACATCGACCACCTGGACCTGTACTCGTGCTTCCCGGTCGCGGTGCAGGTCGCGGCGCGGGAGCTTGGCATCGATCTCGCCGACCCGGTCCGGCCCCCGACGGTCACCGGCGGCCTGACGTTCGCGGGCGGGCCGGCCAACGCCTACGTCGTCCACAGCCTGGCCACCCTCGTCCATCGCCTCCGCGGGCGCACCGCACAGACGGCCCTCGCGACCGCGGTGGGCTGGTACATGACCAAGCACGCGATCGCGGCGCTGTCCAGCGATCCGCCCACGGCCCCCTTCGCCGCCCTGGACGTGCAGAGCGCGGTCGACGCGCAGCCGCGCCGGACGCTGACCACCGCCCCGGTGACCGGCGCCGCGGTCGAGGCGTACACGGCCATCCGCGACCACACCGGCGCGGCGACCATGGCCATCGTCTCCGTCCTCGACGAGCGCGGCGACCGCGGCCTGGCCAAGACGCACGACCCCGCGGTCATCGCCGCCTTCCTGGCTGGCGACCCGCTGCAGCGCCGGGTCGACCTCGACGGGGAGGCCGACTTCACCGTGGCGGGGTGATATCGATTGTCGGTCGGCGGGCGTGGCGCACGAGCAGATCGCCGTGGGGTGGCTTCGTGCGCCGTGCCGGTCCGCCGACGCCGGGCGAGCCCGTCAAGTCTGGGTGGCCGGTGCGCTCCTGCAGAAGCTCCCCGTTGGCGTGGAGACCCCGGGGCGCGTCCACCCCCCCGTACTGCCGGTCGCTGGCGCCCAGGGCGGGCAGGCAGCGGTGATCGGGCACGCACCAGCCAAACGACAATCCCTGCGAGGTGGTGCTCCAGGCCCGGTCTCGCACCTTCCGGGCACCGCGCCGGAGAACGTGCGCCGCCGACCCGGCAGACTGGTGCTCCAGGTCCGGTGCCGTACCTTCCCGGGCCGGGGGGCGCGGAACGCACGGCGCCGCCCCTGGGAGGCTGATGATCGATCAGGGTCGGTGTGCCGGCCGGCGGGGGTGCCGCGCAAACGACGGCCCAACGGAGGGTGTGCGGCACGCCGCAGCGAAGGCCGGGCCGATCGCGCCCGGGGCTGGCCGGACCGGACAGGACCGGACCGGACCCGGGCCGGGCCGGGCCGGCTGCCGAGCGCGAACCGACCTGGCACTTGTGGCCGGTGAGCGCGCCGATGTGACAGCTCGCCGCTCGCCGGTCCGCCGGCGCAGCGATCCGGCAGCGAGACCGGGCCCGGCTACCGGGACGCGGGCTCGGGCATGTCACACGTCGCGCCGTCGCCCACCCACACGCCGACGACGTCGCGCACGGACAGGATCCCGAGGATCTCACCGGCCTGGACGACGATGAGGTGGCGGAGGCTCCCGCTGATCATGGCGCCCGCCGCCTGCTCCAGCGACCAGTCCGGAGCAGCGAAGACGATGTCCGAGGTCAGATGGCTGCCCACGAGCTCGACGTCGACGTCCAGCCCC
Source organism: Solirubrobacterales bacterium (assembly GCA_038234375.1). Lineage (GTDB taxonomy): Bacteria > Actinomycetota > Thermoleophilia > Solirubrobacterales > Solirubrobacteraceae > Paraconexibacter. The sequence goes on along the minus strand of JBBSUL010000019.1, from coordinate 29,079 downwards.
CGGCCGACGGCCTTGAGCACGTCACGCTCGGTGAGGATCCCGGGGCCGGCCCCGTCCGGGTCAAGCACGACGGCCGCGCCCACCTTGCGCTCGCCCATCAGCCGCGCCGCCGCGCGGAGGGTGTGACCGGGCCCCACCGTCAGGACCACCGTGCTCATCCCGTCTCGTACCCGCATTCTGCCCTCCGCTGGTGTTTGCAACGATTGTCGCAAACCTAGCTCCGCCGCCCACCGGCAGACAAGTGGCAACACGCCAACTACACGTAGCCTTAATACCGCCGACGCGTCCAGTCGGCCCGCAGCGCCCGTAGGACCAACCGATGCAGCGGCCTGCCACCATCCGTCACCGCACCAGCCTGCTCGACGACGCGATCGCGATCGTCGAGGTCGAGTACGCGTCGGACCTGGCGCTCGACGACATCGCGCGCCGCGTGGCGTCCTCCCGCCGCCAGCTCCAGCGCGCCTACGCCGAGATCGGTGACACCACGTTCCGCGAGCATCTGGCCGCGGTCCGCATGCAGCGGGCGGCGGAGATGCTGGGCAACCGGGGCCTGACCGTCCGCGAGGTCGCCCACCGCGTCGGGTACCGGCAACCCGCCCAGTTCGCCAAGGCGTTTCGCCGCCACCATGGCGTCGCGCCCTCGGACTTCCGCGCCGGGCGCCGCGGCTCGCCCGGCTTTGCGCCGGTCTCGGCCGTCGCCTGACGCACCACCGCGCCGGCGCGCCCGCGGCACCCGCGTTGCCGTCCATCGGCCCCAAACCATAAGATCTCGGCATGGAAGTGGATCCCCGCTCGCGGACGCACCGCCGCACGATCGTGCAGATGGTGGTCGTCGGCCTCGTCGCCTCGGCAATCGGCATCGCGTGGGGTCTGTACATCGACTGGTTCCCGGTCCAGGCCTCCACCCAGGCCAAGAAGATCGACGGCCTGTGGGATCTCATGATCATCCTCGCGGTGCCCGTCTTCGTGCTCGTCGTGACCGTCGTGCTCTTCGCGGTCAAGGAGTTCCGGATGCGGCCGGGCGAGGAGCTGCTCGACGGCCCCAACATCCACGGCAGCACGAAGCTGGAGATCGTCTGGACGACGATCCCGGCGCTGATCCTCTTCACCCTCGTCGGCTACGCCGCCGTGGTCCTGCACGACATCGAGAAGGCTCCCGCCAACGCCGCCGACGAGCTGAAGGTCGACGTGTTCGGCGAGCAGTTCGCGTGGACCTTCCGGTACAAGGGCGCCGACGGCAAGCCGATCAACACGACCCGTCTGCGCCTGCCCGAAGGCCGGTCGGTGAAGTTCACCGTTCGCTCCAAGGACGTCATCCACGACTTCTGGATCCCGGCGATGCGGATGAAGGTCGATGCCGTCCCGGGGATCCCCTCCAGCTACCGCATCACCCCCACCCGCCTGGGGACCTACCCCGTCGTGTGCGCCGAGCTGTGCGGGCTGGGACACTCGGTGATGCGCAGCACCGTCTACGTCATGCCGCCCGCGAAGTTCCAGGCGTGGATGAAGCAGGCCTCCGCGCCCCCCAAGGCCGCAGCCGGGGGCGGCGGCGGGCAGGCCGCGATCGACGCCAAGACGCTCTTCACCGATGGCAACGGCGAGTCCACCGCGTGCGGCAGCTGCCACCAGCTCGCCGACGCCGGCACCCCGTCCGGCGGCATCGGACCGGACCTGGACAAGGTCCTGTCCGGCATGAGCGTCGCGATGGTCAAGGAGTCCATCGTCAACCCCGGCGCAGAGATCACCAAGGGCTTCCCCGCCAACGTGATGCCCGCGAACTTCGGCCAGACGCTCAAGCCCGCCGAGATCGACGCGCTCGCCGAGTACCTCGTCAAGTCGACCAAGAAGTGAGGATGGCCTGATGCCCGCAGCAGTTCGACAGCCCGGATGGACCCGCGCCAGCGCCTTCGTCGTCCTCGGGATCGCCTTCTCGTACGCCCTCAGCATCGGCCTCCGCGCTTTGTTCGGGTACGACCCGCTCCTGGACGGCGAGGCCGTCCTGCAGATCGCCCTGATCGCGGTGCCGTTCTTCTTCTTCGTCGGCATCGGCCTGTTTGACTACTGGGGCTACTACATGTCGGGCAAGGCGACGCGTCCGGAGGACCACTCCGGCCACGGCGCCAAGAGCTGGAAGAGCTACTTCTACCCCAACACCGACCACAAGGTCATCGGGGTCCAGTACACGGTCCTCTCGTTCTTCTTCCTGCTCGTCGGCGGCCTGTTCGCGATGCTCATCCGCGCCGAGCTCGCCCAGCCCGGCCGCCAGTTCATCGACGCCAACACGTACAACGGCGTCTTCTCCGTCCACGCGTCGATCCTCATCTTCCTGTTCGTCATCCCGGTGTTCGCGGGCATGGCCAACTACGTCCTGCCGCTGATGATCGGCGCGCCGGACATGGCCTTCCCGCGCCTGAACGCTCTGTCGTTCTGGCTGCTGCCGATCGCCGGCGTGATGATGCTCGGCTCGTTCTTCGCCCCCGGCGGCTCGTTCGCCTCGGGCTGGACGGCCTACGCGCCGCTGTCCACGAGCGCGCCCATAGGCCAGGTGTTCTTCACCATAGGTGTGCAGTTCGCCGGCGCCTCGTCGATCGCCACGGCCCTGAACTTCCTGGTCACCATCATCACGATGCGCGCGCCGGGAATGTCGTTCTTCCGGATGCCGCTGCTCGTGTGGGCGAACTTCTCCACGTCGCTGCTCGTGGTCATCGCCACCCCGTTCATCGCCGCCTCGCAGTTCTTCGTCCTGCTGGACCGCGCGCTGGGCTTCAACTTCTTCGACAACGGTCAGGGCGGCGACGTGCTGATGTATCAGCACGTCTTCTGGTTCTACTCGCACCCGGCCGTGTACATCATGATGCTGCCCGGGTTCGGGATCATCAGCGAGATCCTGGCCGTCAAATCGCGCAAGCCGATCTTCGGCTACCGCATGATGGCCTTCTCGCTGCTGGCCATCGTCGCGCTCGGCTTCACGGTGTGGGCCCACCACATGTTCGTCTCGGGCATGCAGCCGTGGATCCGCGTGCCGATGATGATCACCACCGCGATCATCGCCGTGCCGACCGGGATCAAGATCTTCAGCTGGCTGGCCACCCTGTGGCGGGGCGTCCTGCACCTCGACACGCCGATGCTCTTCGCGATGGGCTTCCTGACGATGTTCACGCTCGGCGGCATCTCGGGCGTCGTCCTGGCGATGATCCCGATCACCATCCACGTCAGCGACACCTACTTCATCGTCGCGCACATCCACTACGTGCTCTTCGGTGGGTCGCTGTTCACCATCTTCGCCGGCGTCTACTACTGGTTCCCGAAGATGACGGGGCGGATGTACTCCGAGAGGCTCGGCAAGCTGCACTTCTGGATGACCTTCATCTTCTTCAACGCGACGTTCGCGCCGATGCACCTCATCGGGCTGGACGGGATGCCGCGCCGGGTGGCCGACTACGCCGACAAGTACGCGGGCTGGAACCTGGCCATATCGCTGGCCTCCTTCGCCCTGGGGCTGAGCACGATGATCTTCCTCTACAACATGGTGAGCTCGTGGCGGGGTGGCCCGCGGGCCGTCGGGAACCCGTGGCGGGCGCTCACCCTCGAGTGGCAGGTCAGCTCGCCGCCGCCGGTGTTCAACTTCGACGAGATCCCGACCGTCGTCGGCGGCCCGTACGAGTACGGGGTGCCCGGGGCGCGGCACGGTGTCTTTGCCTCCAGTGAGCCGCCGGCGGTGACCGCCGGATCCTCCGGCCCGACCGGGCCGACGCCCACCGCCCACGAGTAGCAGAAGGAGCGACCCGTCGTGAAGACCATCCTCGCCGTCGCCAACGAGACCATCGGCGGCACGAACCTCATCGAGACCATCAAGGACCGGGCCGGCGGGGGCAAGGCCCGGCTCGTGCTGTGCGTTCCGCGCACCGCGCCCCAGCACGGCAATGTGATCTACGACGACGCCGTCTACGACGCGGCCCGCGTGCGCATCGACCTGGCCCGCTCGTTCCTGCGCACCGAGGGCATCGACGCCATCGGCGAGGTCGGGGATCCCGACCCCTACAGCGCCACGATGGACGCCATCGCCGAGCACCACCCCGACGAGATCATCATCTCCACCAAACCCGCCGCCAGCTCCGGCTGGATGCGGCGGGACCTCATCGAGCGCATCGAGGGGGCTTCGGGCCTGCCGGTCGAGCACATCGTCACCGACATGGACACCGAGGGCATCGGCTTCGGCGTCACGCTCGTGGTCGCCAACCGCACCGCCTCCGGCGACGACCTGCTCGAAAAGCTGAAGGCGAACGGCGGCGATGACCGTCACCTGTTCATCGTCGTGGTCCCCCAGGAGGGCGGTGAGGGCGCCCACGCCCGCCGGGCCCGGGCCCGCCTCGTGCAACTGGTGGACCGCCTCCGGGCCAGCGGCCTAATCGCGGCCGGCATGATCGCCGACCCCGACCCGTACACCGCCACGATGAACGCGGTGCAGTTCTTCACCGTCGACGACATCGTCATCTCCACGCTGCCGGCCACCCGCTCGGGCTGGCTGCGCGCGAATCTCATCCAGCGGGTCGCCGCCGCGACCGGCAAGCCCGTCACCCACGTCGAGACCCCGGCGGCCGGCTCACCGGCCACCGCCTGACCCGGATCCCAGGAGCCGCAGACCTCATGGAAGCCGCCGCGATCCCCGCCCCCCACACGCACGACCCCGACGACCACCACCACGGTCCGCCCGAGGCGAACCGCAGCTCGCGGGTGGACCCGCAGATGCTCGGGATGCTGCTGTTCATCATCAGCGAGATCATGATCTTCGGCGCTTTCTTCACGGCGTACTTCTTCGTCCGTGTCGTCACGGAGGGCAACCAGTGGTTCCCGTTCAACGGCGACGAACTCCCAAAGCTCGTGGCCGGCGTCAACACCGCGATCCTGCTGTCCTCGTCCCTGACCCTGCACTGGGCGCAGACCTGCGCCAAGAACGGCAACCGCTTCGGGCTCAAGGCGGGGATGCTCACCACCTTCTTCCTGGGCTTCACGTTCCTGTTCATCCAGGTCAACGAGTACATCCACATCGGGTTCGCGCCGCACGACCACGCCCAAGGCTCGATCTTCTACGGGCTCACCGGCCTGCACGGGGCCCACGTGTTCATCGGTCTGACGCTGCTGGCCGTGGTGACCGTCCGCGCCTTCCGCGGCCACTTCACGCCCGAGCATCATGACGGCGTCGAGATCCCCGGGATCTACTGGCACTTCGTCGACGTCATGTGGATCGTCGTGTACACGACGATCTACATCCTATGAGGCGCCCGAGCACTCCTGAGGATCCGTGGTGGCTGCGGGCCATGGAGCCGCTGCGCTCCGAGGCCGCGATGTTCAACGTGCTGCTCGGGGTCGTGGCGGTGTGCGGGACGGTCATCGTCCTGACGCTGCTGGCCCGCGCCATCTTCTGACCCGCGGCGGCGCCCCGGATTACGGGGGTGCGACGGCGGGTACCTGTGGTGACAGGCACATGAAGCCGCACACACGAGCCGAAGGACATGAACATGCGCGTCGAACAGGTGGACGAGTGGATCGGGGCCGAGGTCGTCGATCGGGACGGTGAGGGAGTCGGTAAGGTCGCCGAGGTGTACTTCCGCGGCGACGACGCCGTGCTCATCGCGGTCAAGAGCGGGCTCTTGGGCCGCAAGCGCCACCTCGTCCCGCTGGAGGGCGCGACCCTGTCGCGCAATCACGTCCGGGTCGCCTACGCCGCCGACAAGCTCGCACAGGGCCACGGCGGCGACACCCTGAGCCGCGAGGACCTGGCGCTCGTCTCCGAGCACTACGGCCAGGCCCACCACGCTGAGGCGGACGAGCTGGAGGGCAGCCAGGAGCGCGCCGAGCGCGTGCGCCGCGCCGAGGAGGCCGAGCTGCACGCCAGCGAGCTGGAGACCGAGGCGTCCTCCCGTGCCCTGGAGGCCGAGGACGCCGACGCTCGTGCCGAGGCCGCCAAGCGGGAGGCCGACGCCGCCCACGCCGCCCGTCGCGACGTGGAGTCCGAGGCGCAGGCCGCGCGCGAGGACGCTCGCAGACTCTGACCCGGTCGGTGGCCTCTGGCGCGGTGGCCGGCGGCCCCCGCGACCGTCGCCTACTTGACGGTCAGCGTGCCTTCCATCCCGGCGGCCTGGTGCCCGGGAACCGTGCAGAAGTACGTGTACTTCCCGGGCTTCAGGTCGGCCTGGAAGCTCGCGTCCCCCTTGGTGACGACCTTCGTCTGGCCGATGCCGTCGATCTTGATGTTGTGCGGGACGGCGGACTTGTTCTCGATCGTGATCGTGACGTTGCCCGGCTTCGCGGTGGCCGTCTTGTTGACGTAGGCCAGCTGGCCGTTGGGGTCGGCGGGGATGGTGAGCTTGCCGCCGGACTCGACCGCGGGCTTGTCGGAGCCGGCGGGCTTGACCGCGGTGGCCAGCAGACCGGAGTCCTTGCCGCCCTCGGCCGCGACCTGGGCGACGTACGCGGCGACGTCCTGCGCCTGATCTCCCGTCACCAGGCCGGCGGGCATGATGCCCGTGCCCTTGCTGCCGGCCATCGACGGGTACTCGATCTGCTTCTTGACGACCCCGCGGACCGCATCGTCGCCCAGCCCGTCGATCTTGGACTGGCGGAAGGCCTCGTCCAGGTCGGGGCCGACGTTGCCCTTCGTGCCGGCGCGGTCGAGCACGTGGCAGGAGCCGCACTTCTGCACGAAGAGCTGCTTGCCGGCCACCAGGTTGGCGTTGTCGTTCTTGATCGAGCATCCGCTCATCGCGAGCGCGGCGGCGACGGTGGACACGGCTGCGGTGAGGCCTCTCATTCGCCCGCGATCTTATAGGGCAACCCCGACACCGCGCCAGCCGCCCCGGGCTCAGCGGCGCACAGGTCCGTGCGGCCGGTGTGCCGCCCAGCCGGTACAGTTTGCCGGGTGAGCTCTCGTCAACGCTACCGCCTGCGCACGCCCTCTACGGGACGCGAGATCCTCCTCGAGGCCGAGCCGGGCCGGACGTACCTGGACCGCGACACCGGCGAGCCGCTGGAGGTCGTCGGGAAGGTCATCCCCCTCGCCCCGTCCGCCTCCCGGCTGCCCTGGGCCGTGGAGAACCTCCGGTTCTGCCCATGGTGTGACCAGATGGCCCAGCGCGACCTGAACGAGTGCCCCACCTGCGAGCGTCGGATGGGTCCCGTCGGCGGCTGACATGCCGATGCTGTCCCGCCCTCACGTCGCCACCCTGGTGACCACCCTGGCGCTCGGAGCCGGGATCGGCGCGTGCGGCGGATCAGACCTCACCGGCGACGCCGTCCCCAAGTCCACGCCCGAGCTCGTGCCCCCGAGCAACTCGTCGCTCGCCCCGGCAGCGGCGTCCGGATCGGGCGCCAGCGCGGACGCGGACGCGGGCACCGCGGGCACCGCCGGCACGGGGACGATAGGCACCGACGCGAGCGCCTCGTCGACGCCGTCCTCGTCCTCGTCCGCGCCCTCGGGCGGTGGTGCGGCGCCCGCCGCACCGGCGACCCCCGCCCCCGCCGCACCGGGACCGGCCACCCCCGCTCCGACCCCGGCGCCCACCACGAGCAAGGCCGCGCCCCCGGCGGCGACCGGCGGCGCCGACGCCGGCGGGTTCAGCACGTTCTGCAAGGACAACCCGGGCGCCTGCCCGGGTCAGTAGCGTCCGGCCGCCGCCGCCTACTTCTTGCTCGAGGACGCCTTCGGCGTCGGCTTCGGGTTCGAGATCACCGTTGCGCTGTAGGCCAGGCGGGCGGTCCGGTACAGGCAGTAGAACCGAACGACCTGACCGGTCTTCGTCTGGGCGCTCTGCGTGTCGAAGTCGCCGCACTTGCCCTTGTTGCGCGAGGCACGCCACGATGTCGTGCCCGGCTGGTTGAGCGCGAGCGCCGGGGCCCACGTCGGCACGGTGATGCCGATGACCCAGCCCTTCTTGACCGGGATCGACTTCTTCAGGGGGATCTGCACCTTCTGCCCGAAGTAGGGCGCGAGCTTGATCGGCTCGCCCTGGGCGAGGATCCGGTGGTACTGCTTGTTGCCCGCGCGCATGACCGTGAGCTGAGCCTCGGCCTCGCCGCCGAGGTTCTCGTTGAAGAATTTCGTCTGCTTCGGGCCCGGGTCACCCAGGGTGATCGACCAGGCGACGATGCGCCCGTCCTCCTTGACGTTGTCGACCTCGCGCGTGTCGCCGACCTTGACCTGGAACCCGGTGGTCTTCGGGATCGCGCGGCAGGGATCGCTCGGGCACGCGGGCTTCACGTCACCGCCGGCGTCACCGACCTCGGCGATCGCGGCATAGCCTGCGGCGGGGAGCGCGAGGGCGCCGACGGCCAGGGCGAGGACAGTATTCCTTGATCGCTTCATCAAGAGGTATTCAACACCAGCCGCGTCACAAGTTGCGCTCCCTGGCGCCTCAGACGGTTGCGCGCGCAAGTACCCGCTAAGGTCCTCCGCCATGGCGGCCATCGAGGTATCGGGGTTGGAGCGGGCGTACAAGGGCGGGTTGAAGGCGGTGGACGGCATCGACCTGGAGGTGCAGGCCGGCGAGGTGTACGGATTCCTGGGCCCGAACGGCGCCGGCAAGACGACGACGGTGCGCATGCTCGTCACCCTGCTGCGCCCGACGGGTGGCCGGGCCACCGTGGCCGGTCACGACGTGGCCACCGAGCCCCAGCACGTACGACGCCGGATCGGGGTCGCCCTCCAGGAGGCTGCGCTGGACCCGCTGATGACCGGACGCGAGCTCATGGAGCTGCAGGCGACCCTGCACGGCATCGCCCCGCGCGAGGTGTCCGATCGCGCCGAGGACCTGATCGGCCGCGTCGGGCTCAGCGACGCGCAGGGCCGGAGGGTGGGCACGTACTCCGGCGGCATGCGGCGGCGCCTGGACCTGGCGATGGCGCTGATCCACGACCCCGAGGTGCTGTTCCTCGACGAGCCGACGACCGGCCTTGACCCCACCAGCCGCACCACCCTGTGGAACGAGGTGCGGCGTTTGAAGGACAACGGCACCACCGTGTTCCTCACCACGCAGTACCTGGAGGAGGCCGACCAGCTCGCCGATCGCGTCGGCATCATCAGCGCCGGCAAGATTGTCGCCGAGGGGACGCCGGCCGCGCTGAAGGCCGAGGTCGGCCTGCCGCACCTGGACCTGACCTTCGATGGTGACGTGGACCTGGCCCGGGCGCGCGAGGTCCTGGCGCCGTTCGGCGAGGTGCGGGCCGACGCGCCCGGAGGCGCGGACCTGTCGCTTGGCGTCCGCGAGGGCTCCAGCGCCATCGCCCGGGTCGTCCGGGCACTGGACGACGAGGACATGTGCGTCGGCCGGGTCGAGCTCGTCGAGCCGTCGCTGGACGACGTCTTCGCCGCCCGGACCGGGAGCCACCTGGAGGGCGCCGACGTGCCCGTCGCGACCGCGCCGGCATGACCGATCGAGGCTTCTCGCTGCGCGTGGTGGTCGCCCTCGCCCGCCGGGCCATGCTCGGGTCGCTGCGGCGCCCGCAGTTCCTCGCGCCGCTCGTGCTCTTCCCGTCGATGTTCCTGGCCGTGAACACCGGCGGCCTGGGCCGCACGACCGGCCTGCCCGGCTTCCCGAAGGTCGACGGCTTCCTGGACTTCCAGCTCGCCGGCGCCATGACCCAGTCGCTGCTGCTCGGCGGGGTGGCCACGGGGATCGCCACCGCGCTGGAGATCGAGGGCGGGTTCTTCGACCGCCTCGTCGCCTCCCCCATCTCCCGCAGCGCGATCGTCCTCGGGCGCCTAGCGGCCACCGGCGCGACGGCGGTGCTCCAGGTGACGTACTTCCTTGTGCTCGGGTTCCTCTTCGGGGCGACGGTCAAGGGCGGGATCCCCGGCGTGCTCGTCGTGTACCTCATCGGCACGGTGGCGGCCGTCGGCTTCGGGGCGATCGGGCAGGCGCTGGCGCTGCGGGCCCAGAGCGCCGCGTCCGTCCAGGGGATCTTCCCGCTCGTCCTCGTGGTGCTCTTCGTCTCCAGCGCGTTCTTCCCGCGGGACCTGCTGTCCAGCCCGTCGGACGTGATCGCCACCTACAACCCGCTGAGCTACATCGCTGAGGGGATGCGCACCCCGATCATCGAGGGGGTCGGCGCCACGTCGGTGCTCGAAGGCCTGGCGGCGGCGGTCGTCGTCGTGGTGGCCGCGGGTGGCGTGGCGCTGCTGGCCCTGCGGGGAAGGCTGCGTGAGGCATGATCCAGAGCGTCACCGTGGTCCGTGCGCTCGTGCGCCGGGCCCTCAACGAGATCCTGCGGGTCCCCGGCGCCGCCATCCCCGGGGTGCTGGCCCCGACGATCTTCATGCTCGGCCTGTCCAGCGTGTTCGGCAAGGCGTCCTCGCTGCCGGGGTTCACCGCCGACGACTTCCGCACGTTCATCGTCCCCGTCGGCCTGCTGCAGGGAGCCGGGTTCACCGGCGCGGCGACCGGCGTGAACCTCGCCCGGGACATCGAGCAGGGCTGGTTTGACCGGCTGCTCCTGTGCCCCGCCCCGCGCGTGACGCTCCTGTCCGGCGTGGTGGCCAGCGCCGCGCTGCGGGCCCTGCTGCCGGGCATCTTCCTGCTCGCCGTCGCGTTCTCGCTGGGCGTCGCCGTGCCGACGCTCGTCGCGCTGGTCATCGTCACCGTGCTGGTCATGGGACTGGCCTGCGCGATGGCGTGCTTCAGCGTGACGCTGGCCCTGAAGTTCCGCACGCAGCAGGCCGCGCCGCTCATGCAGATCGCGGGCTTCATCGGCGTGCTGTTCACCGCCTCCTACGCGCCCAAGCCGCTGCTGGCGGACTGGCTGCGCGCCGTCGCCACCGTCAACCCGGTGACCTACATCCTCGACGGCGTGCGCCAGGGCTTCGTCGGCGGCGTGACCTGGGCGGACACATGGCCGGCCCTGCTGTCGACGGTCGGGCTCATCGGCGTGCTCGGCACGCTCGCCGCGCGCGGGCTGCGGCGCTACGGCGTCTGAGCCGGTCGCGCGCGCAGACCCGGCGGACCGGGAGTCGGTCGGTCCGCGGTCTGCGGCTTGACACGATCGGGCGATGCGCGCCATCGCGCGAATCGCCGGGGTACAAGGACCGGTCGGACCGTCGTCCGATACGGGGGTACTGACGAACACCGCGCCCAGCGCGGTCTTGGTCAGTACCCCCGTAGTCATGGCATGATCGCGCGACATGGTCGCGGACGACGAACCCGTCACACACGCGGTGACGCTCAACGGCCGCGCCACCGGTGAGCTGCGCGGGTTCAACGAGCCGTCGCGGGAGGGTGAGCTCATCCGTAGACTACGTCTACTCGACGGACACAAGATCTTTTCGCTGATCCTGTGGCGGCTGCCGCCATGCGCCCAAGGGGGCGAGCTCGACCTTGGCTACGACGCGGACGAGTACATCCAGTGCGCGGGTGACTTCCGGGGACGGATGACCGTCGAGGTGCGCGACATCGTTGCCGGCACGCCCCGGCAACTCGTGCTCGGCCGCGCGAGCTCCGAGGCCGACCCGGTCCGCGACGAGGTCGTGCCCTGGAACGGCTGCGAGACGCCCGTCGCCGCGCACGAGGTCCTCTCGGGCGACGAGGTCGTCGAACTGTGCGTGGCCTACCTGTGCGACGGCAACGTCCCGGTCAGGTGCTCGCGTCGACCGATCACCCTGTGATGGGTGCGTCGCGTGCGTCGTGGATCCCGAGACCGAGCGGACGCACCCCGGCCGCGCTCGCGGACGGCCGCGGACTGTCGTCGGCAAGGGCAGGGTGGTTGTACAGAGGTACGGAATCCGCAATCGTGTGTGACCACCCCGGCCACGTAGCGCCGCCACGACCGTGCGACGCCGCAGACTTCGGGATGGCTGCGGCTACGACGTCTGAACCGGCCGCCCTGGACCGAACGCCGGCGGCTACTCCGACGGGGCGTCGAGGCGCAGGGTGAGCTTCGCGGTGCGCGGGGCGTCCGGGAGGGTGTCCACGCACGAGACGCGGGGACAGCCGGCGCGGGTGCTCTCGGCGGCGAAGCGAATCACCGGCGGACGCCCGACGGAGGTCTGGCTGAAGCGGAAGATGACGCTGCGGCGGCTCTTGGTCTGGGACACGGACGCGCGGCCGACGCGCTTGGGCAGCGCGTTGACCTGCTCGGCCAGCACGGTGCCGATCAGACGCCGGCCCTTGGCGTCCGTGGTCACGCAGACCAGGTAGTCGGGCGGCAGCACGCCGGGCGTGGCGCGCGTGTACAGGCGCAGGCACAGCGACCCGGGCGGTCCGCTCGTGGCGACGAGGTCCTTGGCGGCAAGCTTGGCGGTAAGGGTGATCGTCGCGCGCAGGCGCCCGTCGCCGCCCCGCTCCAGCGACACGCGGCTCAGGTCCGGCGCGCGAGCGGCGGCGTCCTTGACCTTCTCGACGGCGACGACGGGGGCGTCGCCGGTCGCGGCCAGCGCCACGGCGCCCGTGGCGCCCAGCCCGACGACGGTGACCGCCGCGCGGAGGGCCAGCGTCAGCCGGCGGCGGCGGCGTGCGGCACCGTCCGGGACGGTGCGGTCGCGCTCGCGGGGGTCAGACCTCGACGACACGACCCGCATGATGACGCCCTCGGCGCCGGCCCGAGCCGGTGCAAGGCACCGTGCGCAGGCCGGGCACCACGGCACGCGCCCGGCGCGGACGGACGCCGTGGCGCAGCCTGGTTCAGCGGCCGCTGTACGTGGCCTTGCCGGGGCCGACGTCCAGGAACGAGCGCACCGCGCCCTTGAGGTCCTCGGTGCCGAACAGCGGGCCGGAGACCTCGCCGACGATGGCGTCCGCGGCGCGGGTGCCCTCGTCGAGCTGCTCACGGACGAGCAGCTTGGTTGCCGCGTGCGCGCGGGTCGGGCCGTTGGCCAGGCGCAGCGTAAAGGCCTCGGCGGCGTCCGCGAAGCCTTCGTCGGGCAGGACGCGGTTGACGACGTTCCACTGCTCGAGCGTCGCCGCGCCGAACAGCTCGCCGGTGTAGACGAGCTCGCGGGCGCGGGCGGGACCGGCGCGCTCGGCCAGACGCTGGGGGCCGCCCATGGACGGGGTCAGCCCGACAATTATCTCCACGAGGCCGAAGCGCGCGGACTCCGCAGCGAGCAGGAGGTCGCAGGCCAGGCTCAGCTCGAACGCGGCGGTCAGGCACAGGGCGTGCGCGGCGAAGACGGTCGGGAAGGGGAAGTCCTCGACGGTGTGGATCATCACGAACAGGTCGTTCCACAGCTGGGCGCCCTGCTCCGGCGTGAGGCCGTCGAACAGGTGCACGTCGACCCCGCCGGAGACCGCCCGGCCCTCGGCGCGGAACAGCAGCGCGCGCGGCGGGTCGGCGGCCACGTCGTCGACCGCTCGGCGCAGCGCGTCGATGAGCGCCTGGTCGAAGAGGTTCAGCGGCGGGGCACTGAGGGTGATGACGGCCAGCGGGCCGTCACGGTGCAGGACAACAGGCGGCGAATCGGTCATGCGGTCAGCTCCTCGGCCACGGCCTTGATGTCGTCCATGTCCCCGGGCGTGGGGGTCCAGGGCAGCCTGAGATCGTCGCGCTGGGGGTCGTCGCGGTAGCGCGGGATGACGTGGACGTGGAAGTGGAACACCGTCTGCCAGGCGTCCGCGCCGCAGCAGTTCAGCAGGTTGACGCCGTCGCATCCGAGGCGCTCCTTCATCCGCGCGGCCAGGCGCTGGGCGCTGACCGCGGTGAAGTTCAGGTCTGCGGGCGCGATGGCCAGCAGGTCGGCGCTGTGGTTCTTGGGAATGACGAGGGCGTGGCCGCGTGTCCCGGGGTTGATGTCCATGAACGCCAGCGTGTGCTCGTCCTCGTCGAGCACCGACGCCGGCACCTCCCGAGCGACGATCTTGCAGAACAGGCAGTCCGGGTCGGTGTGCGTGGGGTGGGCGTCGGCCATGGCGCGCAGGCTACAAGGGTCCGCCGGTGCGGGTCTGCGCGTCGGCCGCCGTAAGGTGAACCGTCGTTCCGCTCGGACTATCCGAGTCAAGTGACGGCTCGTCGCCAGGCCAGGGGCCGCCTAACGTGAACCGTCATTCCGGTCGCTCTGTCCGAGTCAAGTGCCGGGTCACCCCAGCCGACGCCGGACCCCCGCCCCGGTCGCCCGGGAACCCTGCACCACCCGCGAGAACGCCGCCACCCCTCCAAGGGAGTCCGCCGCTCCCTACCGGACCCGCCGTACGACCAGCCGCGAGAACGCCGGCCGCCACTCCAAAGGAGTCCGTTGCTCCGGGCCGGCGTTCTCGCAATGCGAACGGCCCCGGACCGGCGCCTCGTGACACCGCAGCGCCCGACCGGGCCGTTTGCACTTCCACGGTAGCCTCGGACCCCGTGACCGCTCAGAGCCTGCCCCAGCCCGACGCCGACCTGCTCGAGCACGCCGTCCGGCACCTCGGCGCGATGGACCGCCCGTCCGCGTCGGACGGGGAGCGCGAGGCCGCGTTCTGGCTGGCCGACGCCTTCCGCGCCGAGGGCGCGACCGCACGGGTCGAGCGCGAGCGCGCCCACGGCACCTACTGGTGGCCCCTCGGCCTGATGGCGGGGATCGCCGGCCTGGCCTCGTGGCGCGGCGGCCGGTTTGCCGCGCTCACCGCGGGGACCGCCGCCGCTGCCGGGATCGCCGACGACATCTCCGGCGGCCGGCTGTGGTTCCGCCGTGCCGTGCTCCCCCACCACGACACCCACAATGTCATCGCCACCGTCGGCGACCCGGACGCCTCGAACACCGTCCTCGTCGTCGCCCACCACGACGCCGCGCACTGGTCGCTGATCTTCCATCCGGGGGTCGGGCCGTTCATCGGCGACCGCTGGCCCAAGCTGCTGGAGCTGTCCGACGACACGCCACCGGTCATGTTCCCGGTGTTCGGCGCGCCGCTGCTCGTCGCCCTGGGCGCCCTGACCGGGTCGCGGCGTCTGCGCACCACGGGCACCGTCATGTGCGCGGCCACCGCGGCGACGATGGCGGAGATCGGCTCGCGCTCGACGGTCTCCGGCGCCAACGACAACCTCACCGGGGTGGCGACACTGCTTGGCCTCGCCCGCACCCTGCGCGAGCAGCCGATCGACGGCCTGCGCGTGATGCTGCTGTCCACCGGCTCGGAGGAATCGTTCATGGAGGGCATGCAGGCCTTCGCCCGCCGGCACTTCAAGAACCTGCCCGTCGACCGCACCCACGTGATCTGCGTGGACACCGTCGGCTCGCCGGAGCTGCTGTCGCTCGAGGGCGAGGGGATGCTGTGGATGCGCCAGTACCCGGAGGCGTTCAAGGACCTCATCTCCGAGGTCGCCGACGAGCTGCGCATCACCCTGCACCGCGGCATGCGCTTCCGCAACGCGACCGACGGCCTGCTGGCCCTGAAGGCCGGCTATCCGTCGGCGATGATCGGCTCGATGAACAGGTACAAGCTGCCCAGCAACTACCACTGGCCCACCGACGTGGCCGACAACGTCAACTACGGCACGGTGGCCGACTGCGTGCGCCTGTGCGACGCGACGATCCGGCGCCTCGAACGCCGCTTCGGCGGCGGTCAGCCGGGCTCGTCGTCCACGAGCACGCCGGCCGCGTAGCGCACCGCCGAGGCCTCGTCGGTCACCTCGCCGGCGTAGCGCGCCTCGTCCAGCGCCGCCAGCAGCGGGCCCAGGCGGGGTCCCGGCGTGATGCCCAGCTCCCGGGCCAGCACGTCCCCGCGCACGAGCGGCGCCTGCGCCCGCCAGTCCGCCCAGGCCAGGGCCGGGCCGATGAGCTGACGCGCGAGCTCCAGGTGCGCGGCGATCGCCGGGCCGGCGTTGTCCCCGCGGGTGGCCACGCGGTCGGCGACCGACAGCAGCGTGACGTCGACGGCGACGGGGTCACAGGCGCACAGGTAGCGGTGGACGGCACGGGCGCCGAGCGGACGGTCCTTGACGCCGAACCCGAGGCGCAGGTGGTGGCGCGCGAGCGCGGCGACATGGGCGCGGGTGCGCTCACTGGCCCGTAGGCGCTCCATGATCTGGCGGCTGAGCTGCGCGCCCGCGCGGTCGTGCCCCGGGAAGCCGGCGACCGCGTCGTCGCGGACCACCTGGGTCTGGGGCTTGGCGATGTCGTGCAGCAGAGCGCCGAAGCGCAGCGCCTGACCGTGCGTCAGCTCGTCGGCAAAGTCCCGAGCGAGCCATGCACGCACCGCATCCGCGTGCTCCTCGCCGATCAGCGGCGCCGGGTCGCGCTCCAGGTCGATCGCCGCCTGCAGCACCGCGAGCGTGTGGTCGTAGGCGTCGAGGTGATGGAAGCGGTTCTGTCCGACGCCCTGCAGCGCCGACAGCTCGGGCAGGATGACCGCGGTGACGCCGAGCGCGTCCATGAGCTCCAGGCCCTCCAGGGCGCTGTCGGCGCCGAGCACGCGCTTGAGCTCGACGAGGACGCGCTCGCCGGCGACCTGCTCCAGGGCGCCCGCGTGCGCCCGGGCCTCGGCGGCGGTGGCGTCGTCCGGCGCCAGGCGCAGCTCGCAGGCGAAGCGCGCCAGGCGCAGCACCCGCAGCGGGTCGTCGGCGAAGGCGCGCCGGTCGACCATCCGCAGGCGGTGCGCGCGCAGGTCGCCCGCCCCGTCGTGCGGATCCAGCAGCTCGCCGCCGCCCAGCGGCTCGGCGATCGCGTTGACGGTGAAGTCTCGCAGGCCCAGATCACCCTCGATGCTCCCGGAGCGCAGCGGCGACAGGTCGACCTGCCAGGCCCGGCCGGGCCCGATGACCCGCCACGAGCCGAACGCCTCGCCGAGCGGGAAGGCGGGGCCTCCGGCCCGCAGCGCCAGATGCCGCGCGGCGGCCTTCACGTCCCCGTCGACGACGAGGTCGACGTCCGCACCGTCACCGTCCCGGCCCATCAGCCGGTCGCGCACCGCACCGCCGACGAGCCACACCGCCTCGTCGCGCAGAGCCTCCCGTGCGGCCTGAAGCGCCGCGCTCACCCCGGCCCCCCGGAGCGGTGGTAGGCCCGTGCGGCGCGCGGCAGCAGCGCGGTGGTCACCTCGTAGTTGATGGTGTCGCTGCGCGCGGCTACCGTCTCCGCGCTCAGCCCGGGACCGACGAGGACGACCTCGTCGCCGACGACCACCGGCGGCCGCCCGGCGTCGGGGCCGAGGTCGACGGTGATGTTGTCCATGGACACCGTGCCGACCTGCGGGTAGGCGCGCTCACCGATGCGAACGTCGGCGCGGCCGGTCGTCCCGCGGCGCCAGCCGTCGCCGTAGCCGACCGGCACGGTGGCCAGCACCGTGTCGCGCTCGGCCACGAAGCGCCGGCCGTAGCCCGCGCTCTGACCGGCCGCGCACCGCTTGACCGCGGCCACGTGGCTGGTCAGCGTCAACGCCGGCCGCAGACCGTGGGCGGCGGCGTCCTGACCGAACGGGTCCAGGCCATAGACCCCGACCCCGGGGCGCACCATGTCGAAGTGGGCCGCCGGCTCCCGCACCAGCGCGGCGGAGTTCGCAGCGTGGACGATCAGGTCCGGGCGCCGCGCGCGCAGCGGGGCGACCCACGACGCAAACCGGGCCAGCTGCTCGTCGAAGAACGGACCCTCACGGTCG
Source organism: Solirubrobacterales bacterium (assembly GCA_038234375.1). Classification (GTDB taxonomy): domain Bacteria; phylum Actinomycetota; class Thermoleophilia; order Solirubrobacterales; family Solirubrobacteraceae; genus Paraconexibacter. Next base: position 11,530 of record JBBSUL010000019.1, on the reverse strand, counting down.
TCGGCGGTGGCGAAGTGGGTCATCGCGCCGACCAGGCGCTCGCCGGCGGCCTCCAGAACGCGCGTGGCCTGCACCGGGTCGCGGGTCCCCAGGCGTCCCATGCCGCTGTCGAGCTTGACGTGGACACGGCAGTCGGAGGGCAACGCCGCCAGGAACGCCTCGTCCCACACCACGATGTCGGCTTCGGCGTCCAGCGCGACCGCCAGATCCTCCCCGTCCAGCGATCCGAGCACGAGCAGCGGCCCGGCGAGCCCGGCGGCCCGCAGCTCGGCGGCCTCCGCCGCCCCCGCGACGGCCAGCCATCCCGCCCCCGCCGCCTGCGCGGCCCGGGCGCACGGGACGGCGCCGTGGCCGTAGCCGTTGGCCTTGACGACCACGCAGACCTGCGACCGCCTCGCCCTGGCGGCCAGGGCGCGGACGTTGTGGGCGACCGCGTCCAGGTCGACGCGCGCGACGGCGCGGGCCATCGCCCTAGTCGGCCGCGAGGGCCTGCAGGACGTCCACGCGCGTGACGACGCCGACCAGGCGCCCGTGCTCGACGACCGGCAGGCGGTTGTGGCCGGAGTGCGCGATGAGCTTGGCGGCCTCCTGGGCGCTGGCGCCGACGTCGATCGTCTCGACCTCCTCGGTCATCATGTCGGCGGCGCTGGCCGCGAACGCCTTGCGCAGCCGGTCCTCGTAGTGGTGTAGGGACTCGACGAAGATCACCGCGCCGAAGAGCTCGATGTAGTGACGCAGTGACACCGAGCCGTGCTCGTCGGCGATGACAAGGTCGGCCTCGGTGACGATCCCGACGCAGCGGCCGCCCTCGTTGACCACGGGAACCCCCGGCAGCTCGTGCTGCTTGAGGGTGCGGACCACCGTCTCGACGTCCGTGTCCGGGCCCACCGTGACGGGGTCGGCGTCCATGATCTCCGCGATGGTGGTCATTGGCGCCCAGCGTACCGGGCGGTGTGGATCGCGCCGCGCAGCGCGCCGACGACGTCGCTCGCGATGACGCCGTCGGGACCGAGTCCACCGGCGGCGGCTCGCCCGGCGAGCAGGTGAGCGCGCACAGCGGCGCACGCCGCGTGCCAGGGCTCCATGCCCGCAGCCAGGAAGGCTGCACACACCCCCGTGAGCACGTCGCCGGTCCCGGCGGTGGCCAGCGCCGGAGCACCCCCCTCGCTGATCGCCACCCGCAGGTCCGGCGCGACGACGAGGGTGTCGTCGCCCTTGAGCACCACCACCGCCCCGGTCCGCCCGGCGGCCTCCCGCGCGCAGTCCAGCCGGGCGGCCTGGACGTCCTCGCTGCGGCAGCCGAGGAGGCGCCCGAGCTCCCCCGGGTGCGGGGTGATGATCGTCGGCGCCTTACGCGTGAGCAGCGCGTCGGGGTCCTGCGCGAAGGCGGCGATCGCGTCGGCGTCCAGCACGAGCGGCGTGTCCGCCCGGAGGGCCACCTGGCGCGCCAGCGCCAGGGCCGGGCCGGTGCGCCCCAGGCCACCGCCGAGAGCCAGGACGCCGCCGTGGGCGGCCACGACCTCCAGGACGCCGCCGGCGGCGACGGGGACAAGGCTGCCGTCGTCGTCGGGCAGGCCGCGGGTCATGACCTCCGTGAGCGTGGTCTCGAAAACGGGCTCCAGGCGGAACGGCACGCACGCGGTGACGTACCCGCAGCCGGCCCGCGCCGCCGCGTCGGCGGTCAGGCAGACCGCGCCCGTCATGCCCCGCGACCCGCCGCAGACGACGACGTGGCCGGCGCTGAACTTCGAGGACTGCGCCCCGCGGCCGGGCAGCCCGTCCAGGACGTCGTCGTCGACGAGCAGGCCGATCTGGGCACCGGTACCGGCACGGACGCCGATGTCCACGACGTGCACGGCACCGGCGTGCTCGCGGCCGGGCGCGATCCACAGACCGGGCTTGGCGGCCGCAAAGGTCACGGTGGCGACCGCCCGGAGGGCGACCTGCGGGTCGGGGACGGCCCCGGTGCCCGCGTCCACGCCGGACGGCACGTCGCAGGCCACCACCGGCAGCCCGGACGCCCCGACCGCCCGGATGGCCCGAGCCACGGCGCCGCGCGGCGGCCCGGTGGCCCCGGTGCCCAGCAGCGCGTCGATGACGCCGGTGCACCCCTCCAGGGCGGCCGGCTCGAACGGGCGCGGCCGCACCGCCAGGCGCGCGAGGTTCTCGGCGGCGTCGCCGGTGGAGTCCTCGGCCGTCGACGTGGTGAGCACACGCACGTCGCGCCCAGAGGCGTGCAGGAGCCGGGCGACCACGAACCCGTCCCCGCCGTTGTTGCCCTTGCCGCAGACGATGGCGATCGGGCCCTCGGGAAGCAGGTGCGCGGCGAGCATGGCCAGGCCGCTGCCGGCGCGCTCCATGAGCGCAGCCCCGGGGGTGCCGGCCTCGATGGCAGCCGCGTCCGCGGCCCGCAGCGCCTCCGGCGCCGGGAGCGGCTCCAGCCACGCGGGCAGCACGGGAGGCGGGTTCACGACGCGCGCTGGGCGACGGCGGTCGCGCCCGCCGTCGTCGGGGTGTGGGTCAGGGAGAGAAGGATCGTCGCTTGTCGCTCGGCGGCCATCTGGGCCGTCTGCCCCGACAACGCGATCTCCACACCCGCTGTGCCGCCACCGACGACCTCGATCTCCCGGGCGCGCATGATGTCCAGGCCGAGCGCCTTGGTGACGGCCTCCTTGGCGCAGAAGCGGGCGGCCAGGTGCTGTCCAGGCCGGGCCCGTGACGCCGCGTAGCTGAGCTCGGCGGCGGTGAACAGGCGGTCGGCCAGCGTCGGACGGCGCGCCAGCGCCCGCTCCATGCGCTCGATGTCCAGCAGGTCCAGCCCGATGCCGATGATCATCGCCCGGGCCTACTCGACCGTGACGGTCTTGGCCAGGTTGCGCGGCTGATCGACGTTCAGCCCGCGGCCGCGGGCGATCTCGTAGGCCAGCAGCTGCAGCGGGATCGTCGCCAACAGCGGCTGTAGAATCCAGTCGCAGGCGGGGATGGCGACCACGTGCTCGGCGTGCGCGGCCATCTGGGCGTTGCCCTCGGAGGTGACCGCGATCACGTGGGCCCCGCGGGCGCGGACCTCCTGGATGTTCGAGACCATCTTGTCCAGGATCGGCGAGTCGGTGGCCACGCAGACCACCGGGGTGCGCTCGTCCAGCAAGGCGATCGGGCCGTGCTTCATCTCCCCCGCCGCGTACGCGTCCGTGGCGATGTAGCTGATCTCCTTGAGCTTCAGCGCGCCCTCCAGGGCGACGGCCCGGCCGGCGTGGCGGCCGAGGTAGAGGAAGAACTCGCTGGCACCGTAGGCCTGCGCGATCGGCTTCAGGTCCAGCGTGGCGAGCATCGCCGTGAGGTGGTGGGGCAGGTGCTTGACCTCGGCCACCAGCCGCACGAGCTCCTCGCGCGGCAGGGCGGACCGCAGCTCGGCCAGACGCAGGGCCAGGAGGTAGAGCACCGCCACCTGGCAGGTGAAGGTCTTCGTCGCAGCGACCGAGATCTCCAGGCCGGCGCGTGTGTAGAGGACGGCGTCCGCGTCCCGGGTGGCCTGCGAGCCGACGACGTTGGTGATCGCCAGGACGCGGGCGCCGCGCGCCTTGGCCAGGTTCATCGCCGCCAGCGTGTCGGCCGTCTCCCCGGACTGGGTGATCCCGATCACGAGGTCGCGCTCGGAGACGATCGGGTTGCGGTAGCGGTACTCGGAGGCGACGTCCATGTCCACCGAGACCCGGGCCCACTCCTCGATGGCGTAGCGCCCGATGAGCCCCGCGTTGAACGAGGTGCCGCATGCGACGATGACGATGCGGTCGATCCCGTCGAGGATCGCCTCGTCGAACGCGAGCTCGTCGGCGAGGTCCACGCCGTCCTCGCGGATCGTGCGGTCGGCGATCGTCTCGGACAGGACGTCCGCCTGCTCGGAGATCTCCTTGAGCATGAAGGTGTCGTATCCGCCCTTCTCGGCGGTCTCCTCGTCCCAGTCGATCCGGGTGACCTCGCGGTCAAGCTCGGTGCCGTCCGGCAGCATGATCGTGGCGCCATCCGGGGTGAGGATCACGAGCTCGCCGTTCTCGACGTACTGCACGTCACGGGTCTGGCTGAGGAAGGCGGGGATCGCGGAGGCGACGAACGTCTCCCCGTCGCCGCGGCCGACGATGAGCGGGCACTCCAGGCGGGCGCCGACGAGCGTCCCCGGCTCGTCCAGCGTCATGGCGACGAAGGCGAAATGGCCCTCGAGCTCGTTGTAGGCACGGCGAACGGCCTCGGCCAGCGAGCCCGAGGCCATGTGGTGGGAGACGAGGTGGGCGATGACCTCGGCGTCGGTCTCGCTGGTGAAGTGCGCGCCCCGGTCGGAGGCCTGCTCCTTGAGGGCCATGTAGTTTTCGACGATGCCGTTGACCACCACGTGGACGCGGTCGTCCGTGTCGTAGTGGGGGTGGGCGTTGAACTCGTTGACGCGGCCGTGGGTGGCCCAGCGGGTGTGACCGATGCCGATCGTCGCCGGATGCTCGGCCACCGCGACGCTGCCGTCGCCCACCGTCGCGCGCTCCAGCGCGGCCTCGAGGTGGTCGAGGTTGCCGACAGCCCGGACCGCCTCGATCTGATCCCCGGCGATGACCGAGATCCCCGCGGAGTCATACCCGCGGTATTCGAGCTTGCGCAACCCGGCCAGCAGGAGCTGCTGGGCCTGGCGCTGCCCGACGTATCCGACGATGCCGCACATGAGCGCCGTAGTCTATGGGCCACCGGTCCAGCGCCCCGGATGGCCACGGCGGGTCAGGCCAGCGCGCCGGGCACGAGCGCCACGAGCCCAGCGCACACGTCGTGCGTCTCATCCGGCGTCGGGGCCTCGACCATGACGCGCACGAGCTGCTCGGTCCCCGACGGGCGCACCAGGACCCGTCCGCGGCCCTCGAGCGCCTCGGAGGCGGCGGTGACGGCGGCGAGCAGCCCGGCGTCGATCATCGCGGCGTCGCGGTCGGCGACCTTCACGTTGACCAGGGTCTGGGGCAGCTTGTCCATGCCGTCGCGGTCGGCGAGGTCGGCGCCGGCGAGCGCCTCCAGGGTGAGCAGGGCGCTGGCGATACCGTCCCCGGAGGGCACGAAGCCCATGTCGATGATGTGGCCGGACTGCTCGCCGCCGAGCGCCCAGTCCCGGTCGCGCAGCTCCTGCAGCACGTACCGGTCCCCCACCCCGGTGATCGCGACCTCGATACCGGCCTCGCGCATCGCGGCGTGGAAACCGTAGTTCGTCATCACCGTGACCGCCACGCCGTTGCCGCGGAGGCGGTCCTCGGCGCGCAGGTGCCGGGCGACCAGGGCGATGAGCTCGTCCCCGTCGACGACGGTGCCGGTGCGGTCGACGGCAAGGACGCGGTCGCCGTCCCCGTCGAAGGCGAAGCCGAGGTCGTGGCCGCCGGCGGCGACGGCCGCGCCGAGCGCCTCGACGTGCGTGGAGCCGCAGCCGTCGTTGATGTTGCGCCCGTCGGGCTCGTCGGCGAGGACCGCGACGGTCGCGCCGAGCCGGCGGAAGATCTCCGGCGCGACGCGGTAGGTCGCCCCGTGGGCGCAGTCCAGCAGGACATCGGTCCCCGTCAGGTCCAGGGCCTGGAAGCGGCTGTGGAGAGCACGGAGGTAGTCCTCCTGCGTCCCGTGCAGCGTCCGCACCCGGCCGACGGCGCCGGCGACCCGGGGGGCGGCCGCGTCGTCGGCGAGGATCGCCTCGATCCGCGCCTCGGTCGCGTCCGACAGCTTGAGACCGTCGGCCCCGAAGAACTTGATGCCGTTGTCGCGGTAGGGGTTGTGGCTGGCGGAGATGACCGCGCCCACGTCGAAGCCGTAGCGGCCGAGCAGGAGCGGCGCGGCCGGGGTCGGCAGGACCCCGCCCACCAGCGCCTCGCCGCCGGCGCTGGTCACGCCCGCGGCCAGCGCGGACTCGAGCATCTCCCCCGACTCGCGGGTGTCCCTGATGACCAGGACCCGGGGCCGGTCGGACGCGGCCGCGAGCGTCACCGCCCGCCCGAGGGCCAGCGCGAGCTCCGCGGTCAGCACCTGGCCCGCGACGCCGCGGACCCCGTCAGTCCCGAACAGCCGGCGGGCCATCTACGCCGTGGTCGCTGTGCCCGGAACTGCCTTCCGGCGTGACGAGCCGCCGCTGAGCTGCCGTGGCAGTTGCATCCGACGAGTCGGACTAGCGCTTGGAGAACTGCGGGCGCTTGCGGGCCTTCTTCAGGCCGGCCTTCTTGCGCTCCTTCACGCGGGCGTCCCGGGTGAGGAAGCCGCGGCGCTTGAGCTCGCCGCGGAGGTTGGGGTCGGCCTCCAGCAGGGCGCGAGAGATGCCGTGGCGCAGGGCGCCGGCCTGGGAGGAGACCCCGCCGCCGTGGATCGTCGCGACGACGTCCATGCGGTCCTCGTAGCCGACGGTCTCCAGCGGCTGGCGGATGTTGCGCTGCAGGGTGGTTCGCGGGAAGAAGTCGTCCAGCGGCTTGCCGTTGATCGTGTAGACCCCGGTGCCGGGCTTGAGGATGACGCGGGCCACGCCGGTCTTGCGCTTGCCGGTGGCGCGGTAGCGCGCGTCGGCGGACAGCTCGATGGCCGCGACGATCGGCTGGTCGTCGATGGCGTCCTCGTCCTCGGCCTCTACGGCGATCTCCTCGCCGTACTCGTCGTACTGCACCTCGCCGCGGCCCAGGGGGTCCTGGCCCTCGCTGACGATGTCGACCTCGAGGTCCATGCCGGGGATCGACGGCTTGGCGCGCGGCGCGGGGGCCTCATCCTCCACGTCGTCGTCGGCGCTGTCGTCCTCGGCGGTGTCGGCGGCGGGCGCCTCGGCCGCAGGCTGGGCGGCGGGTGCGTCTGCGGCCGGAGTCGGGGCGGGGGTCTCGTCGGCGGCGGGCTCGGCGGGTGCCTCTGCGGCCGGAGTCGGGGCGGGGGTCTCGTCGGCGAGCTCCTCGACGACGAGCTCCTCCTCGGGCGGCGTGGCCTCGGGCGTGACCTCGGGGGTCTCGTCGGAGGTCTGCTCGTCCGGCGTCTCGTCGGCCATCAGGACTTGATCTCCATCGGGGTGGGGCTCTGGGCGGCGTGCGGGTGCTGCGGTCCGGCGTAGACCTTCAGCTTGGTGATCTGGCGGCGCGCGAGGCGGTTACGGGGCAGCATGCCCTTTACCGCGATGCGGATGACCTCCTCGGGGCGACGCTCGAGCATCTCCTCGAGGGTGCGCGAGCGCAGGCCGCCTGGGTAGCCGGAGTGGCGGTAGTACCGCTTCTCGGCGCGCTTGTTGCCTGACACGCTGATCTTCTCGGCGTTGATGACGATGACGAAGTCACCGGTGTCCACGTGCGGCGTGTACTCGGGCTTGCGCTTGCCGCGCAGCGCGTTGGCGATCTGGGTGGCCAAGCGCCCGAGCGTCTGCCCGTCGGCGTCGACGAGCACCCAGTTGCGCTCACGGTCAGTGGTATTTGCGACGTAGGTCTTCACGGCGAGGGGGCCGCGCTGTCGGCGCGCGGCGGCGGTGGAGTGTAGCGACGGACCGGCCCCGGGCGCGTTCTCGCGCAGCCTGGGTCAGGCGGTCCTGCGCACAGCGTATCCCGTCCGGCCGATCGGTGACTCGCGAGGCGGCCGGGGTCGATCCGAAGGGGTGGACCCTGAGCGTTTCGGAAACCGGGACGGTGTGTGCCCACCCCCTCCCCGCCGGCCTGCTCGCGCTGAGGGATACCGTGGCGCCCCAGCATGCCCCCGGTCCGCGCCGTCACGCTCGACCTCGACGACACCCTGTGGCCGTTCGCCCCGGTCGCCGCCCGGATCCAGACCGCCCTCGGCGCCGTCCTCGCCGAGAACGCCCCGCGTACCGCCGCGCGGTACGAGGAGCAGGCGGTCGCCGAGGCGCTGGCCGCGGTCCGCGCCGAGCGCGACGACCTCGCGCACGACGTCGGCGCGTTGCGACGGGCGGTCATGGCGCACCTGCTCGAGGCCGCCGGCGAGGACCCCGCGCTCACGCAGCCTGCGTTCGACGTCGTCTACGCGGTCCGCCAGCAGGTCGACCTGTACCCCGACACGGCCGCCGCACTGGATCGCCTCGCCGCCTGTGTCCCGCTGCTGGCGATCACCAACGGGAACGCCGACCTGGAGCTGACGGGCGTGGCCCGCTGGTTCCCCGGGTGCGTCGCCGCCCACGACGTCGGGGTCGGCAAGCCGCACCCCCGCGTCTACGAGGTGGCCTGCGAGCGCCTCGGCGAACCTCCCGAGCACGTCCTGCACGCCGGCGACGACCTGCAGACGGACGTGGCCGGCGCGCTGGACGCGGGGCTGCAGGCGGTCTGGGTCCAACGGCAACTCGTCGGCGAGGCGCCGGCCGGGGCGCAGACGGTCCGCGACCTCTCGGTGCTCGCCGATCTCGTCGAGCGTTCGGGCTGACATCGCGGCCCGGAGTGTCGCCGCTTCCGCGGAAGCGGCCATCGAGACGTGCGCGCCCGTGGTGCGGCGCTCGTCACCCGGCCGAGCCGCGAGGCGCAGCCCAGACGCTGCGGAAGCGCAGCAGGGTGTGCTCGGCCAGCACGTCGTAGTCGTGGTCGTAGTGCAGCACGTCGACCTCATGCACGTCCGCCACGGCGGCGACGAGCAGATCGACCGGCTTGACGCGGTGGGACACGCTCGGCGTGCGCGCGAGGTCGGCTTGGGCGGCCAACGCACGGGCGGCCACACGGTCATCCAGCGACAGCAACGGCAAGGCGGCCAGTTCGGCCTGCCGCGACGCGAAGCTCGTCGCGTGGCGCGCGGCGTACAGGATCTCGAGCATCAGCGGCTCGGTCATCGCGACCTGACCGGACGCGATGGCGTCCAGCACGCGATCGGCGTCGCTCCCGCCGAGCCTGCCGTCCGCCAAGCGCGCCCACGCCGACGTGTCCAACAGGGCCAGGCCGCTCACGTCGACCGGGTCCAGCCCTGCTCACGAACCTCGTCCAGGACGCCCGGGTCCAGTCCGTGCGTGCCGTCGCGCAGCGCGACGACCAGACGAGCCCGCAGCTGCGCACGCTCGGCCTCGCCGGCGCTGTCGGCCAGGCGCGCCTGGGCCCCGCGGACGACGAGCTCACCGAGGGTGAAGTCGATGCCGCGCGAGCGCAGCTCGTCGAGCGCCGCGCGAACCGGCGGCGTCTCGGTCACCGCATGGCGGGGGTGCTTCGTCGGCATGCCAAAAGTGTACCACCGCCGTACAGCACCAAGGTCGTGCGTCGGGGTGGCGACACAGAGGGACCGTTTCGGGTCTGTGTGTGGCCATCCCAGCCGGTTGCCGCCGCGGCACGGCTTCCGGGTGCCCATGGGCAAGCCGTAGCGCGTCCCCGAGCACGCTCGCCGCGCCGCCGAGCGGTCCCGCCGGGCGGCCGCGCTCCGCGGAACCTGACTGCTGCGATACGACACCAAGACTCCACCCAGCCCCCGCCGCACCGCAGGCCCGGACTCCTCGGAGCCTGAGTGCTGCCCTACATCAACGAGACTCCACCCAGCCGTGCACCGCAGCGATCACGAACCCCACAGCCGCGAAGGCGAGCCCCTGGGCGAGCGTTCGCAATGGACGCCGAGCCGCCAGGCGAGGCGTCCACGAGCCCCTGGGCGAGCGTTCGCAATGCTCCGCGAGCCGCTAGGCGAGCGGAGCACTACTCCCACTCGATCGTCCCCGGCGGCTTGCTCGTGATGTCCAGCACCACCCGGTTGACCTCGCGCAGCTCCCCGATCATGCGCGCGGCGATCTGCTCGAGCAGGTCGTAGGGCAGGCGGGCCCAGTCGGCGGTCATGGCATCGTCGCTGGTCACGGCGCGGATGACCATGACGTAGCCGTACGTGCGCTCGTCGCCCTGGACCCCGACGGTGCGCACGTCGGGCAGGACGCAGAAGGACTGCCACAGGTCGCGGTACAGGCCGGCCTGGCGGATCTCGTCCTGGAGAATGGCGTCGGCGTCGCGCAGCAGGTCCAGGCGCTCCTTGGTGGCCTCGCCGCCGACGACGCGGATGGCCAGTCCGGGGCCGGGGAACGGCTGGCGCCAGACCAGCCGCTCGGGTAGCCCGAGCTCCGCGCCGACGGCGCGGACCTCGTCCTTGAACAGGGCACGCAGCGGCTCGACGAGCTCGAAGCTCAGGTCCTCGGGCAGCCCGCCGACGTTGTGGTGGGACTTGATCGTCGCGGTCCCGGTGCCGCCACCGGACTCGATGACGTCGGAGTACAGCGTGCCCTGCACGAGGAACTTGGCGCCGTCGCCGTCACCCCCGCGCGCCGGGTCGATGAGCTTCAGCGCCTCTTCCTCGAAGACGCGGATGAACTCGGTGCCGATGATCTTGCGCTTGGCCTCCGGCTCGCTGGTCCCGGCGAGCTTGGACAAGAACCGCTCCTCGGCGTCGACGGCGACGAGCGGGACCTTGAAGGTGTCGCGGAACGTCTTGACGACCTGGTCGCCCTCGTTCTTGCGCATCATCCCGTGGTCGACGAAGACGCAGGTCAACTGGTCGCCGACGGCGCGGTGGACGAGCAGCGCGGCGACGCTGGAGTCCACGCCCCCGGACAGGCCGCAGATGACCTGCTGGTCGCCGACCTGCGCGCGGATGCGGGCCAGCTGCTCCTCGACGATCGACGCGGCGCTCCAGGTCAGATCGCACGCGCACACGTCGCCGAGGAAGGTCTTGAGGATGTCCTGTCCGAACGGCGTGTGGACGACCTCGGGGTGGAACTGGATGCCGTAGATCGCGCGCTCGACGGACTCGAACGCGGCGACGGGTGAGACCGTCGAGGAGCCCAGGGCGGTGAAGCCCGGCGGCGGCGCGTACACGGTGTCGCGGTGCGACATCCAGCACGCCTGCTCGGACGGCAGGCCCGCCAGCAGGCGCCCGTGCTCGGTGACCGTCAGCGTCGAGCGCCCGAACTCCCCCACCTCGGCGCTCTGCACGTCCCCGCCGAGAGCGGTGGCCACCAGCTGCATGCCGTAGCAGATGCCCAGCACCGGGATCCCGAGCTCGAGCAGCCCCGGATCCAGTGACGGGGCGCCCTGCGCCCACACCGACGCGGGGCCGCCGGAGAGGATCAGCCCCTTGGGCTTGCGGCGCGCAACCTCCTCGGGGCCGACACTGTGTGGCAGCAGTTCGCTGAACACGCCGCACTCGCGCACGCGCCGGGCGATGAGCTGCGAGTACTGGCCGCCGTAGTCCAGGACGACGACCTCGTCCACGTCGCGCGGGACGTTCAGCGGCGCCGACTCGTCGGCCAGCTCGGTGGCCGCGGTCGCCGCCGTGACGACGGAGTCCGGGTGGTTCAAGCGGTCGTCTCCGCCAGTGCCGGCGTCTTGCCCGCCCCGTCGCCGTCGGCGTCCGGACGGGACGGGGAGGCCGAGGCGCCCCGCGAGCCCATACCCACCTGCTGGGCCTGCTGCAGCAGCTTGCCTTCGGTCTGCAGGGAGGGGGCGATCATCAGCTCCGCGCGGTTGAACTCCGCGATGTCCTGGTAGCCGCAGGTGGCCATCGAGGTCCGCAGGCCGCCCATGAGGTTGAACGTGCCGTCGTTCTCGTG
>JBBSUL010000018.1:0-34299 GCA_038234375.1 Solirubrobacterales bacterium | reverse complement strand
CCTCCGGATTGCAGGACCTAGAACACCCCGCAGCCTAGGTCGCGGCCCGTGCGCGTCACCTGATCACCGCTTCACCGTGCAAACCCCCCGCTCAAGCACCCAAACGCGTCTCGGGCCACCTACATCGAGGGCCGGAGCCCCTCAATTCACACCTCGACAACGATCTGAACACCAAACCGGCGTCCACGGCGTTCGTCGACGCGGCCGAGGCGATCCTCGCGACCAACCTCATCTGCCGCGACACGCTCGCCGACGTCGCGAGCATCGAGGTCGTCGCCTACCAGCCCGGGCGGGCGGGGACGTTCACGCGCGAATGGTCGTTCCTCGACGAGTCCTCCCGCGGGCTCGACCTATTCTCGACACTCGCTCCGAAGCGCGACGCGCGCCCGGTGCACTATTCCGAGCTTGGGGACAACCCTGGTCCCGTCGCGACCGACGACCGGGGGGCCTGATCGATGTCCCTGCGGCCGCGAACCCAGCACGTTCCGGACATCCTTGACTGCCTCGCGCAGCTGTCCAACGACGAGGTCCCCACCCCTCCCAAGCTCGCCAGGGAGATGCTCGACCTCCTCCCCGCCGAGGCGTGGTCGCAGCCCAACTACCGGTGGCTCGACCCGTTTAGCAAGTCCGGCGTGTTCCTGCGCGAGGCCGCCGCCAGACTGCTAGAGGCCCTCGCGACATGGGAGCCCGACTTCGAAAAGCGGCGGGAGCACGTCTTCCGCAACATGCTGTGGGGCACGTCAATCACCGAAATGACCGGACACATCTCGCGTCGGAGCCTCTACTACTCGCGCGACGCCTCAGGCGAGTACTCCGTCGTCAAGTTCGACTTGCCCGAAGGCAACCTGCCGTTCGTGGCGGCCGAGCACGACTTCGTCGACGGCCGCTGCGCGGCCTGCAGAGCACCGGAGAAGCTCGAACGTGGAGAGAGGCGAGAGAACTATGCGTACTCGTTCATCCACGGCGCATACCCCACCCAGGAGATGGCCCCCATGAAGTTCGACGTGATCGTCGGAAACCCGCCCTACCAGATCGACGACGGCGGCCACAACGCCAGCGCCACGCCGGTCTACCACCACTTCGTCAACGCGGCGATCGACATGGACCCGCGCTACGTGCTGATGATCACGCCCTCCCGGTGGTTCATGGGCGGGAAGGGACTGGACAAGTTCCGAGCCAAGATGCTGGCCGACCAGCGGATCCGCGCCCTGGTCGACTTCCCGAAGCTCTACGACTGCTTCCCCGGCGTGAAGATCCGTGGAGGGGTCTCCTACTTTCTCTGGGATCGCGAGCACCATGGGCTTTGCTCGATCCAGACGATGTGGGACGGCGAGCCAGTCGGCCCACCCGTCGAGCGCGACCTCGACGTCTACGACGTCTTGATCCGCCGCAACGAGGCGGTCTCGATCCTCGACAAGGTCATGAGCTACCGCGTCGACGGGAACCCCGAGCCCAAGCTCGACGCCCGGGTGTCAGTCCACAAGCCGTTCGGGCTGCGGACGTTCTTCCACGGCGCCGCGTCGCCCGCGAAGCTGAAGGACCCTGTCAAGCTGCACGGCTCACGCAAGATCTCCTGGGTCGAGCGAGCGGAGATCCCCTCGCGCGTGGATTGGGTAGACGACTGGAAGGTGCTGACGACGCGCGTGCAGGGCACGAGCGCCGCGGTCGAGTTGCAGTTTTTGAGCCGGCCGATCGTCACGGGCCCGAAGACCGCGTGCACCGAGACCTACGTGGTTGCCGGGCGGTTCTCGTCCAAGCGCGACGCGGAGCGCTACGCCGCCTATCTGCGCACTCGCTTCGTGCGGTTCCTAGTGTCGCTGCGCAAGTCCACTCAGGACGCCGCGCGCGACGTCTACGGGTTCGTGCCCGACGTCCCCCTGGATCGCACGTGGGACGACAAGGCGCTGTATGAGCGATACGCGCTTAGCCCTGAGGAGGTTGCGTTCATCGAGTCGCAGGTCCGAGAAATGGACCCGACCGGCGAGATGGCCGAGTCGGAGGGGGTCGTCGCGTGAGCGCGCCGCTTATCGACATCGGCGTCGAGGAAACCGTCGGCTCGCCCGGGATCCCGCGGCGCCTTTACGCCTATACGCTTCCCGGCAAGAGCTCGGAGCGGTGGACCCGGAACGTCGGCAGCTCCCGGGTCAAGGGGACCGGGCTCATCAAGATTGGCGAGACCTCGAGGGCATCGGCCGCCGTGCGTGTCCAGGAGCAACTCCAACAGGCGTACCCCGGGCTGCGGGGCGTGACTGTCTACTTCGACGAGCCGGCCGTCCGCAAGGACGGAACCGTGTTCCGCGACGGCGACGTGCATCGCGTTCTGACCGAGGCGGGCATTCGGCGAGTCGAAGGCGAGTGGTTCGCGACGACGATCGACGAGATCAAGGCTGCGCTAGTCGCGGTGCGAAACGGCAAGAGATTTCACTCCGAACGCACGGCCGACTGGACGATGCGACCGGAACAGGAGCGAGCTGTCTCCCTCACTGCGGGCTATTTCATCGCCAAGCAGCAGCAGGACTCCGGACGTGCCCCGAAGTTCCTGTGGAACGCGAAGATGCGCTTCGGCAAGACGTTCACGGCCTACCAGCTCGCGCGGGAACTGGGATGGAAGCGCGTACTGGTCCTCACCTACAAGCCAGCCGTGCAGTCGGCCTGGCGCGACGACCTCCTCAGCCACGTCGACTTCGAGGACTGGCACTTCGTCGACCGCGACACCCCGTCAGACCGCCAGATGGAGCTGGCCGACGGCGACTCGCCATTGGCGTGGTTCGCGTCGTTCCAAGACTTGGCGGGAAAGACGCCCGACGGCGAGATCAAGCAGCACAACGAGCTGCTGTACCTCATCGACTGGGACTGCATCGTCATCGACGAGTACCACTTCGGCGCGTGGCGCGACAACGCACGCGACCTCTACGACCCAGCCGACAAGTCGCTCGCGGAGAGCGAGGAGCCCGACGAGCAGGTCACCGGGGATGACCTCGGGCTCAAGGCGGCCCACTACCTCTACCTCTCTGGGACCCCGTTCAGAGCGATTACCAACGGCGAGTTCACCGAGGACCAGGTCTTCAACTGGACCTATCCCCAGGAACAGGAGGCCAAGGCGAGCTGGGCCAACCCAGACCGCCCCAATCCGTACATCGACCTCCCCGGAATGGAGATGTACTGCTACCGGATCGGTGAGGAGGCCGCCAACTGGGCGGGCGACGGCGAGTTCGACGGGTTCTCGTTGAACGAGTACTTCAAAGCGAAGAAGACAGACGGCGCCCACGGCTACGAGTTCGAGGACCCGGGCCGCGTCTCGGAGTTCCTCAACATGCTCCGAGGCAAGCTCTCCGACCAGATGAAGATGGAGATCGTCGCCGGTCAGAAGGCGCCGTTTCCTTACGAGTCGCCGGTCTTCAGCGACGCCATCCGGCATGCCGTCTGGTACATGCCCGACGTCGGCTCCTGCGTCGCGATGCGCGACATGCTCTCCAAGCACCCCGCGTTCCGGGACTACGAGGTCGTGGTGGCGGCCGGCAATCATGTCGGCGCGGGCGCGGACGCCAAGCCGCCGGTGCTGGACGCGATCGAGGCGGCCGACCACGAATCGCGGTCCGGCTCCGTCACGCTGTCCTGCGGCAAGCTGATGACCGGCGTCACGGTTGCGCCCTGGGGCGCGATCCTCATGCTGCGCTCCCTGAAGGCGCCCGAGTCCTACTTCCAGGCGGCCTTCCGCGTCCAGTCGCCCTGGAGCGACCCGATGCCCAACGGCGAGCGGCGCGTGCTCAAGCCCACCTGCTACGTCTTCGAGTTCGACCCGAACCGCGCGCTTCAGCTTGTCGCCGAATACGGGATCCGGCTGGCCAGTTCGGGCGACACCACGGCATCGCAAACCATCGGGCAGCTGCTGAACCACCTGCCGATCTATGGGTTCGAGGGCGGCGCCATGTCGCGGCTCGACGCCGAGGCGGTGCTGGAGTGGGCGACAGCCGGCATCGGCGCGACCGCGCTCGCGCAGCGCTGGAACTCACCGCTGCTGGTCGACGTCAACGAGCGCACCATCAGCGCCGTGCTGGCGCACCCGGAGCTCCTGGCGACCCTGGAACAGATCGAGGACTTCCGCGCCCTGGTCCACAACGGCCCCCAGGTCGTCACCTCCACAAAGCTGCTCAAGAAGGCCAAGCGGGAGCAGGGCGGCAAGCTCAACCCTGCGCAGAGGCGCGAACAGAGCGAGACCGCGAAGAGGCGCAAGGAGATCCGCGGGAAGCTCCAGAAGTTCCTAGCGAAGATCCCCGTCTTCATGTACGTCACCGACGTCCGCGAGGAGGCGCTCAAGCACGTGATCGAGTCGATCGACACCGACCTCTTCGAGCGCGTCACCGGACTCACCGTCAGCGACTTCCGCCTGCTCAGCGACCTCGGCCTCTTCAACGCCAACCACATGGACGCCGCGATCTGGCAATTCCGGTCCTTCGAGCTCGCGAGCCTGATGTACGCCGAGTCCGAGGCGCCGCAAGACGCGCGGCGCGTCGGCCTCTGGGAGACCACCACACAGGTGGTCTGAGACAACCGCGGGCCAGGGCTAGGTCCAGAGCCCGAGGCTCTGCGCCAGCTCGCCGAGCGGCTGGCCGCACGGGTCGACGGCGAACACGTCGTGGACGGCGCGCGCCCGGTCGCCGCTGAGCGCCGGGTCGATCTGCCAACGCGCACGGTCGAACGCCCTGCTGGCCATGACCTACTCGACCGCGGCATCGTCCGACGACTTGTAGACGAGCCGCGGCGGCCCGCCCGTTGCCCGCGGCTCGACGCGAAGCGGATCATCGTCGGAGGCGGGACGCGCCTCGGTCGGATGCCCCTCGTGACCGACGGCCGCTGCCGGAGCATGAGTGCTCAGGGCGATGCCCATGAGCAGCCAGCCCTGCAGCGCCTACCGGCGGGCCGGGCAACCGCTGCAGACGGCGGAGCGGAGCGGCGATCCGTTCGTTCTTGCCGCGGCGCCCGGGTTGCAGACGATCGTCCTGAACCTGCGCGATCGCCACGACGAGGCGGCGCCCACGACGCTGAAGAACGGCATCGCGCACGTGACCGGGGCATTGCCGTCGCACTCGGGCAGGGCCAGGCGACCGTCGACTACCCAGCCCGGAGCACGAGCGACAGGCAGGGGGCTTTACGACCGGCCAGGCGGCCGACGGACCTCGTATCGCCCAATCGCCCGGTTGTTGCGTAGGGCGAGGCTGCCTCCTCGAGGCAGTGTCAAGGATCACGGGAATTCCCCACCTTCGATCATGGGAATTCCCCAGGTGATGGGGTGCTGGGCGGGGCTCCGGTGAGGGCGGGTCGGAGGGCGTTGATGGCGTCGCGGTGGCGGCGCATTCGGTAGCTGTCGCCGGTCACCGAGAGGACCGAGGCGTGGTGGAGGAGGCGGTCCAGGACGGCGGTGGCCACGGTGGTGTCTTCGAAGATGTGGCCCCAGTCGGCGATGCCGCGGTTGGTGGTCAGGATGATGCTGCCGTGTTCGTAGCGGCGGCTGATGACTTGGAAGAGGTGGCTGGCGGCTTCGCCGGGCATGGGGAGGTAGCCGAGCTCGTCGATGATGAGCAGCTGCGGTCCGGCCCAGAAGCGCATGGTGTTGGCCCAGCGGCCGTCCATCGCTGCGCGGGATGTTCGGGCGACGAGGTCAGCGGCGGTGGTGTAGTAGACGCGGTAGCCGGCGTGCACGGCTTGGTGGCCGAGCGCGATGGCCAGGTGGGTTTTGCCGACGCCGGGTGGTCCGATGAGCAGGACGTTGGCCTTGTCTTCGATGAACCTGAGGGTGGCCAGGTCCTGGACCTGGCGTCGGTCCAGTGTGGGTTGGGCGGCGAAGTCGAACTGCTGCAGGGTCTTGTGGGCGGGGAGCTTGGCGAAGCGCATGCGACCGTCCAGGCGTCGCTGTTCGGTCGCGTCGACCTCCGTCTTGAGCAGGTCGTGCAGGAACTGGGTGTAGCCGGGCTTCTCCCGCTCAGCCGCTTCCAGGGCCGGTGCGAGCGCGTCGGCGGCGGCGGTGAGCTTCAGGTAGGCCAGGTGGCCGCGCAGCTGCTGATAGATCGTGTCGGTGCTCACCGGACCGCCTCCTTCTTTTCGGCCCAGGCACTGTGGGCCAGGGCGGTCAGGGTGTGCGCAAGCGTGATCGCCTCTGCGGGTCGCAGCAGGCAGCTGATGTCGGGCTGGTGGCAGGCGGGGGTACCGTCGTCCAGGGTGCCGGGCTCGGGGTCGGTGAGCGTCAGCACGATCGCGGCGGTCAGGCCGCCGTGCAGCGACAGCTCGCCGGCGGGGTCGATGCTGGCGTGCGCGAGGCTGCGTTCGCAGCTCATCAGCACGCCTGCGCCAGCTTGGCGTACTCGGTCAGCGACACGAGCGCCGGCTGCTCGCTGTCGGGCTGGTGCAGGCGGGCCAGCTGGTCCAGTGCATCGTCGCTCGGCGGCCGGTTTGCCTTGTTCTTGCAGGCCGGCTGGGTGGTGAACGCGTCCAGCACCGCGGCTTGCAGCGCCCGGTCGTGCTCGCCGGTGCGGATCGTCTGCCGGGCACCGGCCCTAGCGCGGCGGTGGGTGGCGACCTTCAGGGCGTCGAGCGTGAGGATCTGCAGGTGCCCCTCGCCGACTCGGGCGCGGACCTGCAGGCGCTGGCCGGCATAGCCCGGGGGCACGCTGTACCAGTTGGCCTCAAAGGCGACCAGCGCGCTGCGTGAGGCGACCCGCTCGCAGACGATCTGCGCGGGGAACGGTAGTGCCGGCAACGCCCTGAGCACCTCCGTCTGGCCGAGCTGACCGACCGTGCCTTCCCCGCGGCCTCGCGCGTCAGACACGGTGACGGCGAACGTGTCCAGCGACTGCTGGGCCTGCAGCATCGATTCGACCCTTGCGGTGCGCCACCACCGCTGGCCGATGTACTTGATCGCCGCTTCCACCACCCCCTTGCGCTGCGGGCGGTGCGCCGGACAGATGTGAACGTTCACGCCGTAGTGCTTGGCCATCTGCGCCAGCTGCGGATTCAGCCGGTCAGTCCCCGGGACCACCGCGGTGGCCATCCGATCCACCCGCCACACCCTGGGTGTGCCGCCCAGGGCCGTGAGGATCTCGTGCATCGCCCCGGCCAGATGACCGAAGGTCATCTGCTCGCAGAACACGCCACGCCACCGCCCCGAGTGCGACAACACCCCGACCAGCAGGTAGGCCGGCCGCTCCCACGGGGTCTGGTGCAGCTCCAGCCAGTCCCACTGGATCTCCTCGCCGGCCGGATGATCGATCTGAACGGTCACCGCCCGCCCCCGCCGGTGCTGGCAGACCAGGCACACCGGCCGCAGCTGCAAGCGCCGCAGCTCCCGCACCAACGTCGGATATGACCTGGTCAACCCGGCGGCCCTGAGCTCCTCGTGCAGCGTCACCGCGGGCAGATGCGGATCGTCGACGAACCTCGCCTCGATGTACCCCCGGAACAGCTCAAGACAGCTGACCGCCGCCGGGCGCCGCACACCGTCCGGCCCGGCCTTGACGTACTTGGCGACCGTCTTGCGGTCCCGACCGATATGACGGCTGATCGCCGACACAGACCAACCCCTCGCATGCAACGCATGAATCTCCACGTCGTCCTCCTGTGTGAGCATCCCCTCGGGACCCCTTCCCTTGTCGATGGCGTCAAGCACCACCGACCCTGGAGGGGGTCCCCGACAGAACCGCGCGCTCGAGGTGGCGGGACAGAGGATCGCCCCTCCGGGGCTCACCTCTGTCCGCCACCTCGACCCGACTACGCCTCAGCCACCGGGGGAAATCTTGTGATCGAAGATGGGGAGGAAACCGTGATCACGCTCAGCAGCACGCGACGCGATCGTGACGTTCACCTCCCAGCAGGCGTGTCACGTCTTTTCGGTCCTGGCAGCGGCGATATGTGTGCGCCATTGGCCGAACACGACTAGGTCTGCGAGGACCATCCCAGCGAACTCTTCCAGGCGCCATCCGTAGCCGGGAAAGCCGCGTTCGACTTGCCAGCCGCCGCGGTTGAGGAGGGTGAGCGTCTCCTCCAAGTCGGCGCGGAGCGCAGGCTCGACGTCGTCGATGTCGACGGCATCGATCACGCCTTCGATCTCGTTCTGAACCGTGTCCGCTCCCCCGTCCCCCTCGTTCGCGTAGTAGTTGACCACCGCGGCCAGCTCGTACGTGAGCTTCGCCGCCTCACGCAGCGCATCGACGTTGGCCGCGTCTGACAAGGCCGTATCTACAAGTCTGCGCACGCGCTCGCCCTTGGCGAAATGGTCGTCACCGGCGAGTTCCCATGCGTCGCGGGACGGGACGGCAACCACGACTGCGTCGAAGGCCGCAGAAGAGATCGCGCTGTAGTCCTCGTCGCTGAGCTGTGCCGTCAGTCGTGCGGTCCCATCGGCTCGCTGACGTCCAGTTGATCGCCATCGTCAAGTTCGTCGGTGGATTCCACTTCTGCGATGCGTTTGAGCGACTACTGCCTTCGGGCTCACCTCGCATTCCTAGACCTCGCTCTCGCGCAGCGCAGTCGGCTGCGCGAGCCCTGCGACTTGCTCTCTCGTCAGGCCGGGCAGAACGCCACGCGCCATTTACGCACCAATGCTTTGCTCTCGTCGAGAGGCTTCGCGAGAAAAAACGGAGAGAAAGCAATTCTGTAGTCTGGTGCGACAAACAGAAAGGCCTCCATTTGGAGGCCTTTTGTAGCGCGCCCGAGAGGATTCGAACCTCTGACCTTCGGTTCCGTAGGCGGTCGGTCAACTCGTCAAGTAGCCCGTCACCACTAGGATTCCGGGCTGCCCACCTGGCTGTGGGGACGGCTATGGGGACGGATCAGGCGCCTGTTGTGGTCGCGGCATGTCTGCAACAGGGCCTCCCGGCCTCACCACGGCGAGACGGCGACAACCTGCGGCCCGTGAGCGGGCTCTGCCTTTCGCGCAGGGGTCCGGCCGTACGGACCGTCGACTTGGCGAGCATGCGGTCGCGGCAGGCTAGCCTCCGAGCCCCACCAGCGCCCCGTATTGCCTTATACATTGACCCTGCCTGAGAGCGCAAGCTCTTGCTTTTAGACATCTAGCTGTCAAAATTGGACGAGTTGCCCGATTTTGACAACGGCACCCGCCCATGCAAGCGACCAAGTTCGAGCGAGAAGCGTTCCACCGTCTGCCCGGCATCATTGCCGAGCTCTTCGACGAGCCCGTTCCCGCGCACGCGCTCATCCCCGAGGACGCAGACCGTGCGATCGACGTCCTGATCGACGCCGGCGGTCGCCGGTGGGCGATCGAGGCGAAGGCGTCGAGCAGTCCGGGAACGGTGGCCGCCGCCGCCGATCAGCTCGCGGCGCGGAGCCTGCCCGATGCCGTGCCGGTGCTCGTGGTTCCCTACATGACGCCCGCCGGGGCCAAGGCCGCGGCCGAGCGTCAGCTGAACTGGATCGACCTGTCGGGCAACGCGTCGCTACGCGCCGCCGAGCTGTACGTCTGGGTGCAGGGTCGGGCCAACCAATTCGGCGTGCGTGGCCGTCCGTCCTCGCCGTTTGCGCCCAAGAGCTCGCGCGTGGCTCGCGCCCTGCTGCTCGACCCCGAGCGGTGGTGGGTGCAAAAGGAACTCGCCGCGCACACCGATCTCGATGCCGGCCGTGTCTCGCGGGTGGTGCGGCGCCTCGACGACGACGACTTGCTCGCCCGCGACGGCTCGCGGCTTCGCCCGCGCGACCCCGGCCTGCTCCTCGACGCCTGGACCGACGACTACCGCTTCGATCGCCACGACGTCGTCACCGGCCACCTCACCGGCAGCGGCGTCGAGCTCGCGCGCGAGCTTCACGAGCAGCTGGACGACAGCGGGATCGACCACGCGTTCACGGGGCTGCCCGCGGCCTGGGCACTCGACCGGTTCGCGCGCTTTCGCCTGGTCAGCGTCTATGTGACCGGCGACCCGCGCGCGGCCGGCGACGCCGTCGAGCTGCGCCGCAACGATCGCGGCGCCAACGTCCAGCTCATTGGCCCTGACGACCGTGGGGTCTTCGACGGACAGCACAGCGTCGACGGGCTGCCCTGCGTCGCGCCCGTGCAGGTCTACCTCGACCTCGGCCACCTGCCCGAACGGGCCAACGAAGCCGCCGAGCAGCTACGAAACGAACGGCGGCTGTGGCATGCCGCCCGCTGAAAACCTCGCCACCGCTCCGGCTACGGACGGGAGGAGTTCGAGCAGGCCAAGGCCGCGTGCCTGACCGTGGCCGTCACGCTCGGCGCCTACCTCGACGACGTCTGCATCGTCGGCGGGCTGGTCCCCGCGCTGCTCATCGACAGCGTGCGCGACACCGGCGACGGCGAGGACCCGCGTCACCCGGGGACCAACGACCTCGACATCGGGCTCGCCCTCGCGCTGCTCGATGACGAGCGCTACACCGAGATCAGCGCCCGGCTGCGCACCGAAGGCTTCGCCCCGGACACCAACGACGCCGGCAACCCGACCGTGCAGCGCTGGCGCCTGGGCGAGCTGAAGGTGACCGTCGACTTCCTCATGCCCCCGGCGCCCGAGCAGGCGGCCACGCTGCGCGTGCAGAACCTGCAGCCCGACTTCGGCGCGCTCGTCACCCCGGGACTCGAGCTCGCCTTCGACGAGCGCGTTGAGGTCGACCTCGACGGACACACGCTCAAGGGCGAGCGAGCGCGACGGACGATCCCGATCTGCGGCCCGGCCGCGTTCGTGGTGCTCAAGGCCCTCGCGTTCGGCGACCGCGGCGAGCCCAAGGACGCCTACGACCTCGTCTACGTCGTTCGCCACTCACCCGGGCGCGGGCGCGCCATCGCCGAGCGCCTCGCCACCCACGCCGAGCGCCACGCGTCGATCGTCGCGCGTGCAATTCGTCTCCTGGCTCGCGACTTCGACGGACCTGACGGACTCGGCCCCACTCGAGCCGCCGGCTTCACGATCGCCGAGCCCGCCGCGCCGGGAGAGCTGGACGATGCGGCGGCCGACGCGCAGGGCTACGTTGACGACGTCCTGCGTGCGGCGCGGGGTCTCGGGCTGGGCGCCGAGGAGGAAGCCTGATGGCCGACCTGCCGGCCGCGCGCCGAGCCACCCAGCCTCAGCGGCGCTTCTCGCCTGACGACCTCGCCAGCCTTGACCGCGACGAGCGTCGCAAAGCTCACCCAGCTCCTGCTCACCGAGACCGGCAGCCGGGTGGTAGAGGTCCACCGGCCGGTGGCCTACGACGAGCTCGTGCTCGAGACACGGCCGCTGTGGCGCCCACGCCGCGTGCGCGTCCGCGTCGCCGATCGGCCGGTCGATGCCGGCGACGTCGAGCGCCTCGGCGAGGCCGTCGCGGCTGCCGGCGACGCCGAAGGTGTCCTCGTCGCGGCGTGCGGGGCGGCCGACGGGCTGGCGGCGCCCTCGACGGTGATGCTTGTCCTGCCCGAGGAGCTCATCGCGCGGATGGAGCGCTGCTCGGTCATATGCGAAGGCGGTCGTGATGGCCGAGCGCCTTGAGACGATCCGCCGCGGCGCTGCGCACAAAATCCGGCTCCATCCCGCACCACGGGTCTGACCTCGAGGAATCCTGGCCGGACGCTTGTCGGCTCGTGCCCGCGTGAAGACTCGATTAAGTCTTGACAAATCTAGTCGTGTCGACAACATTGTACAACGTCGTGGTCGCGCTCGATCCATCTGCTCATCTCGCCGCCGGGCTACCGGCCTCAATCTCGCGCATGGGCGAACCGGTCAGCAAGCGAGGGGTTTATGCCGCCGGTCGTGAGACCCGGCGCGCGATTCTCGACGCGGCGAGCCGGCAATTTCGCGAACGCGGGCTGACGGGGGTCTCCAAGCCGCAGATCGCTGCGGAGGCCGGGGTGTTCCCCAGCCAGCTGGGCTACTACTTCGGCACCAAGGAGGCGCTCTTTGTCGAGGCGGCCTGCCGCGACGTGCTGCATCTGGCGAGCGAGGTCGAGCAGGCCGCGGCGCGCACGCGGACACCGCACACCCACGTCCGCGCGCTGGTTCGCACGGCCCTGGAGTCGCCGGCGCTGCTGTTCTTCGCCGAGGCCGTGCTGCTGGTGCGGACCCACCCGGACCTCGCGCCGCGCGCGAGGGACGTGTTCGAGCGTCTTTACGGCGAGGGCGAGCGCGCCAACGTCGAGACGCTGGCGCGCCACGGCTGGCGGATCCGCACGAGCGCGGCGACCGAAGCGCGAGGCTTCTGGACCGCGGTGCTGGGCGTGTGCCTGGAGCAGGCGGCGTTCGGCGCGGCGCTGACCGCCGCGAGCACCGATGCGACGGTCGAGCTGGTCCTCAGCCTCTACGAACCTGTCAACGTCAGCTGAAGAGAGGCGCCTGTGACCTTGCTTGACCCCGACACGCAGCTCCCGAGCCTGCGCATGGTGCACCCCGAGCGCGACGCGCCCGGGACCCAGATGTATCCCGACTACGCGCTCGACGCCACCGAGAGCCCGAGTCGTTATCGCACCGTCGACCCGGCCGGGCCCCTGGACTACTACGCGCTGGATCGTGACCTCGCCGCGGCGCTGGAGCTGCACGTCGGCGAGGAGGTGATGGGCTGGGCTTCGGCCGCTCTGCACGAGCTGGGCTCGCGCTGCGGAGACGAGATCGTCCGGCGAGCGGAGGTCTATGACCGCGTCGGCCACGAGCTCGAGCGCCACGATCGCTTCGGACGCGACGTCTCGCGCGTGCTGCATCACCCCGACTGGTTGGCCAACCGCGACGAGGTCTTCGACTTCGGGCTGGTCGGGTGGAACCACGACCCCGAGCGGCTTGGGCGGCACGGCCGGGCGCCGGTGGTGTTGCTGGCCGCGATGGACTACCTCGTCGGCCAAGCGGACATGGCGCTCTGCTGCCCGCTGGAGCTCGCGCACGGCACCGTGGCGGTGCTCGAGCGCTTCGGCACCGACGAGAACCGCGCCGAGTTCCTTGGGCCGATCGTCTCGACCGATCGGTGCACGCGGATGCAGGTCGCGCAGGTCGCCACCGAGATCACCGGCGGCTCGGACGTCGGCGCGACGCGCACCGGCGCTCACCGCGCGCAGGACGGTGGCTGGCGTCTGAACGGGGAGAAGTGGTTCGCGTCCAACTGCGGCGCGGATTTGATCGTCACCCTCGGGCGCGTGGCCCCCGATACCCCCGGCACGAGAGGCCTGGGCATGTTCGTTGTGCCGCGCGTGCGCAGCGACGGCACCCCCAACGGCATCTCGATCCGTCGCCTGAAGGACAAGATGGGCACGATCGGCGTGCCGACCGGCGAGTTGATCTTGACCGACGCCGAAGCGCACCTGATCGGCGAGCCGGAGAACGGCTGGCGCTACATGGCGGAGATGCTCAACCACACCCGCTTCTGGAACGGCGTGGGGGCGCTGGGAGTGATGCGCCGGGCGTTCCTCGAGGCGGCCGCCTACGCCGCACGGCGACGGTCGTTCGGCACGACGATCGACAGCTTCCCGATGGTGCGCGAGCGCCTGATCTGGCTGCAGGTCGATCTGGCCGCGACGACCGCGCTGACGTTCGAGTGCGCGTCGGCGCTCGATGCCGAAGAACACGCGGGCGACGAGCAGGCTGCGCTGCGTTTCCGCACGCTCGCGCCGCTGGTCAAGTACCGCACCGGCGAGCAGAACGTCGACTTCGCCCGTGCCGCCGTCGAGACGCTCGGCGGCAACGGGTACATCAACACGTTCGGCACGCCGCGCCTGCTGCGCGACGCCCAGGTCAATCCGATCTGGGAGGGCACCTCGAACATCTGCGCCCTGGATCTGAGCCGGGCGATCGGCAAGCAGGCCGGCCACGAGGCGATCTTCGATTCGCTGCAGGAGCGCCTCGTCGCCGTGCAGGACGGACCGGTCGCGCATCTCGCCGACCATGCGCGCGCGGCGATCACGCAGGCCATCAGGGCGATCGACGCGCTCTCGCAACAGAGCGCCGCGCGGCGCGACCAGCAGGCGCGGCGGCTGGCCGACATCACCGGCGACGCGGTTGCGCTCGCCGCGATGACCGTGGAGGCCGACTTCCAGGCGCGCCGCGGAGATTTCCGCAAGGCCTTGACGGCCGAGTTGTTCGTCCTGCGTCGCACTCAGCCGGCGGACCCCGTCCAGGCCATCGCAAACGGCTTCGCGGACCTGCCTGATCTGTACCCCGTGATCTTCGCAGACGCGGCGGTCAGCGCGGACGACTACGAGCGCTGGCGCCCCATCCTCACGCCCACGGCGGTGGCCGGCCGCTGATTGCCGCCCCCTCGACCCGGGAGTACGGCGGGGGGAAGCGCACGCGGAACGTCGGTCCGTAGGTCGCGGCGTGTCGGTTCCAGAACTCGTGCTGGGTGAACTACCAGCACGCGATCTGCACGGGCGACGGCGCGCGGGGCCCGGGGAACGCATCGATGGGCGAGTGGCGTGGAATGAACATCCAGAGGTTCTCCTACTCGGCGCTGTTGACGGAGGGATCAAAAGGGGCCTTCCAGCAGCGGCCCGCCATCTGGTTGGATGCGGTCATGTCGGGATAGCGCTCATCCGACCCGGTGCACCCGGTGCCGTCGGGTCCCGACGGGCAGGAGGACCGCGTTGCCGCCGAACCGCTCGGTGACGCGCAGAAGCGGGGTGTACTTGCGGCCGAGGAGACCGCGGACCGCCACTCTGAAGGTGCAGTTGGGGCTGAGCTTGGCGCGGCGGCGCGCGACGGTCCTGCGACCGAGGGCTAGCCGCACCGAGACATAGCCCGAGCATCCGTCGCTACGGCGGACCCCGAGCGGGAGGCGCAGCGTGCCGAGGGTCGTGACCGATCGCCCCCTGGCGAAACTGCGTGCGCGCAGCCCCGGCCGTACGCGCGGGAAGACCCCGGCGCCGGGGGTCACGGTGACCCGGATCGCCGACGCCCCGGAGAGCGCACGGAGGATCAGGCGGGTCGAGCGCTTGGCGGAGACGACGCGGGCACCTTCGACCTCTACGCGGTAGCCGTCGGGGTACTGGACCGGGGGCGTCGCGATCACCGTTGCGGCGCGGCCGGCGAAGCGTCCGTTGCCGTCGGCGCGCTGCGGGGTCCACTGCATCGTGAATGTGCGCGTGGCGGGATCGAAGGACCAGGCCTGCGGGGTGCCCGAGACGGTGAGGGGATGGGGGCGTGCGAGCGTCTTGAGCAGGGCGCCGTCGACGTTGTCGCCCGCGGGCGCCCGCCGCGGGTCGTGCACGAGGCTAGGCGTGCCGGCGAAGTCGGTGACGCCGGTGCGCACGTAGGTCCAGTGCATCCAGCCGACGCGATGCGCGTCGGCGCCGGCGGCCACGCGCGTGACCTCGGGCAGGTGCGGCGTTGACCCGAACTCGGTGAGCAGCAGCGCGTCGCCCGTCGCCTCGGATTGCTGGTCGGCTTGCGCGAGGACCTGCTCCTCGATCGGCGGACAGGCGCTGTCGCGAGCACCGGTGGGCGCGCTCGGACCGAGGATGCTCAGCGTGCAGTAGGCGTGGAACGACTCTCCGGCGAGCGGGTCGCCGGTGTCGGGGATCTGCGAGCCGCCACCGGTCCCCGCGACGATGTTCGGCTCGTAGAACACCAGGTGGCGGGTGTCGACGCTGTGCACCGCGGCAATCGTGCGCCGATAGAACGCGCCGAGCTGCGCATCGAACGGGCAGGACACGGGGTTCACGCACCCCGCGAGTGCGCTTCCCGGGCTGGGCTCGTTGACCAGGTCATACCCCAGCACGGCCGGGTTGGTGGCGAAGCGCTTGGCGACGTGGCCCCAGAACTCCCGGTAGCGCGTCTGGACGCCGCCCGCGTCGGCGTAGAAGTTGTCCCAAGCTCGCAGCTGCGCGGGATCGACGATCGGCGCGCCCGTGGTGGGAACGCCGTCGTCGTGGACGGCCCAGTCGGGAAAGCCCTGGCCCCCGAAGCGCTCGTTGAAGCTGTCCTGGTGAAAGTCGAGCAGGGTCCGGACGCCCGCCGCGCCCATCGCGTTGACGACAGCCTCGATCTGGTCGAGATAGCGCTCGTCGTAGTTGCCCGGGCTGGGCTCGACCGCCTTCCACATCACCCCGAGCCGGATCGCCGTGAAGCCGTTCTCCGCCAGGAACGCGGCGTCGTCCGCCCCGACGCCCACCGCGGCCGCCGAGTAGGGCGGCGTCTTGGCGACCACGTTGAACCCGTGGACGACGACCACGCGGCCCTGCGGGTCGGTGATCCAGCGGCCTGCGTGGCCGAGCGGCGTGCCCTCGTCCGCGGTCGCGGCGGAAGCGAACAGGGCGCAGAGGGCGGCTGTCACCGAGGCGACCGCGATGCGCCGGTGTCTACGCATCGCTTGCCGCGGGGCGCGGGGCGGCGCTGATGCCGTCGAGCACCAGCCGGATCGCGGCTTCGTGCAGCGCGCGTCGCTGGTCGGTTTCGAGTGGAGCTCGTAGCGAGCGGACGCCGCCCGCGATGATGATCCCGAGGATGGCATCTGCCGTACCGCGGGTGTCCAGATCGGCGCGGAAGAACCCGCGCCGCACGCCGTTGTCGAGGTAGCCCGCGGTGAGCGCGGCGGCCATGTCGAAGAGCCCGAAGAGCCGCTCCGTGAGCACGGCATCGACCGATGTCGACTGCAGCAGCAGCATCCGCATGACGCGCGTGTCCTCCTCGAACGCATCGTGCAGGGCCTCCACGATGCGCCGCGTCTGCGCGACGTACTCCTCGAGCGTGGACGGCGCATCAGGCGCGTTGTGGCCCGTCAGCAACAAGATGATGCGTTCCAGGAGCGCATCGATGACGTGGTCGAGGATCTCGCGCTTGCCCTTGAAGTAGTTGTAGAAGGTGCCGGAGCTGACCCCGACACGCTTGGCGATGTGTGCGATCGAGGTCTGGTGGTAGCCCCGGTCCGCGAACTCCGCAAGCGCCGCCTCGACGAGTTCGGTCCGCAGCGCCTCGGCGAGCTCGAGGCGCGTTCGATCAATACGACGGATTGGGAGCGCGTCGTTTGGAGCCACAAGCCTTTGATATCACATTCAGCTGGTTGACATCAATGTCAGCATCCCCTACGGTGGCACCGTGCTCAGCCAGAGGCCAACGGTGAGACGCGGCGCGATGACCCGTGCCCCGGGCTGCGGCGTGACGGCGCCGCCGGCCCTGAGCGATGGCGGGCAGGACTCGTGATCGACGTCGTCGTCATCGGCGCCGGACCCGGCGGGATCGCCGCCGCCATCGCCCTGCGCGAAGCCGGCGTCAGCGATCTGCTGATCGTCGAGCGCGCGCACGGCGTCGGCGGGTCCTGGCGCGACAACGCGTACCCGGGCATCGGCGTGGACATCCCGTCGCTGGCCTACCAGTACTCGTTCGCGCGCAAGCCCGACTGGGCGCGCGTGTTCGCCAAGGGTGCCGACGTGCTCGCCTACCACGAGCAAGTGGTTGACGACTTCGGGCTGCGACCGCTGATCCGCTTCGACACCGAGATCGTGGCCGAGGAATGGGACGGCGAGGCGTCCGCCTGGCGGTTGCGAACGGCGGTGGGTGAGACGATCACCGCGCGCTTCGTGGTCTCCGCCGTCGGCGCGTTCCTGCGCGCCAAGCCCGACCCGGGCATCGCCGGGCTCGCCGACTTCGACGGCGTGCTGCAGCGCCCGGACGCCTGGGATCACTCGGTCACGCTGCGGGAGAAGCGGGTCGCCGTGATCGGCACGGGCGCGAGCTCGGTGCAGATCGTCCCGGCGATCGCGAGCGAGGTCGCGCACCTCGACGTCTACCAGCGCACGCCGGTCTGGTGCCTGCCCAAGCCCGACGCGCCGGTCCCGGGCGTCGTGAAGGCGGCACTCGGTATCCCCGGCGTCGCCGCCGGTCTTCACGGTGCGGGGCTGATCGGCGTGGAGGCCGGCCTGCGGGTGGTGACCCAGACGCCGCCCTCGCTCGCCCGGCCGATCATGCGCGTCTTCGACGGCATGGCCCGCACGGGCTACCGCGCGCTGCTGGCCGCCCGCGTGCGCGACCGGGCCACGCGTGCCGCGCTGACGCCCTCCCACGGCCCGGCGGCCAAGCGCCCGACGCTCTCCAACGGCTTCCTGTCGGCCTTCAACCGCGAGAACGTCGAGCTGATCACCGACCCGATCGCGCGAATCACCTCCACTGGGATCGAGACGGCCGGAGGCGTCGTACGCGCCGCCGACGTGCTCGTGCTCGCCACGGGCTACGAGCTGTTCTCGGACCCGGAGAGCTACCGGCCGGGGGCGGTGGTGGGCCGCGACGGCTTCGATCTGGCGGACTTCTATGCGCGCAACGGGCTGCAGGCCTACGAGAGCGTCGCGCTGCCTGGGCTGCCGAACCGCTGGATGATCGTCGGGCCCTACTCGTGGACGGGCACCGGCTGGCACGCGCTCGTCGAGCTCAACGCGCGCCACGTCGCACGCGCGATCGGCGCCGCCCGCGACCGCGACGCAGCCGTCGCCGAGGTGCGGCCGCAGGCCCACGCCGCCTACCACGCGGAGGTCCGCCGCCGCGGCGCGAACATCGACTGGTACTTCAACGAGCTCAACGCCGGCGTGCGCTCCTACTACGTCAACTCACAAGGCGACGTGCCCTACATCCGCCCGGCCAGCCTGCTGCAGGCCCGCTGGCGCAGCACCCATTTCCCCCTCGACGACTATCGCTTTACGTCGGCCGCGGACGCGGCCGCCACCAACCAGGAGGCTGCCTGATGTCCCACCCGCCTATCGAACTCGACGGGGCCGTGGTGCTGGTCACCGGCGCCGCGCGCGGCATCGGTCGCGAGACCGCCGCCGCCTTCGTGCGCGAAGGGGCGCGGGTCGCCGTCTGCGACCTCGACACCGAGCTGGCCGCCGAGACCGCCGCGGCGCTGGGCGAGGCGGCGATGCCGTTCGCGCTCGACGTCGCCTCACGCGAGTCCTTCGCCGGCTGCGTGAAGGCGGTGCGCGCAGCGCTCGGGCCGATCGACGTGCTCGTCAACAACGCCGGCATCGCGCCGTCGGGTCCCTTCTTCGATGAGGCCGACGCTGTCACCGACGCGGTCTTCGACGTCAACGTCCGCGGCGTGATCACCGGGATGCGCCTCGTCGTGCCGGAGATGCGCGAGCGAGGCCACGGGCACATTGTCAACATCGCGTCGCTGATCGGCAAGACCCACATCCCGGGCTTCGCGACCTACGCCACCAGCAAGCACGCGGTGGTCGGCCTCGGCCTATCGGCGCGCGCCGAGCTGCGAGGAACCGGAATCACCCTGACCACCGTGCTGCCCTCGATCGTTAACACCGAACTGGCCTCGGGCATCCCTCTCTCTGGACTCATCCGCCGCACGATCCGCGTGGAGCCGCAGGACATCGCCAACGCCGTAGTCGGGTCGGTGGCGCACCGCCCGGCCGAGATCGCCGTGCCGCGCTGGCTCGGGGCGCTCGCGGAGGTGACCTCGCTCGTCCCGGAGCCGATCGAGACACTGGTGCGGCGACTGGTCGGCGATGACCGCGCCCTCACCCGCATGGACCCCGTCGGCCGTGCGGCCTACGCCGAACGGCTCGCAAGGCAGACCAAGCAGGCTGACGAGCCGGTCGAGGCGTGAGGATGCGAGGCGACCGCGGTCACCGCCGCCTGCTGCTGTGTGTGGCAGTATCTGCCGCTGTAGTCGCGCTGCTCATGGCCGCTGTGGCGGCGTCCGCGGCGCCGTTCGCCCCCGTCGACCAGCCCGGCCCGCCGATCGACGTGCCGGAAGCCAAGCTGGCGGCGTCGCTGACGTGCAGCGCAGATGTCGGGCACTCCGACAAGCAACCCGTCCTGCTGGTCCCCGGTACCGCCGGGACGTTCGAGGTCCAGTTCAAGTGGAACTTCGCGATCGCGCTGTCGAAAAAGGGGATACCGTGGTGCGGGATCTCGCCGCCATACGCCCAGCTTGGGGACATCCAGACCGCGGGCGCCTACGACGCCTTCGCGATCCGCTACCTCTACCACGCGTCGCACAACCGCCCGATCGCGGTCGTCGGCCACAGCCAGGGCGGGATGCAGCCCCGCTGGGCGCTGCGGTTCTGGCCCGATACTCGCGCGATGGTCGCCGATCAGGTCGGGATCGCGCCCGACAACCAGGGCGTCACGGTTCTCGGCATCTTTCCAGCCCTCAACGACCTCTGCCATGCGGGCGGCTCCTGTCCGATGACCGTCTACCAGCAGGCGAACAACTCGAACTTCATCGAGGCGCTGAACTCTCACCAGGAGATGTTCCCGGGCATCGACTACACGGTGATCTACAGCGATAACGACGGTGGGGTGGAGCCGTCGAACACCGTCCTGCACGGACCTGGCAGCTACACCCGGACATCGATCCAGGAGGTGTGCCCGGGCCGCAGCGCCGATCACCTTCGCAACGGGACCGTCGACTCCGTCAGCTGGGCGCTGACGCTTGACGCGATCACCCACGCCGGGCCGGCGAGCGCGAAGCGTGTGCCGTCGGGTGTCTGCTCGCAGGCGATCATCCCCGAGCTCGACCCGGTGGCCACGCTAGCCGCGGTCCCGGTCGCCGCCGCGGGGTTCGCCGCCAACTTTGCCCAAGCCCAGGGGTCGAACGGCGAGCCGCCGCTGCGCTGCTACGTGTTCGCGACATGCACGGGAGCATCGGCGCCGACGCTGACGCTCAGGACGACAAGCACACCGCGCCGGCTCAGCGTCAGGGGCCGGATGGTGCTGCGAGCCTCCGTCCGCAGCCAGCAGGGCGGCGTGGCCACTCCGGTTCCGGGCGCCGTCCTCACGTTGGCCGGCCGGCGCCAGACCACGGACGCCAGAGGTAGAGCGGTCTTCGTCATGCGCTTCAAGAGGACCGGGCGCTACCGCCTTTACGCACGGCGGCCGGGGACCAACCCGGCCAGCTCCAGGGTCACCGTCGGCCGGTAGATCGATGTCAGGAACGCGCGGGACGAGGAGGACGCCGGGAGAGTGGCTGGTCGGGGACGACCACACGCCCACGCGTACGGACGCCGTCGGCCGCATCGCCTACGCCGAGCGACTCGCGCGGCAGACCGAGCGGGCTGACGAGGCGGTCGACGCATGAGTCCGGCAAGCGGCGACTCGATCTCGCCGGCCCCGAAGCCCAGCACGCTGCGCGTGCGCGTCAGAGCGCAGGAGAGCCGCCGCTCCGCATGGCTTGCGCGAGGCTTGGGCCTCACCCTCCGCCCCGCGCTGACGATCGCGGCGCACGTCGGCGGGATCGCCGGCCCGCGCGCCCTACAGTTGGCGGCAGTTCGCGCGGCCTTCGCTGCCCCGGACCACATCGCTGCCGGGCTCGGCGTCCCTGCGCGCTCGCGCACGCAACCGGTCCAGCTACCCGGATGTCCCGCCGAGTGGGTGATCGCCGACAACGTCGCCGCCGATCGCGTCGTCATCCACCTGCACGGCGGGGCGTTCGTCGCCGGAGGCGTGAACACGCATCGCCACCTGGCGGCGCGTCTGTCCGCAGCGTCCGACGCCCGCCTGCTCAACGTCGCCTACCGAATGCTGCCGCAGCACGCGGTCGCCGACGCGGTCAACGACGCGACGGCGGCCTACCGCCACGTCATCGAATCCGAAGTCCCCGCGTCGCGCGTGGTCCTGACCGGCGACTCGGCGGGTTGCCTGCTGGCGCTGCTCGCGGCGCGCGCCGCGTCGGCCGCCGGGCTGCCCAGGCCCGCGGCGATCGTATGTCTCAGCCCATGGTCGGATCTCGACGGCCCCGCCGACCTTCCCGACGCCTGGGTGCCACCACGTCTGCTGCGCCTCATCGCCGCGGGCGTCAAGGACCACGGCTCCCTCCCCGACGCCCTGGCACTTCACCGCGCCGATCTCACAGGCCTCCCGCCGACGCTCATCCACACCGGCGGGCACGAGGCGCTGTCCGCCGACGCGCGGGCGCTTGCCGAGCGGCTGCACCACTGCGGGGTCGACGTCGAACTGGACGTGTGGGAGGCTCAGGTCCACGTCTTCCACGCGTTCTGGTTCCTCCCCGAGGCACAGCACGCCACCGCGCTGATCGGCGACTTCATCAAGCGGCAGACGACGAATTGAACTTGCGCCCAGACCGGCCCCATCGAGCCAGTCGGCCGGGCATCTCGCACGCCTCGGCGCGGCGCCGAGGCTACTGTCTCGTGCGCCCGCACGCAGAGGTTCTGCCAACGCGCGCATGACCATCCACGGCCAGAGAGGCGGCGGTTTCAGGGTGGGCTCACGAGATGCCGGGCGGATGGACTGTCAGCCGGTCACGTCAATCGCCGCGTGGACGTGCACGTGCGACCGCCCGACTCCGAGCGCCGAGTGAAAGAACGGGGAGAAAGCGATGGACAGCCCGCTATGACAAGCACAAGAGCGTTGTTTTGCAGGCCTTTCAACCAACGCGCCCGACAGGATTCGAACCTCTGACCTTCGGTTCCGTAGTAGACGGGTCAGGCAACGCAGGCGAGTGGCGGTGGAGCAGCCGGGATTTACGTGGTGGATCTGCGAGATCTATGTGGTGGATCTGCGGAGTCTACGTGGTGGATCCGTCGGACTGTGCGTCTAGTCTGCCCGGGTGGCATCTGATCGCCTGATAGTGCGACACGCACAAGGCGCCGTCCATGAGGCGCTGGCCGACACGCGCGTTGTGGTAGTGCTGGGCGCTCGGCAGGTCGGAAAGAGCACGCTCCTCGAACAGGTCGCCTCGGCCGAAGGCGCCGGCCGAGCGTTGCTGACGCTCGATCACCAGCCAACGCGCGCAGCGGCGCAGGCGGATCCTGCCGGGTTCATCGCGGGGCTGCGCACCCCGGTGGCCATCGACGAGATCCAGCGAATCCCCGAGCTGATGACGGAGATCAAGCTCCGGGTAGACCGCGACAAGACGCCGGGCCAGTTCGCGGTCACGGGGTCGGCCAACCTGCTCGCGATGAAGCAGGTCAAGGAGAGCCTGGCCGGGCGGGCAGAGTACCTGCGCCTACACCCGTTCAGCCAGGGCGAGATCGTGGGCCGCCGCGAGACGTTCGTTCCCGATCTTGCGGCCGGCCGGTTCCCGGTGGTCGACAGGGCACCGGTCGGCCGCGCCGCCCATGCCGAGATGCTTGCCCGTGGTGGCTACCCGGAGATGCAGAACCGATCGGCGAACCGGCGTGCACGGTTCTTCGAGAGCTACGTCCAGGGCATTCTCGACAAGGACCTGGTCACGCTCGGCGATGTCACCGATCGTGCTTCGGTTGCGCGGCTCCTGGCGGCGGTCGCCGCTGTCTCGGCGTCCGAGCTGAACATCGACGGCCTGAGCCGGTCTCTCGGCACGCCGGCGAGCACGGTGCGCCGCCACCTCGATCTCCTCGAGTCGCTGTTCGTCATCCGTCGTATCCCGTCCTGGAGCAACAACCTCCTCGCGCGGTCGATCCGCCGACCGAAGATCCACATCGCCGACACCGGGCTCCTCGGGGCGCTGATCGGCGCCGACGAGCGTCGCGTGATCTCCGAGCTCAACCTGGGCGGCACGTTCTACGAGACGTTCGCCGCTGCGGAGATCGCTCGCCAGATCTCGTGGCTCGACGACCGGCCGGAGATGTTCCATTTCCGCGACCGCGACCAGCGCGAAGTCGACATCGTCCTCGAGCACCGCGACGGCTCGGTCACCGCCGTTGAGGTCAAGGCGTCGGCCACGGTCGATCGCCGCGACTTCCGGGGTTTGGCGCACCTGCGCGACAAGCTCGGCGCACGCTTCAAGGGCGGGGCACTTCTCTACGCCGGAACGAGCACCGTTCCGTTGGGCGACCGGCTGGCCGCCGTGCCGCTGTCCGGGCTGTGGTCCGATACGTAACCGCAGGGCAAACGATGACGACGGACGACTGCGCGGGACGGGGGCGTGCTGTCCTGGCTCAACATCGATCACGCCCACTTTCTCAAGCGGCCCGCTCATGGCGCTCGGCAGCTCTGCAAGACGACGCCCCCGCCGATCTTCAGCCCCAGAAGATGCCGGTCCGGTCTCGGTCGATCTCGTCGAGCAGCACGCGGACGTCCGGCGAGGGGGCGAGGAGGTCGTACCGGTGCCAGCGTTCGTTGCGATCGCGCCAGTGGAGAACCCAGTGATTGTGCTTCGCGACGTAGCGCAGGCGCGCGATGCCCAGGGTGGTCCATTCCGGCCCATAGTCCTCTCGCCAGGGGGCGCGCCGCTCGACGACGGTCACGGCGGTCATCCCGACGTCAGCCTCGACGCGGACTTGATGAATCGCGTGCGGTGGCACGCGTTGCTCGCAGAAGTGTCGGAGTGCCGCCACGTCAAGGCCGGGGAGCGCCACGTCGTCAGTCTCGCAGGCTCTTCTGTCGCCGGGCATTTTTGACGCGGCCCTCGACTCGCCGGCAGGCCACGGAAGCCCCGGAGAAGGAACCGGGAGAAAATCCCGCCTGTCGGAGTGCCGAAGTCGAGTCGCGTGATGTGGTGTAGCTCGTGCTGGTCGGTGGCGGCAGTCGCTGCTCAGGCGGCGAGGTGGAGTCCACCTCGACGAACGTAAGGCTGGTTGAGCTTGGGCTCCAGCAGGATCGGGCCGTCGGTCCGGTCCACGGACTCCTCGGCCAGTGGGGCCATGTTGCCTCAGCTGGCAACATGGCGGCCATGGGCAATGTCACCTACTCCATGAACGTCTCGCTGGACGGCTACGTCGAGGACGCCGCCGGCACCATCGAGTTCACCACCCCGTCGGACGAGGTGCACCAGGCCTTCAACGACCAGACGCGCGAGTCCGCCGTGCTGGTCTACGGCCGTGGCGTGTACGAAATGATGGAGCCCTACTGGCCCGATGTGGCCCGCTCGCCGGAAGGCCACGACGAGGTCGCGATCGACTTCGCCGACGCCTACGTGGGCACACCGCGGGTAGTGGTCTCGGACTCGCTCGAGCAGGTCGGCGAGGGTGTGCGCCTGATACGCCGCGCCGAAGCCGCCGCCGAGGTGGAGCGCTTGCGCGCCGAGCCCGGCGGCGCCGTGGAGGTGGGCGGTCCCACGCTGGCCGGCTCGGTCCTTGACCTGATTGACGAATTCTGCCCGATGGTCGCCCCCGCGGTCACCGGAGGCGGCAAGCCCTTCTTCCCGCCCGGCGCGGAGAAGCTGGAGCTTCGGCTGGTCGAGCACCGGGCCTTCGACTCGGGCGCGGTGTGGCTGCGCTACCAAAGGGTGCGTTAGGGGAGTCCCCCGGTCCTCGGCGGAGCACCGGGCCAACGTGTTGCTCTTGAATTCTTCGAACGTTGCTAGCTACCGGCGTGGTGATCGGCGCAGGTAGCAACCGACGCCGACTGCTTCAAGCGGTGAGAAAACCAGGGAGAAGTAGTCATCGCGATGGAGGTCCTTCTCCGGGTCAGGTCGGTGCCGGGATCGACAGGTGCTGGTGCACCATCGCCCAACCGGAGCTCCGGCGCTGGAAGACGCGGGTGCCGCGCGACTGGGTCGCGATCGAGTGGCCATCTGCGTCCTCGACGAGGACGCGGTCAAGGCCCCACGCGACCGCCAGGTCGCCATTGGCTAGGACGGTGAGATCGGGTATGTCGAACTCGATCGCCCCGGGTGAGGAAGCGAGGCCACGGCGACAGACGTCGCGGACCTCGTCGATGCCGACGTACTCCAGCGCTCCGGCGTGCTCGTAGGAGACGATGTTCGGGTCGACGTGCTGCATGAGTCCGTCCAGATCCTTCGCGGCGGTCCGCTCGAACCACGTTTCGTGGACGGCTCGCACGTCGTTTGCCGACGCCTCGGGTGGGCTGGTCGTGTCTGGAAACGAGTGATGCTCGTGGGCAACGATCCACCGCTCGTCGGCCTTGCGCAGGCCGAGCGTGAGGCGCAGGCGCTGAGCGGGCCGCGACGCGAGACTCGCCGGCGTGCCGCATCGCAAGAGCGCGTAGGCGAAGGCCACGTCGGCGCCGGCGACCACGTCCAGTGACTCGAGTTCGAAGACCGCTCCGCTTGCCTGCCACTCGACGAACTCTGGCCAGGTCTTGCGGTAGGCATCGATGCCCCGGACGCCCTCGTCGGGTGGCGGCACGTCGAACATCACGATGTCCGACGCGTGGTCGGCCAGCACGGTGTCCATGTCCCCGTCGTGCACGGCGGTGGTCCAGTGTTCGATCAGGGCACGGATCTGCTGCTCGTCGGTCATGTCGTCCTCCCCGGGATGGTTGTCCTGGGGTGAAACCCACGCCGAGCGCAGAACTCATCGCGGCCGCCATGATTCCCACATGAGCGCACCCGCCGATCTCCTCAGTGCCGCGCGCAGCGAGAACGCCGACGCGTTCGAACAACTCGTCGGCCGTTACCGGGGCGAGCTGCGGGCGCACTGCTACCGGATGCTCGGATCCGCCCACGACGCCGAGGATGTGGTCCAGGAGACGCTCGTGCGTGCCTGGCGCAGCATCGGCGCGCTTGATGAGCGCGGCCTGGTCCGGGCGTGGCTGTACAAGATCGCGACCAACTGCTGCCTCAGCGCGATCGAGCGCCGCAGGCGCCGCGAGATGCCGACGGATGTCGTGCCAGAGACGCCGGCACCCGAAGTCAGCTGGCTTGAGCCCTACCCCGACTCCACGCCCGAAGCGCAGTACCTCGCACGCGAGGCCGTGGAGCTCGCGTTCGTGGCGGCCTTGCAGCACCTGTCCGCCATCCAGCGCGCCGTGCTGATCCTCCGCGAGGTTCTCGGCTTCTCCGCAGCCGAGGTCGCCGAGCTGCTCGACAGCTCCACCCCCGCGGTGAACAGTGCGCTCCAGCGCGCCCGCAAGGTCATCCGCTCCCCCACCATCAGTCAGCAGACCGTTCTCCGCGAGCTGGGCCCGGAGCGGGTCGACGAGCTCGTCGCTCGCTGGGCCGACGCGTGGCATGCCGGTGACGTCGACGCAATCGTGGCGATGCTCGCCAACGACGCCCGGTACTCGATGCCGCCGCGGCTCCGGTGGTACCGGGGGGTGGCAGACATCAGAGCGTTCCTGGTGGGAGGGCCGCTGCAGTCCCGGTGGCGGTTCCTGCCGACCTCGGCGAACGGCCAGCTCGCGTTCGGCACTTACCTCTGGCACGACGAGGCCCGTGCGTACGTCCCCCGCGGCCTCGACGTCCTCGCGATTCGCGACGGTCACGTGGCCGAAGTCGTCGCGTTCCTGAACGCTGACCTCACCGAGTTCGGCCTGCCCTCGAGCCTGCCCGCGTAAGACTCAGCGCGGCCGGCCCGA
Source organism: Solirubrobacterales bacterium (assembly GCA_038234375.1). Taxonomy (GTDB): domain Bacteria; phylum Actinomycetota; class Thermoleophilia; order Solirubrobacterales; family Solirubrobacteraceae; genus Paraconexibacter. The sequence goes on along the minus strand of JBBSUL010000018.1, from coordinate 7,189 downwards.
GACGCAGCCTCACCGACGCCCCGCGGCCGTCGGGCTCCCCAGACCTAGCAAGAGACTGCTCATGGAGACTCGCGCGCCCGAGAGGATCCGGACCTCTGACCGTTGGTTCCGGTAGCCGTTGCGCGCCGCGAGACCGGTCCGCCTGTGATCGCGATCCCGAGGTCGGCTGATGACCGCCCGTCACCTCGTCGCCCGAGAGGCGACGAGGACACCCTCTACCGGGCTAACAGATCGAGGACGCCTGTAGGTACGGCCTCGCGAGAAAAACCCGAGAGAAAACTAAGGGGTAGCCTGCCTGGATACGACAAAAGGCCTCCATTTGGAGGCCTTTTGTGACGCGCCCGACAGGATTCGAACCTGTGACCTTCGGTTCCGTAGACCGACGCTCTATCCAGCTGAGCTACGGGCGCGTGCCGGGCGCGGCGGCGCCCGGGGGTTCAATAGTAGGCCACCACGACGGGCGGCGGCCCGCCGGTCCGGGCCCGGGCGTCAGCTGCGGCCGAGCGCGGCGCGCAGGCCGGTGCGGCCGCGCACCTTCAGCGACGCTCCGCGGTAGGCGAGGTCCGCGACGCGCAGCAGCAGCGCGGCGGTCAGGAGGGTCAGGACGGCGGACACGACGACCTCCCACCAGGCGGCCGCGCCGAGGATGGCGCGCGCCGGCATGATGATCGGCGCAAACGGCGGCAGGAAGGACGCCACCACCGACAGCGTGGAATCCGGGGAGCTCGCGGTCCCCGTCGACACGAGGTAGGCGACCACGAGGAGGATCGTCAGCGGGGCGGTCGTCGACTGCAGGTCCTCCTGCCGCGCGCTGATTGCCCCCGCGGTCGCGTAGGCGCACGAGTACAGCAGATAGCCGAGCAGGAACCACAGGGCGGTGATCGCGGCGGCGCCCACGGCGACGCCGGGGGCGTCGAACGCGCCCGAGGCGATGCCGGCGCCGACGCCCAGAGCGACGAACAGCGCCAGCTGCGCCAGCCCGACGAGCCCGAGCCCAACGACCTTGCCCAGCAGCAGGTGCCGCGGCGCAACGGCGGCCTGCAGGACCTCGACGACGCGCGAGCTCTTCTCCTCCACGACGCCGGAGGCGACGGTCAGCCCGTACGTGAGGATGGCCAGGTACAGGAGCAGCGCGCCGACGAAGGCGATGCCGCGCCGCGTGTCCCGGTCACTGTCACCGACCTCGGTGACCTGAAGTGCCCGCGGCGCGATGATCGCGCGGCGCTCGGCGCTCGGCACCCCGGCTCGCGCCAGGGCCTGCCTCTGGGCGTCGGCCCGGAACGCCTGCTGGGCCAGCGACTGCGTCAGCGAGTCGGTGTCCGTCCCGGTCAGCAGCCGCGGCCGGGAGCCCGAGCCGGGGACGATGGCCAGGTCGACGTCGCCGTCGTCCACAGCACGCCGGGCGGCGGCCGCGTCCGGCTGACGAACGCTCCGGACCTTGCGGTCCAGCGCCGGACCAGCGGCACGCATTCCGTCGCCGACCCGCCCGGCGTCGGCGCCGACCGTGCCGACCTTGATCGTCTTCGTCGACCCGTTGCCGATGACGCCGCCGGCCACGGCGGCGCCGACGACGAGGACGCACATGATCGCGGTCGAGATCCGGAAGGCCTTCGTGCGCAGGCGCTCGCGGATCTCGCGTTCGGCGACGAGGCCGACGGCGCGACGGCCGGTCATCCGGCCACCGCCTCGCGGTAGAGCTCGGCCAGCGTCGGGCGCTCCTGGCTGAGGTGGCGCAGCGACCCGGCGGCGCGGACGGCATCGATGACCGTGTCCTCGTCGGTCCCGTCGGCCAGCTCCAGGACGCAGCCCTCCCCGTTGCTGTCCACCGCCGTTGCTCCGTCGACGCGGTTCTGCCACCCGTCCGGCGCGCCGTCCACCACGACACGCAGGCGCCGGCCGGCGCGCGCCGCGCGCAGCTCGTCCACCCGCCCGGAAGTCTGGATGCGGCCGCCGGCGATGATCGCGACGTGCTCGCACTGGCGCTCGACGAGCTCGAGCTGGTGGCTGGAGAAGATGATCGCCGCGCCGGCCGCCGCGCGCTCGGCCAGGACCTCGGCCAGTGCGTCCACCCCCGTGGGGTCCAGGCCGCTGAACGGCTCGTCAAGGACGAGCAGCTCCGGGTCGTGGATGAGCGACGCGGCCAGCTGCACGCGCTGCTGGTTGCCCAGCGACAGCTTCTCGACCTCGTCCCCGCGCCGGTCGGCGAGGCCGAGGCGCTCGGTCCACCGGTCGGCGGCCGCGGCGGCGTCCTGCCGGTCGGCGCCGTGCAGGCGCGCAAGCCACGTCAGCTGGTCGGCCACGCGCATGCGCGGGTACAGGCCGCGCTCCTCGGGCATGTACCCGATCGCCCGGCGGGCGGCCTCGTTCAGCGGCGCGTCCTGCCAGGTGACGGTCCCCGCGTCGGCCTCGACCAGCCCGAGGATGATCCGCATCGTCGTCGTCTTGCCCGCCCCGTTAGGGCCGACGAAGCCCAGCGTGCTGCCCTGGGCGACGCTCAGCGAGACGTCGTCGAGGGCCACGAGGTCGCCGAAGCGACGGGTGACGTTCGCCAGCGCGAGCATCACCCGATTCGTACCCCGGCGCCGGGCGGCCTAACCACGGCGCGGCGCCGGTCGTAGGCTAGGTGACCTGCCCACCCCGCCGGTTTCAGACCTCGCGATCTCCCCGCGCGCGCTGCACGAGAACCGCGAGCAGCAGCTCCGCGCTCTCCAGCGCGACGAACACCGTCGCGGCCAGCGCGCCGGCCAGCGGCCAGACCACCGGCCCGCCGATCAGCTCGCCCAGTCCGATCACCGCGCCGACCGAGGCGATCACCGAGACGACGTTCTGGGCGGTGCCGAGCATCGACACCTCGACGGGCAGGCGCTCGACGCCGACGCGGAAGCCGCGGGTGATGATCCCCTGCATGACGGCGAGCGCCACCACCGCCGCCGCTCCGTAGAGCAGCAGTTCCAGCAGCGTGGGCGCCCCGTGCAGGTCCTGCAGCGCCCCGTAGGAGATCGTGATGACGATCGAGAACCCGAAGGCAGTGCTGTTGCCCAACACCGAGGTCCCGACCGCCCGCTCGACGGTGCCCTGCGGTGGCTGCTTGTCTCCCGGCGCGTCGGACACGCCTGCGGACGATACCTCGCCCCTCGGACATGGCCGGGGGGCGCGTCGGCGTGCTCAGCCGACGCCGCCCTCGCGCACGCGCGCGGCCATCTCGTCGGAGTCGGCGCGGTAGACCTCGCCGTCGGCCAGCTCGAGCACCGGCAGCAGGGACTGGCCGCTAACCTCCTCCACCTGGGGGCGCGTGCCGCGGCGGAAGCCGTGCTTGACGACCTCATAGTCCGCGCCCTGCTCCTTGAGGGCGCGCTCGACCTTCCAGCACGCGTCCTTGTCGGTGTGCAGGAACGTGTACGAGCAGCGATGCAGCTTCACTTTGGCCATGCCGGCGAGCGTAGCGACGCTCGGCCTCAGCCGCGGTACCGGCCCCGGACGGCCCGCAGGGCCTGGGCGCCGACCAGCGCCGGCAGCTGGCGCCGGGACCCGGCCAGCGCGTCGTGCATCGCCGCCCGGGCGGCGCCGCCATGGAGCGCCTCGCCGTGGCCGAGCAGCAGGTGCTCGACGCGGTCAGCGAATCCCTCCAGGTCCGACGGCGGCAGCAGGCGCCGTATCGGGTGGACGCCCACCGTCTCGCCGGGCGCGGCGAAGTCCGGAGCGCCGACCAGCGCCTCGGCGACGATCAGCACCTTCACCTCCGGCAGCCACAGCGCATCCTCCTTCCACACCGGCAGATGCCACAGCGGGATGACGTCGAACGGCAGCCCCGTGCCACTGCCCAGCGGGACGACGTGCAGCGGCACGCCGAGACGCGCGGCGACGATCCGGCAGTCGCGCGGGTGACGGTCGAGCAGCTGGACGACGCCGCGCGCGGGCCCGAGCTCGGCGACCGCCGCGTCCAGCCCCTCGCCGTCGGGCGGGTCGATCAACCACACCCCGCCGTCGGCCAGCACGGCGTGGCCGGCGCGCTGCATCCATGGCGGCGACGGGTGCGTCCAGCTGCGGGTGACGGCGGATGGGGCGGCGAAGCGCAGGGCGGTCATCGCTTCCGAGGCTACCCCTGCGTGCGAGCCGCCGCGTCGGCCCGGACGCGCAGGGAAGGACCGGCCCCGGACCGCCCCGACTCACGAAGGGCCTGCTCCGTGAGGGCGATCGCCTCGTCGTCGAAGCCGTCCAGCAGGGCGGCGAGGTTCTCGTCGGCGACGTGGGCCGCGAAGGCCCCGAGCACCGTCCACCGCTCCCGCCGGCGCAGATGCGCCCCGGCCTGGGCCACCGTGTCCGGACCGATGCCCGCCAGCAGCCCGGCGACCGCGTCGGGGTCGATCTGCACGACGAGGTCGGCCAGGGCCTGCGGCGTCAGACACCGCTCCACCGCGCGACCCACCCGCTCGCTCTGCTGCGGGCCGAGGTGCCCGACGAGCGCGGCGGCCTGGACCCACAGGTCGTGCTGGGCGGCCGCGTCCAGCAGCTCGTCCAGGCGGCCGTCGGACAACAGGCCGACGACGGGGTCAAGGCGCGCTGAGTCCTCGACGACGAACCCGGCCCGCAGCAACGCCTCGCCGTCGAAGACGTCGAGCAGCGTGGCGAGGCGGCCGTCGTCGACGTACCCGACGAACGCTCCGAGGACGATCCACTCCTCGTGCCGGCGCAGCTCGGCGCCGGCCTGGGCCATCGTGTCGGTGGAGATGCCGGCGAGCAGCCCGCCGACCCGCCGCAGGTCGACGTGGCAGGCGACCTGCGCCAGGAACTCCGGGGGCAGGCGGTGCGCGAGCTCAGCCGCCTTGGCGGGCGTGAGCAACGCCGCAGCCCGGCCGCCGAGCACCGGGCCCATCGCGTGCTGCGCGAGCTTGGCCGCCAGCGCGCCGGGGACGCGGTCCGCGAGCGCCACCGCCCGCGCGAACTGGTCGTGGTTGCGGGCCAGCAGTCGGTCCTGCACGGTGTCGCGCAGCTCCCGCACGGACTCGAGGGGGACGGGGTCAAGGACGTCCAGGTCACCGGGCGCCACCCCGAGCACGCGGGCCAGGCGCAGGACCTCGGCCTCGTGGTCGCTGTCCGCGCTCATCCGAGCAGCACCTTGCGCACGACGCCGCGCAGCGGGCGCGGGACGATCCCCAGCGCGGAGTCCAGGGCCGCATCGACCTCGCGGTCCTCGCGGGCCTCGGCGTCAGCGACCAGCGCCCGCACCGCCGCCTCGACCTCGGGACCCTGCGCGACGATCGTCTCCGGCAGCGCGAGCGCGCCGTCTGCCTGGGCGCCGGCCGGCGCGCTCACGCCGCCCGCCGCACGTCGTAGGGCTCGGGGTCGAAGCGCCTCGTGCGGCGGCGGAAGCCGGCGGCAAAGCCCGGGTACAGGCCGAAGTTGCGGCCGGTATCGTCGACGTAGTAGGCCGTGCAGCCGCCCGCGGTCCAGACGCTGCCTACGCTGCGCTGGTCGACGTCGTCGACGAACTCCTGGAGCGCCTCGGGCCGGACGTCCACCCGGGACAGCCGCTTGCGGTCCATCGTCTCCAGGGCGCTCATGACGTAGGCCATCTGGGACTCGAGCGAGAAGATCACCGAGTTGATGCCGATCGAGTTCGGCCCGAGGAGGATGAACATGTTCGGGAAGCCGGGCACCGACGAGCCGAGGTAGGCCTTGGGCGAGCGGTCCCAGACCTCGCCGAGGGTCCGTCCGTCCTGTCCGGTGATGCGATGGGCCAGCAGCGAGCGGTTGTACTTGTAGCCGATGGCGGTGATGATCGTGTCGACCTCGTGGCGTGCCCCGTCGGCGGTGACGATCGCGCTTCCGTCCACCCGGGCGATGCCCTCGGTGATGACGTCGGCGTTGTCGGCGGCGAGGGCCGGGCTGTAGGTGTTGGACAGGATCGGGCGCTTGCAGCCGAAGCGGTAGTGCGGGGTGAGCCTGGCCCGCAGCCCCGGGTCGGAGACCTGGCGGCGCAGGTGCGCGCGGCCGATCGCCTCGATCGGGGCGATCAGCGCGGTCTGCCCGCGGAAGCCGACGCCCATCGACTCGTAGACGGCGAACAGCACGTTGCGCTGCACGTCCTGCAGCACGGGCAGCGCGCGGTAGAGCTGGCGCTCGGGCCACGGCACCGGCCGGTCGACGTGCGGAATGACCCACGGCGGCGTGCGCTGAAAGACGAGCAGCCGCTCGACGTCCGGCTGGATCCGCGGGACGAACTGCGCGGCGGCTGGGCCCGTGCCGATGACCGCCACGCGCTCGCCGGTCAGGTCGTGACCGTGGTCCCAGCGGGCGGAGTGGAAGCGGTGCCCGGTGAACGCCTCCAGGCCGGGGATGTCGGGCTCGTCGGGCTCGGCGGTGGCGCCGATCGCGCTGATGAGCAGGTCGGCCGTGAGCTCGGTGCCGTCCGTCGTCCGCACCCGCCAGAGGCCCGCGGCCTCGTCCCACGTCGAGTGCTCCATCTCGACCTCGAAGCGGATGTGCGGTGTGACGCCGTAGTCGTCGGCGGTCTCGCGGACGTAGTCGAGGATCTCGTCCTGGCGCGGGAACATCCGCGTCCACTTCGGGTTGCGCGCGAACGAGTAGGAGTACAGGTTGGCGGGGATGTCACAGCCGCAGCCGGGATAGGTGTGCTCGAACCAGGTGCCGCCGACGGAGGCGTTGCGCTCGAGGATGACGAAGTCCTCGATACCGGCCTGGCGCAGGCGTACGCCGAGGCCGACGCCGGCGATGCCGGCGCCGATGATCACAAGGCGGTGGTGCGAGGCGGAGGCGGAGGGGGACATGCGGGGCTCCTTCATCAGATCGGGGCGCGGGCGACGAGGCCCTGGATGGGTTGCGGCGCGCCGCGCAGCAGCTTGTAGGCGACGGTCGACTCCAGGCCGACGGGGACGACGTCGCGGTTGCGCTTGACGCAGTCGGCGATGGCCTTGGCGACGAGGTCGGGCGAGTGGCCCATACCCAGCGCCTTCTCCGCTCTGCCCTTACGGGCGGCCGTCGGCCCGCGGTAGCGGGTGGCCGCAGCGATCGGGGTGTTGATGACGCCGGGGCAGACGACCGACACGCCGACGCCGTGCGCGCGCCAGTCCGCGCGCAGGCACTGCGAGAGCATCACCACCGCCGCCTTCGGTGGCGCAGTAGGCGGCCATGTGGCGCTGCGGGATGTACGCGGCGCCGGACGCGATGT
>JBBSUL010000017.1:0-34575 GCA_038234375.1 Solirubrobacterales bacterium | reverse complement strand
TGCTGGCGGTCGTCGTCGCCGTGCGGACGTTCCTGAGCTTCACCCTCGACGTGGAACTGGAGGGCCGGTGGCCGTGGCAGCAGCGCACCGGGGGGCAGGCGTCCTGATGCACACCCGCGGCGTCCTGGATTCGATCGGCGAGGTGGGCCGCGTCCTGCGCGGGGAGACGACCACCCACGTGCACTTTCGCCAGCGCCTCGTCGCGATCGCCGTGGTGACCATCGTGGTCGACCTCATCTGCTCCGTGCTCGTGCTGCTCCTCGAGCGAGACGTGCGCGGGACGCAGATCACGGGCTACCCGAGCGCGCTCTTCTTCTCCACGACGCAGCTGCTCAGCGTCTCGAGCTCGTTCGCGAACCCGCTGACGGGCGCGGGGCAGGTGCTCGACGTGGCGATGGAGGTCTACGCCATCACGGTGGTCGCGGCCCTCGCGGGCTCCACGAGCGCCTTCCTGCACCGCCGCTCCACGGAGCGCACCGTCAGCTCGTCGTAGCCGGCCCACGGCTCGTCGCCGCGCAGGCTCTCGACGCGGCTGAGCACCGTCGAGCGATTCTGGTTCTTGCCGCTCGTAGGAGTCGATCTTGGCCAGGTCGATCTGCCAGAGGTCGGGCAGCTTATTCGTGATGTCGTCGGCCGTCAGGCTGTCGTAGCGCGCGATGGCGAGGTCGCCCTCGGAGGCGACGCTGCCCTTGACGTGACCCTCGGCTTGGGTGACGCCCGGCACCTTTCGGGCCTGGCGGGTGGCCTGTCGGCCTTGCGGGCCGCCTTCCCGGCTGACTCGCCCGCCGGAGCCGCGGACCATGTCGATGCGTCTTGCTCAGGCGGTCAACGCGGAGAGCTCTCATCCGTTGCTCCCGCACGACTCTCGGGGGCGTGCGAGAGTTCGCGTGTGGCCGTGTCACCGCTACCGCCGGACGAGGTCACGATCAGCGAGGTGCGCGACCTTGCCGCGGACTGGGCCCGCGACCTGGACGCGATCGCGGAGGAGATGTACGCGTTCCTCACGGCGCGCATCCCGGAGGCATCGAGTGACCCAGAGATCGCCGGGCTGACGCTCGCGTCCTGCGCGTCGAACACCGAGGCGATCCTCTCCATGATCCGGCACGGGATCCCTGCGTCGGCGACCGAGGCGCCCGTCGCCGCGCTCGAGCACACGCGCTGGATGGCTGCGCGCGGGCACGGGATCGACACGACCCTCCGCTTCTACCGCCTCGGTCACGCGTTCTTCTGGGAGCGCTGGAGTGCAGCCCTCGTCGACGCCGTCCCCGACCGCGACCGACTCGTGACGGCGATGCGCGAGACCGCCGCGTTCGTCTTCCACTACATCGACTTGATCTCGGCGCGCGTCAGCGCCGAGCACGTCGCCGAGCGCGAACGCCGTCAGCGCCGCGCCGCGATCGTCCGCGCCGACTTCGTCCGCGCCGTCCTCGCGGACGAGGACGTCGACGCGGGTGCCGCCGAGCGCGCACTCGGCCACCGGCTCGCCGGGCCGCAGCTGGCGTTCCTCCTCTGGGCCGCGGGCGATCCCGGCGCGCTCGAACGCGCCGCGGTGGCCGTTGCCCACGCGCTCGGCGCTCCGCGTCCACTCCTCCAGCCCGACGGACCCAGCGCCCTCGGCGGCTGGGTCGCGCCCCCTCCCGGCCGCGACCCCGTGCCGCCCGACGTCCTCGTGGCGGTCGTCCGGGACGTCGACGCTGACGTCCACCTTGCCCTCGGTACCCACCGGGACGGGGTCGCCGGCTTCCGCGAAAGCCGTCACGATGCCGAGCGCGCCCGCCGGATTGCCGAGCTCGCCGCGACCCGTGCGCCATCGGTCACGCGCTACGCCGACATCGCGCTCATCGACCTGCTCTCTCGCGACGTCGAGGCCGCCCGCGCGTTCGTTGCCGTCGAGCTCGGCGCACTGGCCGCGCGCGACCCGGGTGCGGAGCGTGCGCGCGCCGCGCTGATTGCCGTTGTGGCGCCACACGGCGGCCTCGCGGCGGCCGCGCGCACCCTCGGCCTGCACCGCAACACCGTCCTGCAGCGCGTCCGCCGCGCCGAGGAGCTCCGCGGCCGTCCGGCGACCGAGCGCGCCGCGGAGCTCCACACCGCGCTGCTGCTCGCCGACGTCCTCGCCGCCGCCGTGCTCATCGACTGACCCTTTGTGTGTGCAACCCGCACATGCACCTGGGCGAGCGGCCCGTATCCGCGGGCCGGCGGCGCTCGTAGGGTGTGCTCACTGTCCCCGCAGCCAAGGAGATCAGCCCCGATGTCGAACGACGCCTCACCCGTGACCGTCCGCCGGATTCCGAACCCCGCCGAGCCCGTGCCGACCGTCGCCGTTCCCACCCTCCTGCTGCTCGTCGGCGGCCTGGCGGCGTGGATCGCCACCACGGTCCTGTACCTGACCGACGCCATCCCCTGGCCGGCGGCGATCCCGGTACTCGCCGTCGCCGGCTACATGCTCTTCACGGTGGCCCACGACGCCGGGCACCACTCGGCGTCGAACAAGAGGTGGCTCAACGACCTCATGGGCCGCGTTGCCACGCCCGTGTTCGCCCTCCACGCGGCGTTCCCCGTCTGGCGCTTCATCCACATGCAGCACCATCGGTTCACGAACCACGACGACGGCGACGATCCCGATCACTACACGATGCGTGGCCCCGCCTGGCAGAAGCCGCTGCGCTGGATCACGCTCGACTACCACTACGTCGTCTTCTACCTCCCCAAGCTGCGCTCCCGGAAGCCCAAGGAGCAGCTTGAGGCCGTCGCGTTCCTGCTGCTCGGCATCGGCGTCCCCATCGCGCTGATCGCGACCGGCAACCTCGCCGCGTGGCTCGTCGTCTTCTTCGTCCCTTCCCGCCTGGCGATCCTGTGGCTCGCCTTCGCGTTCGACTACCTGCCCCACCACGGACTGCACCACAAGCCGGCCGAGGACAAGCTCAAGACGACCCGGAACCGCCTCGGTGGCGAGCGGTGGGCCTCGCTGCTCTTCCTCTATCAGAACTACCACCTGGTCCATCACCTGCACCCCGTCGTCCCGTTCTACCGGTACATCGCCGTCTGGCGCCGCAACGAGGCGAAGTACCTCGACGGCGGCCCCGCGCTCTCCACCCTCGGCGGCCGCGAGATCACCCCCGACGAATACCGCCGGATGCGCGCGCTCGTCGAGCACCACTGAGACCGCCCCTGCCCCAGCCGGGAGGCTGGGGATCACACCTGCGCTCAAGGTCGGACGGGATCCTGCCGATGAACGGGAAGTCCACGTGTCGTGATGGTGACCTTGAGCGAGATTCTCCGTTGGGTCGTGTACACCGTGAGCCGGTGGTACTACCGGTTCGCGGGGCGGGTCATGCGGCGGGATCGCCTCGTCTCCGGCTCCGAGCGCAAGTTCCGCGCGCTCCTGGAGAGCGCGCCGGACGCGATGATCATCGTCGACCAGCGCGGCCACATCGCGCTGGTCAACGCGCAGGCCGAGAAGCTCTTCGGCTACCCCAAGGACGAGCTGATCGGCCAGACCGTCGACGCGCTGATCCCGCGGGAGCTGCGCGCCCGTCATCGCCAGCACCAGAAGGTGTACGCCCGGAACGCGACGGCGCGGGCGATGGGTGGGGACGGCGAGCTTCGCGGGCGCCGCAAGGACGGCACCGAGTTCCCCGTCGAGATCAGCCTCAGCCCGTTGGAGACCGACCAGGGACGCCTGGTCATGAGCGCGATACGCGACGTCACCGACCGCCGCGAGACCGAGGCTCAGCTCCGTCAACTCGCCGAGCACGACGTGCTCACCGGTCTGCTCAACCGCCGCAGCTTCGAGCTCGGCTTCGAGCGTGAGGTCCAGGTCGCCGCCCGCTACGGCGAAGAGGGCGCGCTCGTGCTGCTGGACGTGGACACCCTGAAGGACATCAACGACACATTCGGCCACGCGTGCGGTGACGACCTGCTGCGCCGCGTGGCCAGGACGCTCGTCACGCGGCTGCGGGAGACCGACATCGTCGCCCGGCTGGGCGGCGACGAGTTCGCCATCGTCCTGCCGCACACGGCGCCGGCGGACGCCGTGGCGACCGTCGACGACCTGCTGGAGCGCATCCGGACCGGGGTCGCCGTCGTCGGCAGCCGCCGGGTTCACGTCACCGGCAGTGCGGGGCTGGCGTCCTTCGCCTCGGGCGCCGACCACGAGGACGTGATGCTCGCCGCCGACATCGCCCTCTACGAGGCCAAGGGGCAGGGCCGTGACCGCTGCGTCGTCTACCAGCCGGAGACCGCCGAGGTCGCCGCCCGCCACGTGCGCGCCTCGTGGACACAGCGCCTGCGCGAGACCCTGGACGCCGGCCAGCTGGTCCCCTACCAGCAGCCGACGCTGGAGACGGCGACGGGGACGATCACTCAGTGCGAGCTGCTGGTGCGGATCCTCAACGAAGCCGGCGAGCCGATCCTCCCGGCCGCGTTCCTGCCCACCGCGGAGCGCACGGGCATGATCGTCGAGCTGGACCGGTTCATGGTCGAGTGCGCGATCGACCTGATCGCCGCCTCGGCGGGCACCAAGCGGCCCGGGGGGCCGCTGACCTACGCCGTGAACCTTTCGGCGCGCTCGCTGGCCGACCCCGAGCTGTGCCGCCGGCTCGCGCGCCGGGTGCAGAGTGCGGGGATCGACGCGCGGCTGCTGACCTTCGAGATCACCGAGACGGCGGCCATCGCCGACATGGAGGCCGCCCGCGCCTTCGCCCTGCCGCTGCGCGCCCTGGGCTGCTCGTTCGCGCTGGACGACTTCGGCGCGGGCTTCGCCTCGTTCTCCCACCTCAAGCACCTGCCGCTGGACCGGCTGAAGATCGACGGCGACTACATCCGCAACCTGCCGTACAGCACGACCGACCAGGTCATCGTCGGCCACCTGGCCCAGATCGCGCGAGACCTGCACCTGCGCACCACGGCGGAGTTCGTCGGCGACCAGGCGACGCTGGACCTCGTCACCGGGTACGGGGTCGACCACGCCCAGGGCTTCCACATCGCCCGCCCCGAGCCCGTCAGCGCCGGGGTCCCCGCGCCCCACCCGGTCCGGAACGAGGTGCACGATGCGCCACGCTGACGCGGGCGGCGCGGGCGCACCGGTCCACGTCCTGTGGGTCTCCGGAGGCCTGGGCTGCGACGGCGAGTCGGTCGCCATCACCTCGGCGACCAACCCGAGCGTGGAGGACCTCGTCATCGGGTCGATCCCCGGCCTGCCGCCGGTCATCCTGCACCTGCCGCTGCTGGCCTACGACTACGGCGAGGACTTCATGCAGGCGTTCTACGACGCCGAGGACGGGCGGCTGGACCGCTACATCCTCGTCGTGGAGGGCGCCATCGGCAACGAGGAGATCAACGGCGAGGGCTTCTGGAGCGGCTTCGGCGTCAACCGCTTCGACGGCCAGCCGATCACCGTCAACGAATGGGTCAACCGCCTGGCGCCGCGCGCGGACGCCGTCCTGGCCATCGGCACGTGCGCCGCGTACGGCGGCATACCGGCGATGCGCAACAACCCGACCGGGGCGATGGGCCTGCCCGATCACCTCGGCTGGGACTGGCGCACCCGTGCGGGCCTGCCGATCGTCTGCCTGCCGGGCTGCCCGTCCCAACCGGACAACATGACCCAGATCCTCCTCCAGCTGGTCATGTACATCGACGGCACCGCTCCGGCCCCCGAGCTCGACGCTCAGCTGCGGCCCGTCAGCATGTTCGAGCGCACCGTCCGCGAGGGCTGCAACCGGGCGGGCTTCACCGAGCAGGGCAAGTTCGCCACCACGCACGGCGACGACGTCCGCTGCCTGGTCAAGCTCGGGTGCAAGGGGCCGGTCGTCAAGTGCAATGTCCCCGTCCGCGGTTGGACGAACGGGGTCGGCGGCTGCCCCAACGTCGGCGGGATCTGCATCGCCTGCACGATGCCGGGTTTCCCGGACCGCTACACGCCATTCCATGACGCCGACGCGTGGGGCAACGCGGCGGCGAACATCCAGCGCTTCACGTACGGGCCGGTGTTCCGCTACTTCCGTCGCCTGAACGTGGAGCGCAAGTACGACCGCGAGCCGGAGTGGCGGCGCCCCGGCCGGAAGTTGACCAGCGGTTACAGCGTGCGCTGGGACGACTGATAGGGGGACGGCGGCACACGGTGCGGTCGGCCCCTGCGATGCTCGCCGTATGAACGCCGGACTGCTCGCGTCGGCCCGTCGTCTGCCCGGGGTCGGCCTCGGGCTCTCGATCTCCCGCCGAGCCGTCGAGATCCCGCGGCGGATCGACGGCATCCTGCGCGGGATCGAGAGCCTGGACCGCCTGTCGCAGTTGGACGACTCGCTCCGGCTGCTGGCGACGTTCGAGGACAGCCTGGCCCGGCTGGCCGACCTGGGCGAGAGCGTCAACCGCTTGGCCGATTCGGTGCAGACCCTTCCCGGGTTGGCCGAAAGCGCGGCCGCCCTGCCGGAGCTGACCCGGCACGCCGCGGCGCTCACCGACCTCACGCGCCACGCGGCGGCCCTCGAGGACCTGACGCAGCACGCGGCCGCGCTCACGGAGCTGACCGAGTACGCCGCGACGCTGCCGGAGCTGACCCGTCACGCCGCCGCGCTGCCGGAGCTCGCGCCGCGCGTGCAGAGCGTGGAGCTGATGGTCGAGCGGATCATCACCTACCTGGACACCCTGCAGCCGGCCGTCGACGAGCTCACGCTCGCGGCGACCGACCTGCAGCGCGCGGTCGGTCCGATCGGCCGGATCGCCGGGCGGCTCCCGGGCTCCCGGGTCCGGGACGCCGATCCGCTGGACCGCGGCGCCGTCTGACCGCTGGTGCGGCGCCGTGCGCAGGCCGCCCGTCGGCTCCGGTCTGTGCGCCTGCTCAGCCCGGGAAGCCGAACAGGCAGGGGAAGCGCTTGGCGTGCGCGGGGTCCAGGGCGTTCTCGACCAGGCGCCACACGTTCAGGTCGTAGGCCTCGCCGATGTGGCCGACCGGGTCAAAGCGGCAGGTGTCCTGCACGTACTGGTTGTCCACGCCGGGCTCCCGGATGAACGCGGTGGCCGTCGGCGTCACGAGCTCGTCGTAGCGCGAGGTGATGACCGTGTAGTGCACCCCGGGCTGCGCGATCGGGCCGTCCTCGAGCGTCGCGACGGCCGAGCCTCCCTTACCGAGTTCCGAACAGGCGGGGCACCCGAACGCCGTCAGCGCCCGGCCGACGAGGTCGCGCTCGCTCTGACCGAACAGGTAGGCGAGCTTGTAGAGGCCGGCGAACGTCGTGCCGTGGGTGGGCGGGGCGATCGCGACCACCTTTCCGATGTGGCCTGAGATGCCCTGGGTCTTGGTGACGTACAGCGACTGGAAGGCGCCCTCGGAGTGGCCGACGAGGTCGACCTTCGCGGCGCCGGTCTGGTCCAGGACGCCGGTGATGAACGTCTTGATCTGCGCGGCGGACTTGGCAACGGGCCCCAGGCCGCCGACGAAGGTCAACCCGGCCGGGTTGCCGTAGGTCAAGCTGTAGGTGCAGTACCCGCGGCGGGCCACGTCGGACTGCAGGAAGTTGATGTCCTCGTCCTTGGTGGCGCCGAGTCCGTGCAGGAACACGACGGGGTTGGGGTGCGCCGCCGGCGGCGCGCAGGACGCGTCGTTCTCGCCGCCGGTCGCCGCTTGGGCGGCGGGGGCGATCATGGCGGCGAGCGCGAGCGTCGCCGCGGCCAAGCGCAGCGTTCGGAGCAGCCGGGTGTGGGGGCGGGGTGCGGACATCGGTGACCTCCTGGGGGCGAGTGACCGTGGCATGATCTGGTCGGTCGTCCAACCAGATGTGACGCGACCGTACACGGCGCGGCGCGGTTTGACAAGCTACCTGACCAGATCGTGACGCCCGCCGCGCGCAACCCAACTCCCTCGCCCGCCGGAGCCGGTGACCGCCGCTACGCGGGCCGGTCGGTCAACGAGCGCCGCCGCGAGCGTCGCGAGCGGATGCTCGCCGCCGGTCTGATCGCCTTCGGGGACCACGGCTACCGCGGCACCACCATCGACGCGCTGTGCGCCGCGGCCAACGTCTCCACCCGCAACTTCTACGAGGAGTTCGGCTCGCGCGAGGCCCTGGTCATCGCGCTGCACGACGCGGTCAACGCGCGCGCCGCGGAGGCCGTGGTCGCCGCCTTGGACGGCACCGACCCGGACGACCTTGCCACCCGCGCGCGCGCCGCCACGGACGCCTACCTGCAGGTCATGACCTCCGACCGCCGCTGGGCGCGGATCACGCTCGTGGAGTCCGTGGGGGTCAGCGCCGAGGCCGAAGCGCACCGGCGCGCGGCGATCGACCGCTTCGTCGTCCTGCTGCAGACCGAGGCCTCGCGCCTGGCGGCCGCCGGCCTGATCCCCGACCGCGACCACCACCTCACCGCCGTCGCGCTGGCCGGCGCGCTCAACGGCCTGGTCAACACGTGGACCGCCGACGCCGAGTGGGACACCCGCGTGGACCAGATCGCCGAGGAGGCGGCGCGCCTGATCGTCGTGGCGCTGACCCACTGAACGCTCCGACCGCGGACTGCGACACGCCGGTTCGGTCATGGCCTGGTCGGCTGGCGTACAGCGCGAGGGTGAGCGATCATGGGGTGGTGGGCTACGACGAGGACCTGGCCAACCGCGTCCGCGAGCTGATCGCCGCAGAGGACGGCGTGGCCGAGCGCAGGATGTTCGGTGGCCTGGCCTTCCTGATCGACGGGCACATGGCGGTCGCGGCCAGCCGGGAAGGCGGGCTGATGCTCCGCGTGGACCCGGCCGACAGCGACACGCTGCTGTCCAAGCCGCACGCGGGGCCGTTCCACATGCGCGGGCGGCCGATCCAGGGCTGGCTGCGCGTGGACGCCGAGGGCGTGGGGACCCGGCGGCAGCTCGAGCGATGGGTGATGCGCGGCGTCGGCTACGCGCGCTCGCTGCCGCCCAAGCCCGGATACGAACCATCGGGTGACTGACCCCGGCGTGCCGCGGCCGGCACGCCCGTCTTGGCCGCCCCGGTACGGCGTACCATCTACGGCATGCCGACCCAGGCGGAGAAGGACCGTTAGATTCGCCGTAACGAGGCTGCTCGAAAGCTCGATCGTGCGGCTGACGAGCACCGCTCGATGACGGAGCTCCTGGAGGAGACGGCGACGCTGAGCCGGACAGTGTCCGAGCTGCGTGCGAACGCCGAGCGGCAGCCGCACGATGTTCGATCGCCTGACCCGGCCCCGCAGCGTGGCTCAGACGCTTGACAGCAGCGTCGACGCCGGGGCGCCGAGGTCCGGGCCGTCGAGCAGGTCGATCCGTACCACCCACTTGACCCACTGGTAGCCGCGGCGGCCGGGGGCGACGAGGCGCAGAGGGGCGCCGTGCCCGTGGGTCAGCGGCTGGCCGGCGACGTGGGTAGCCAGAAGCAGTCCAGATGCGTCCTCCAGCGCGAACCACCAGCGGTAGCCGGTGACGCTCACCACGCGCACGTGGGACGCAGCGGCGGTCGGGCGCGCGGCCGCAAGGACGCGGTCCAGGCGGGCGCCGCCCCACCGCTGGGTGGTGTGGAAGCCGCCGGTGCAGTCCAGCAGCGCCGTCAGCTCGTCGCCGGCGGCGGCCAGCTGGGGGAGGGTAAGCGTCCGGCGACGCTGCACCTCGCCGCCGATCCGCAGTCGCCAGTGCGACGAGTCCAGCGGGTCGGGGTCGTCGGCCACCCAGGAGGTGACCGGGAAGCGCCCGGTCAGTGATCCGCGCTCGTAGGAGCCGGTGAAGCGGCGGCGCGACCCGTTGAGACCCAGGGCGCGCGTCACCGGGTCCTGCAGCCACCATGCGGTCACGCCGGCGGCCGCGGTGGCGCCGAGGACGAGCACCTGGCGGCGGTCGGTGACGTCCCGCCGGCGCGGGCGCTTGGCGCGGAGGACCAGGTGCACGAGGACCGCGATGGCGAGCATGGCTCCCGCGGCGGTGTGCCAGGCCAGCAGCGTGAAGCCCGCCATCGCCACGCGCTCCGAGCTCCACACGATGCCCGTCCCCAGCGTCAGCCAGACCAGACCGAGCGCGTAGACGCCGATCATGGTGCGGCGGTCCCACGCTCCGCGCGCGATGCGGCCGGCAACCCGCCGGAGCTTCACCACGACGACGACGGTCATGGCCAGGCCGCCGGCGTCGTGGACGACGACGATCCACGGCCCCGCCCACAACCAGCTGCCCACGCCGGTGAGCACCAGCAGCGCGGTCAGCACCCCGAGGGTCCAGTCGGTGCCGCGGGCGGTCACCGTTCGAGGGTAGGCATCGAAGGTTACGCTCGCGTCGACGGGGCAGCGTGCGCGGCCTGGCACTACCGCGCTGCGGGCGACGGACCGCGCGGCTGCGTCGTCCTCGCCCATGGCTTCACGATGGTGCGCGACGCCGGCCTGGCCCGCTACGCCGAGCGCTTCGCCGCCGCCGGCATGGTTCGACCTGCCGGGCGCCACCCGGGAGCTTGATGAGCTCGTGGGGGAGAGCACGACGTGGGAGAATCGCTTCACGCCGCGCGTCATCCTGCAGATGGCCCGCTATCGGCCGTTCGCGCGGGCCGCCCAGGTCGCGTGCCCGTGGCTGCTCGTGGTCTGCGACCCGGACACGATCACCCCGCCCGACGCTGCCCGTGAGCGGGCCGCCGGCGCCCCGCGCCTGACGGTCAGCCGCCACCAGGAGGCACACTTTGCCGTCTACACCGGCGAGCCCTTCGAGCGCCTCGTCGCCGAGCAGGTCGCCTTCCTCAGCGAGCATCTGGCCGCCTGACGGGCGCGCGCCGCCCACCGCAGGGCACGAGTAACATGCCGTCCTCGACGCACCACGGGGAGTGGCGCAGTCTGGTAGCGCACCCGGCTGGGGGCCGGGCGGTCGCAGGTTCAAATCCTGTCTCCCCGATGCACGAAAGCCCTGCTCCTGGCGGGGGTTTCGTAAGCGTTCAGTTGGTCAGGGGGACATAACCGAGGGTTGTCGAACCTTGGTGGTGTGGAACGGAAGGACGCGGAGGCGATCTACGATCGGGGCCGTGAGGTCGTTGTCGCGGTGTTGATGCGGCTGGATGAGCAGGTCCAGCGGCTGGAGAAGCGCGTCGTTCGCCAGGATGAGCGGATCGCGATTTTGGAGCGGCAGCTGGGTCGTTCTTCGCGGAACTCTTCGCTGCCGCCAAGCCAAGATTCGCCGAGCGCGCCGGCGCGGGTGAAGGGTCCGTCGGGGAAGAAGCCCGGTGGCCAGCCCGGGCATGAGGGCAGGGGCCGCCGCTTGCTTGAGGCCGCGCAGGTCGCCGAGGTCGTTGAGTATTTGGCCGGCGGGTTGTGGCTGTGGCCGGGTGTTCGCGCCGGCGGATTTGGTCGCGGCCGGCGACCCCGTCCGGCATCAGGTGGAGGAGCTTCCGGTGATGGCCGTCACCGTGACCGAGCATCGCTGCCAGCGCGTGGTCTGCCCCGGCTGCGGCGAGCGGTCGCGCGGCGAGCTGCCCGCCGCGGTCGCCGCAAGCTCGGTGGGGTCGCGGCTGCAGGCGGCGATCGTGACGTTGTCGGTGCGCAACCGTGTCAGCCGTCGCGACGTGGTCGAGCTGTGCCAGCAGCTGTTCCAGGCCAGGGTCAGCGTCGGGACGGTGGATCGGATTCTCGCCCGTGTGGCCGACGCGCTGATCGAGCCGTGCGAGGATCTCTTTGACCGCGTCCGCTGCGCCGGCGCGGTGAACATGGACGAGACCGGCTGGCGCCTACGCGGCGGGCAGCGCGCGATGTGGGGGATGTTCACCGACCGCCTGGCGATCTTGCAGATCACCGCAAGCCGCCACGATGACCACGCCAAAACACTCCTTGGCAACAGTCAGGCGATCGTGACGTCCGATCGCTGGTGGGCCTACAACCATCTCCCGGTCCGACGACGACAAGTCTGTTGGAGTCATCTGCAGCGTGACTTCGCCTTCCACGCCGAGGGCCGCGGCAGCGACAAGGACATCGGCGAGGCCGGCCTGAAGGTCTGCGACGAGCTGTTCGCGGCGTGGACTCAGTTTCAGCAGACCGGTGACCGGTCCGAGCTCAAACGCCACGTCCGGCGGTTGCAACGACAGCTCAAAGCCGTCTTGCACGAGCACGCCGCCAAGCACGCCCGCTACCGCCAGAGCCGCCGGTTCGCCCGCGCCCTGCTGAAACTCTGGCCCGCCCTCTGGGCCTTCGCCAGCAAGCCCGGGGTGACCCCGACCAACAATCGCGCCGAACGCGGCCTGCGCTCCGCAGTCATCTACCGCAAGCTCAGCTTCGGCAGCCAATCCGAAACCGGTGAGGCGCGGATCGCTCGGTTGCTGTCGGTGCACACCACCTGCCGCATGCAGGGCCGCAGCCTCCACGAGTACCTCATCCGGCGTTCCGCAGTTCGTAGGCACATTCCGGCGTTTTCGGCTCAAGAGTGCCGATGAACACTGGGTTTCGGGTTCGCGGATCTTGAAAAGCTGTAGGCACACGCTTTTCGCGGATCCGTCCGATGCGGCTGGGATCCTGCAGAAGTTCAGTAGGCAAGCGGGTTCTTGCCGATTTCGAACCCCTCCGGCGCTCTGCAGCGGCAGATCGGGCGCCTTCACCGCGACTTTCCGCCCTCAGCGGCATGTAGGCACACGCCTGCGCACGCTCGAGAGGCCCGAAGACCCAGTGTCCACGGGCGATTTGAGCATGTTCGCGTGTCTACCAACTGCGGAACTCCGGCTCATCAGCGTCCTGGAACGCTCACGGCCGCAGCGAACCAGTGCCACTGCTGGCCTAACACCGGCCGCAGGGCACTGAACGCTTACAGAAACGCCCGCGGGTGCGGGCGCTTCTGAAGTGCTGCGGTGCGGGCCGGACCCCGACGGACCGGCCCGACCGCGCTACGCGGCGCGCGCGGTCTTGATCGCGGCGCGGAACTTCTTCTTGGCGGCCTTCACGGCGGTGCGGTAGGCCTTCTTGGCGGTGCGGTACTCGGACCGGGCCGCCTTCAGCGCGGCCTTGCGGTCAGCGCGGGCGGGGGTGAGGGCGGCCTTGCGCTCATCCTTGGACTTGCCCTGCTGCGCCTTGGCGGCCTCACGGAAGGAGGTCTTCGCGGCCTTGGCGGCGGCGCGGTACTTGGTGCGGGCGGCGTGCAGGTCGGCGCGGGCCTCGCGGATCGCGGTGGCGCGCTCGTTGCACGCGGTGACGGCCTGCGCCTTGCCGGCCTCGGAGAGCTTGTCGGACTTCTGGGCCCGCTCGACGCACTTCGCGCCGGTCGGCTTGGTCGTGTCTTGGGCGGCGGTGGCCGGGATGGCGATGCCGACGGTGGCCGTGGTGGCCACGAGGGCGATGAGGATCTTGCGCACGATGGACGACTCCTTGTCGATTGGGACAGGCTGCATCATGAGGCTCACGGGCGGCGAACGCACGTCATGCGCCCGGTTTCTCATAGGCATCTCACAGTCTGTGCGCGAACGGACGATGCGGTCGTCGGCCGCGCCGGGCGATGGTGGAGGACCACGGGCGAGGCGTCCGCGGATTAGGCTGGCGCCGTGCCCAGCATCGTCGACCGTCTCACCGAGCGCCTGGCCGAGCCCGCGCGGCTGGCCGGCCTGGAGGCCCGCTCCCTCCTGGCCCTCTCCCGCGCCGGCGTGGTCGGCGTGGAATCGCCCGACAAGATGCTGGCGATCGTCAACGCCATGCGCCAGTTCGGGCCGTTCGGCGCCGCGCCGAAGATCGCCGCGATCCGCCACGGGGAGCACCCCGCGATCGCCGACGAGTGGGGCGAGATCACCTTCGCCGAGCTCGAAGACCAGGTCAACCGCCTGGCCAACGCCTGGCGAGCCCAGGGCCTGGGGGTGGGGTCGACGATCGGCATCCTGTGCCGCAACCACCGCGCGCCGCTGATCGCGTCGTTCGCCGCCTCGCGCCTGGGGGCCAGCGGCGTGTGGCTGAACACCGCGTTCTCGGCACGTCAGGTCACGGAGGTCGCCCAGCGCGAGGGGGTGGACCTGCTCCTGCACGACGAGGCCTTCGCCGACGTGGCCGGTGAGATCGCCCCAACCCACGGCAAGCTCCCGTGCGCGGTCGAGGACCCGTCGGCCGACGCTTTCCTCGCCTTCCTGGCGGGCGCCGATCTCACGCCGTCCAAGCCGCCGGCCAAGCCCGGCCGCATCGTCCTGTTGACCAGCGGGACGACGGGCACCCCGAAGGGCGCGCCGCGGCCCGAGCCGAAGTCCCTGACCCTTCCTGGCGCGCTCCTGGAGCGGATGCCCATGCGCGCCCGCGAGGCCACGGTCATCGGGCCACCGCTGTACCACGGCACCGGGCTCATCATCGCCCTGCTCACCGTCAGCATGGGCTCCAAGCTCGTGCTGCGCCGCCGCTTTGACGCCGCCGAGTTCGTGGATGACCTGGCCACCCACAGGGCCACGGGCGCGTGCGTGGTGCCGATCATGCTCCAGCGCATCCTGGCCCTGGACCCGAAGCAGGTCACCGACCGCGACCTGAGCGCCCTGCGCGTCGTCTTCTGCGCCGGCTCCCAGCTGCCCGCCGAGGTCGCCACCAAGGCTTCGGACCTGCTCGGCGAGGTCATCTACAACCTCTACGGCTCCACCGAGGTCTCCGTCGCCACGCTCGCCACCCCGGAGGACATCCGCATCGCCCCGACTTCGGTCGGCAAGCCCGCGCTCGGCGCCCGGGTGCGGATCGTCGACGACGCCGGCAAGGAGCTGCCCCAGGGCCGGACCGGACGCATCTTCGTCGGCACGACCTCCCCCTTCGAGGGGTACACCGGCGGCGGGACCAAGGACATGATCGACGGCCTGCTGTCCACGGGGGACGTCGGCCACTTCGACGAGCACGGCCGCCTGTTCATCGACGGCCGCGACGACGAGATGATCGTGTCCGGCGGCGAGAACGTCTTCCCGCGCGAGGTCGAGGAGCTGCTCGTCACCCATCCCGCGGTCGCCGACGCTGCCGCACTCGGCGTGGACGACCCCGACTTCGGCCAGCGCCTCCGTGCCTTCGTGGTCAAGCGCGAGGGTAAGGACGTCACCGAGGAGGAGCTGCAGGGCTTCGTCAAGGACAACCTCGCCCGCTACAAGGCCCCGCGCGAGGTCGTGTTCATGGACGACCTGCCGCGCAACCCGACCGGCAAGATCCTCAAGCGCGAGCTCGCCGAGCACGAGTGACCGCCTCCGGTGCGACCGCCCGGCGGGTACGCCTGGTCGTCGGGTGGACCTTCGTCGCCGCCAGCCTGCCCAAGTTCGTGGCCTACGGCTGGGAGCTGGACAACTTCCGCCGCTTCGGCCTGCCGGCGCCGGGGGTGTGGGTCATCGCCGCCGGCGTCCTGGAGCTCGGCGGGGGCGTGCTGCTCGTCCGCCAGCGCCTCGTCGTGCCCGCCGCGCTCATCCTCGCGGCGGTCATGGTCGTGGCGATCACGGTGTCCGGCGTCAAGGAGGGGGACGTCATCCCCAGCCTCACCGTGGCGCCGGCGCTGCTGGCCGCGCTCGCGTATCTGCTGGCCCGAGCCGTGGAGGACGGTCCTGCCGCGGTGTAGGCGACGGCCCGCCGCCCGGGCCCCAGGTGATCGTGAGTAGGTGTCCACCGGCCTCAAGATCGCCGCTCGGCGGGTCGATGCACGAGCATGAGGCAGCTGAATCGCGTCGTCGTCGTGCAGTCGCTCATCGTTCTGGGGATGGCGGTGTCAGCGGCCGTTCCCGCCGCGGCGGGGGCGGACAGCCGGGCGTGCCTCATCCCGATCCTGTGCCCGGCTCCGACCCCGACCCCGACCCCGACCCCGGCACCGGCCCCCACCCCGGTGCCGGCTCCGGAACCGACCGACAACGGCCTGCCGTCGACCGTTGCCGCCGACCTCAACTCCGACCACGGCAACCCGCCGGCCGCGCCGCTGTCCAAGGCCAAGCCACCCCGGGTCCGCAACGGCGGCCAGCGGCACGACACGCTCCGCGGCCGGGCCTTCGGCGACCTCATGCACGGCCTCGGCGGCGCCGACCGCCTGACCGGGCTCAGCGGTGACGATGAGCTGTACGGTGACGTCGGCCCCGACTGGCTCTTCGGCAACAACGGCGACGACTGGCTCGACGGTGGCGCCGGCGGCGACCACCTCAGCGGCGGCAACGGCCGCGACGTGCTCTCCGGCGGCTTCGGGGTGGACGTGCTCAAGGGCGGCAACGGCAACGACCTCATCTACGGCGGCCCCGCCGACGACAAGCTCTACGGCAACGCCGGCAACGACATCCTGCACGGCGGCAGCGCCCCGGACCTCGTCGACGGCGGCTCGGGCAACGACATCCTCTCCAGCGACTCCGGCGGCGACATCCTGCGCGGCGGCACCGGCGACGACATCGTCCGCATCAACGACCGTCACAGCGTCGAGTCCGTGGACTGCGGCCCGGGCGACGACACCGTGGTCCTGGACCCGCGCTCGCAGCCCGGCGGCGTCTCGGACTCCCAGCTGCTGCGCCGCGGCGGGATCGTCAACTGCGAGCACATCCTCACCGCACCCGCGCCCCCAGAGGACCCGGCGTTCGGCGTCACCTGGCTGGCCCAGCGGGGCGGCGGCTCTAAGACGGGGACGAGCCGCAACGACAACCTGCTCGGCAACCACGGCGCCGATCGCATCTCCGGCATGGGCGGCGACGACGTCCTGTGGGGCAACATGCTCAACAACGACAAGAGCACCGCACTTGACCGCCTGTCGGGCGGGAGCGGCGCGGACACGATCTACGGCTCGCCGGGACGCAACATCATCTCCGGGGGGTCGGGCGACGACTACCTGCAGGGCGGAACCGGGCGCAACACGGTCAAGGGCGGCTCGGGCAACGACATGATCCGCATGCGCGGCACCGGGCCGAACAAGGTCGACGCCGGGGCGGGCAACGACACGATCCTCTCGTACACCAAGAAGACGACGACGATCAGGTGCGGGCTCGGGTACGACACCGTCCAGGCCAACAGCCGCGCCAAGGTCGCCAAGGACTGCGAGAAGGTCACGCGCTCGCTGCGCTGAGCACTGAGCCCTGCCGCGAGCGGCGGCTCGCGGGGGCAGTCGCACACCATGCGGATGAGAGGACTCGAACCTCCACGGGGTTGCCCCCACAGCGACCTGAACGCTGCGTGTCTACCAATTCCACCACATCCGCGGGGGCCGGAAATGTACCGCTTCACGCGCTGTGGCGGGTCGCGCCGCGGGCCGCAGGCCAGGCGGGCACGGTCACCGCCCGGGTGCCCATGGCGTCGACCACCCGCGCGTGCAGGGTCATGAGCGCCCCGGACGGGTCGGTGGTCGCCTTGCTAGGCTGCCTGCCCTCGCCGCTATCGTCCAGGGGACTAGGACGCCGCCCTCTCACGGCGGAAACCCGGGTTCGAATCCCGGTAGCGGTACTACTACTGCTGTCGGTCCGGCGGGCCACCGTCGTGCGCAAGGCACGCAGAGGAGCGAGGCGGCGCGTGCGGGTCCGGACCGCCCCGCCCCCACGGCCGTGCCGACCCGCGATAGCGTGGCGCCATGGCCACCTCAGCGACGTCCAGGGACCCCGAGACCTTCTACCGTGCCGCGGGCGGGACGGCGATGCTCATCGGCATCGGCGCCCTGCTCGCGCCCAAGATGCTCGTCCGCCTGTACGGGATGGACGCAGCGCAGAT
Source organism: Solirubrobacterales bacterium (assembly GCA_038234375.1). Taxonomy (GTDB): domain Bacteria; phylum Actinomycetota; class Thermoleophilia; order Solirubrobacterales; family Solirubrobacteraceae; genus Paraconexibacter. The sequence goes on along the minus strand of JBBSUL010000017.1, from coordinate 16,974 downwards.
GACGGGCGTCAGCGCGTTCGGCTGGCGCCTGTTCGGCGTGCGCAACATCGTCATCGGCGGGGCGGCGCTGGCGGGCTCCCAGCCCGCCCGTGACGTCACGCTGGCCATCCAGGCCCCGGACCAGCTCGTGTTCTGGCACGCCTTCCAGACACGCTCGATCCCCCGCCCGACGGCGGTGCTGGCGATGGTCACCTCGGGCGCGGTCGCCACCGCGTGCGCCCGCGGCCGGCAGCTGAGCTGACCCCGCGGCGTCGCCGGTCAGCCGGCCATGCGGACGCGGTCCTCGACGAAACCGAGCGACGGCTCGACGATGCCCGCCCACGGGCCGTGCGCCCCGGTCACGCCGAAGTGCCGTGCGAGCGCGTGCGCGTGGGCCGGGCCCAGCTCGTTCGGCGGTCCGGACGCGGTGGGCGCGGTCCGCACCAGCCCGCGGTTCAAGGGCAGATGGACCCCGCCGGGCCGGTGGCGGACGCCACGGGCGGGCACGAGGACGAAGCGGTCCTGCGCGCGCAGCAGCACGAGCAGCAGCCACGCCGGGCGCCGGGTGTGCACCTCGAACAGCACGTCGGCCACGTGCCCGAGGCGCGCGCCCTGCGCGTCGTAGGCCCGGGCGCCGAGCAGGGACGGCATCAGACCGAGGGGCTCCATGCCTGCACGTTCGTGCTCGCACCTCGAAGTCCTGCCTCGCGGCCGCGCACCCCAGCTTCCTGGCGCACCGCGCGGCGCGAGACCGGAGGGCCGCGCCGTTACCCTGGGACCGTGTCCGGCCTGCGCAATCCCCGCACCGCGCTGCAGTTGGCCTTCGTCTGCCTGCTCGGGCTGACGGTCACCGGGATCTTCGCCTACTTGGTGCCGATCGCCCAGGCGCGCGACAGCGCCACGCTGCAGGGCTTCGTCGCGCTCAACCGCCCGGTGCTCACCGAGCAGATCACCCGGATCGCCCATCTCGCCGATCCGCAGCCCTACGCCGTCATCGGACTGATGATCGCCGTGATGGCCGCGGTGCGCCGCCGACCGCGCGTGGCGTTCGCCGTCGTCGCCCTGCTCTTCCTGACCGGATTCACGACCCAGTCGCTCAAGCAGGGTCTGGCCCAGCCGCGCTTCTCCGACTGGCTCGGGGACGGCCAGATCGCCGCCGCCTCCTGGCCCAGCGGCCACGCGACCGCGTCCATGACCCTCGCCCTGTGCGCGGTGCTGGCCGCCCCGCCGTTCGCCCGGCCGACCGTCGCCGCGATCGGCGCGCTGTTCGCGATCAGCGTCTCATACGCGATCCTCGCGCTCGGCTGGCACTTCCCCAGCGACGTCATCGGCGGCTTCTTCGTCGCCTCGATGTGGACGCTGGTCGCGGTGGCGGTCCTGGCCCGGCTGCCCGAACCGCGCGCGCGGACCGCCGGGCGCCGGCGACCCCGGCTGCGCGTCGACGTCGCGCACGCCGCGTTCGGCCCCGTCCTGGTCGCCGGCGCCGCGATCGGCACCGTGGTGGCCGCGTGGATGGCCCGGCCAGAGGCGACGTCGACGTTCGTCCGGGACCGGCCGTGGTTTGCGCTCGGCGCCGTCGGCATCGCCGCGCTTGCTGCGGTCCTGTCCGCCGCCCTGGCGCGGGCCGCGCGCACCTGACGGGGCCGCGACGCGGTCGGCCGTCCGCTCAGCGGGAGGCGCCCGGCTTCCACAGCGGCTCGTCGGTCCCCGCCTGGAGGTTCGCGCCGCGCGCGAGGATGAACAGCAGGTCCGAGAGGCGATTGAGGTAACGGACGACCTCAGGGCCCGCGTCGTCGACGAGCAGCGCCCGGCGCTCGGCCCGGCGGCACACGGTCCGGCACACGTGGAGTTGCGCCGCGGCCGCGCAGCCGCCGGGCAGCACGAACGACTTCAGCGGTTCCAGCGTGGCGTTGACCTCGTCACAGCGCTCCTCCAGCCACGTCGTCTGCGCCGGGTCCACCCGCAGGCGCTCGCGGCCACCGGCGTCGGCCGACTCGGGTACCGAGAGGTCGGCCCCGAGGTCGAAGAGGTCGTTCTGAACCCGCGTCAGCCACGTGCGGTACGCGTCGGGCAGCCCGGGGTCGCTGAGCAGCACGCCGAGGTGGCTGTTGAGTTCGTCGATCTCCCCGTAGGACTCGATCCGGGGGTGCGTCTTGGGCACCCGTGACATGTCGCCCAGGTGCGTCTCGCCCGCGTCTCCGAGCTTGGTGTAGATCCTCGTCAGGTTCACCGTCATGGTCGGGCGAGTCTCGCAGACGCCGACCACCGCCCGCCGACGGCGCAGGCTCGGCGGGGCACCGGCCCCGGTGTCCTGCCATCGTGCGCGGCCGATGACCGTCCTGCGTCCCTGGTCCCGTGCACGCGCCCGTCGCCCGGTCCGGGCCCTGGCGGCGCTCGCGGCGGTCGTGGGGACGCTCGGCGGGTGCGGCTCGGGCTCGGAGGCCGGCGTGACCCTGCTCGCCACCGAGGACTTCGGCAGCCGTCCCCTCGCCGACCTGCCCCAACCGAAGACCACAGGCGCCGCGACCCCGCTGGGGCTGCTGGAGGCCAACGTGCGTGTCCGCACCCGCGCGAGAACCGTGCAGTCGGTCGAGGGCGCCCGTGCGGGCACCCGGGGCGTCCGCACGCGTGCGTGGTCGGCGTACGTCAACGGCGTGCGGGTCGACCGGGCGGGGACCATCGAGGACCTGCACGCCGGCGACGCGGTGTGGTGGGACCTGCACGATCAGGGGGCCACCGCCCGCGTGCCGGCGGTGGTGGGCTCGTTCCCCGCGCCGTTCGCCGACGGGGTCGACGGCAAGCGCCTGCCGGTCCGGATCGAGTGCTCGCCCGCCGACATCCCCGGCTGCCAGACCGTGCAGGACGCGATGACCGCCGCCGGTGTCTTCGCCGCCCAGGGTGGGCTGCAGCAGTCGATCTCCAAGGAGACCCTGAGGATCGTCGTCGGCCCGTGGCGGCGCATCCGCGCCGACGACACGGTCAAGCTGCTGGCCGGCGGCCCGCGCGCCAGCGGCGTGTACGTGCGACCGGCCGCCGACGCGCGGTCGATCGCCGTGCTGAACCCAAGGGGCCATGTGACACGGAGCCTCGGGCCCGGCGACGGACTCGTCGCGGCCACGCGCCTGCAGGACGGCCAGCCGGTGTGGATCGTCACCGGGGTGGACGCCGCGGGGGTCAAGGCCGCGACGCAGGCGTTGGACGCCGGCAACCTGAAGGACCACTTCGCCCTGGCCGTCGTCGATGGACGGGCGCTGGCCGTGCCCGAGGTGGCGCGGGGACGCTGACCGTCGGCCGGGAGCCGACAGGCTGTCCGTCCTAAACAACGGCTAAGGTGCCCGCCTGCCCATGAGACTCGGAGTCCCGAAGGAGACCGCCGAGGGTGAGCGCCGAGTCGCGCTCGTCCCCGAGGTCGTCAAGAAGCTTGTAGCCACGGGGGTGGACGTCGTCGTCCAGCCCGGGGCCGGCGAGCACGCCCTGATCCCCGACGCGCTGTACGAAGCGGCGGGCGCCACGCTCGCCGACGACGTGTGGACCGCGGATCTGGTCGTCAAGGTCGCGCCGCCCACGCCGGACGAGATCGGCCGGCTGGGGGAGTCCAGCGTGCTGATCGGCTTCCTGGCCCCGCTGTCGAGCCCGGACACGGCCAGCGCGCTGGCGTCCAAGGGGACGACGGCGTTCGCGATGGAGGCGATCCCCCGGATCTCCCGGGCGCAGGCCATGGACGCCCTGTCCTCGCAGTCCAACGTCGCCGGCTACAAGGCCGTGCTCATGGCCGCCGACGAGTCCACGCGCTTCTTCCCGATGCTGATGACCGCGGCGGGGACGATCCCGCCGGCCAAGGTCCTCGTGCTCGGGATCGGCGTCGCCGGGCTGCAGGCCCTGGCCACCGCCCGGCGTCTGGGCGCCCAGACCACCGGCTACGACGTGCGCCCGGAGACGGCCGAGCAGGTGCAGTCGCTGGGGGCCAAGTGGCTGGACCTGGGGATCGACGCCGCCGGCGAGGGCGGCTACGCCCGCGAGCTGACCGAGGACGAGCGCGCCAAGCAGCAGCAGGCGCTCACCGACGCCACCAAGGGCTTTGACGTGGTCATCACCACGGCCCTGGTGCCCGGCCGGCCCGCGCCGCGCCTGGTCACCGCCGAGGCGGTGGAGGGCATGAAGCCCGGCAGCGTCATCGTCGACCTGGCGGGGGAGACCGGCGGCAACTGCGAGCTGACCGAGCCCGGGCAGATCGTCGTCGCCCATGACGTCACCATCGCCTCGCCGCTGAACATCGTCGCCGCGATGCCCGAGCACGCCTCGGCGCTGTACGCGCGCAACGTGCAGGCGCTCGTCGAGCTCATGCTCGAGGAGCCGGAGGGGGAGGGCGAGCAGAAGCCGTCCCTCAAGCTCGACTTCGAGGACGAGATCATCGCCGGCGCGTGCATCACGCGCGACGGCCAGATCGTCCACGAGGGCGCCAAGAAGACTGTGGAGGCCCAGGCCTGATGCTCGTCACCAACCTGTCGATCCTCGTGCTGTCGGGCTTTGTCGGCTACGCGGTGATCTCCAAGGTCCCCAACACGCTGCACACCCCGCTGATGTCCGGGACGAACGCCATCCACGGCATCGTCGTGCTCGGCGGTCTGTTGCTGCTCGTCGAGGGCCTGTCCGACGGCGCCCTGAACAAGGTGCTGCTCGTCATCGCCGTGGCCTTCGGGACGATCAACGTCGTCGGCGGCTTCCTGGTCACCGACCGCATGCTGTTCATGTTCAAGGAGAAGCCCAAGGACATGGTCGAAGCCGAGCCGGAGGAGGCCAAGTGATCCCCCTGGCCAGCGCGCTGACCGACACGGACACCCGGTCGGTCCTGTACATCATCTCCTTCGGCCTGTTCATCTACGGGCTGTCGGGCCTCACCGGCCCGAAGACCGCGGTGCGCGGCAACCGCATCGCCGCGGTCGGCATGGCGATCGCCGTCATCGCCACCCTGCTCGTCGACGACGTGCAGAACATCGGCCTGATCCTGCTCGGCGTGGCGATCGGCACCGCGGTCGGCGTCCCTGCCGCCCAGCGGGTGAAGATGACCCAGATGCCGCAGATGGTGGCGCTGTTCAACGGCGTCGGCGGCGGCGCGGTCGCGCTCATCGCCTGGGTCGAGTTCCGCGACTCCGACGGCTTCTCGATCGCCACCCCGACCTACGTGGCGATCTTCAGCGTCGGCGCAGCCATCATCGGCTCGGTCTCCTTCTGGGGCTCGAACATCGCCTTCGGCAAGCTGCAGGAGCTCATCGACGGCGGCTCCAAGGTCATCGGGTCCGCCCAGATACAGACGGTCATCAACGTCATCCTCGCCGCCGTCGCGGTCGGCTGCGGCGTGGCCATCGTCGCCGGCGCCAACAGCGAGATCTTCATCCTCGTGCTGCTGATCTCCTCGGCGCTGCTGGGGACGTTCCTCGTGCTGCCGATCGGCGGCGCGGACATGCCCGTCGTCATCTCGCTGCTCAACGCGTTCACCGGCCTGAGCGCCGCGGCCACCGGCGTGGCCCTGAACAACACGTCGCTCATCGTCGCGGGCATGATCGTCGGCGCCTCGGGCACCCTACTGACCCAGCAGATGGCCGTGGCGATGAACCGGACGATCACCAGCGTGATCGTCGGGGGCTTCGGCGGCACCGTCGAGGCGGCCGCCGGCGCGGCGGGCGCGGGCGGCGGCACCGTGCGCTCCACCAGCGCGGCGGACGTGGCGATCCAGATGGCCTACGCGCGCCTGGTCGTCGTCGTCCCCGGCTACGGCATGGCGGTCTCCCAGGCCCAGCACACCGTCCGCGAGATGGCCAAGATGCTCGAGGCCAAGGGGGTTGAGGTCAAGTACGCCATCCACCCGGTCGCCGGGCGCATGCCCGGGCACATGAACGTCCTGCTGGCCGAGGCCGACGTGCCCTACGAGCAGCTCAAGGAGATGGACGACATCAACGGCGAGTTCCCGCGCGTCGACGTCTCCCTGGTCATCGGGGCCAACGACGTCACCAACCCGGACGCGCGCAACAAGGCCGACTCGCCGATCTACGGCATGCCGATCCTCAACGTCGACGAGTCCCAGTCGGTCATCGTGCTCAAGCGCTCGATGTCCTCCGGCTACGCGGGCATCGACAACCCGCTGTTCGTCAACCCCAAGACGTCGATGCTGTTCGGCGACGCCAAGGGCTCGGTCGCCGACATCACCGAGGAGCTCAAGGCGCTGTAGCGCTCAGCGCGCCGGCAGCTCGGTGACCAGGACGCTCGCCGCGACGTCCGCGGTGGGCGCGACCGGCAGGCTCGAGCCGGCGTCGGCGCCGATCAGGAAGAACTGGCCCGGCGCGAACGCGGCGCTGCCGCAGGTCACGGTCCCTTCGACCACGGCGACGACCGCGCACTCGCCGGGCGCCGTGAGCACCGACGGGCCGGTCAGCGCGTACCGCGTCACGGTGAAGAACGCGTTGTCAACGATCGGTCCGTCGCCTGCGTGCAGCGTGGGCTCGACGTCGTCCCAGTCGATCGAGGCCAATGACTGCGGCACGTGCAGCTCGCGCATGTTGCCGTTCAGGCCGGGGCGGTTGAAGTCAAAGACGCGGTAGGTCGTGTCGGAGCTCTGCTGGATCTCCATGATCAGGCAGCCGCCCCCGATGGCGTGCACACGGCCGGAGGGGATGAAGATCGCGTCGCCGGTCTCCACGTCGACGCGGTGCAGCATGGTCGAGACGTCCTCACCGGCCTCCAGGGCGGCGGTGAAGGCGTCACGGGTCACGCCCGACCGCAGGCCGACGTACAGGTGGGCGCCGGGGTCCGCGCGCGCGAGGAACCAGAGCTCGTTCTTGGGCTCGCCGCCGAGCTCGCCGGCCAGGTGGGTGGGGGGGTGGACCTGGACCGAGAGGGTGTCGCGGGCGTCCAGCAGTTTGATGAGGATGGGAAAGCGGTCGTCCAGGGCTGCGGCGCGGTGGCCGAACAGGCCGTCGCGTTCCTGCGCCCACAGGTCGTGCAGCGTGCGCCCGTCGTGCGGGCCGCCGTCAACGACGCTCTGGGCCTCGGGACGGTCGACGAGCTCCCAGGACTCCCCGATCGGCGCGCCCGGCGGCAGCGCCTTGCCGTACCGGGCCTCCAGCTCCCGTCCGCCCCAGATGCGCTCCATGAACAGCGGAACGAAGGCGACGGGCTCGGCGGGCACATGCGCGAGCATATCCGGGGCCTGCGGCTGGCCGGGCCGGAGGGATCCGGGCTCGGATTCCGGGTGGGTGTGGCCGCTCCGTCCCATGACCCGGGACGCTGCGGGCTCACCCATCCCCGGCATGATGCCCAGCGCGAAGGTCCCGGCCCCACGTGGCAGACTGCGAACCGTGATCGCCCGACCCGCCGCCATCGCCGCCCTCGCGGCCGAGGAGTTCGACGTCGTCGTGGTCGGCGGCGGCATCACCGGGGCCGGCGTCGCCCTGGACGCGGCCACCCGGGGGTACTCGGTCGCCCTCGTCGAGAAGGCCGACTTCGCCAGCGGGACGTCCAGCCGCTCCTCCAAGCTCGTCCACGGCGGCCTGCGCTACCTGCAGAACTTCGACCTCGGCCTCGTCCGCGAGGCCCTGCTGGAGCGCCAGCTCAACGTCAAGCTCGCCCCGCATCTGGTCAAGCCGCTGCCGCTCGTCGTCGCCGCCTTCGACGGTGCCCGCCCCGACCGCATGGTCGGGATGGGCCTGAACCTGTACGACGTGATGAGCGTCGACCGCATCCGCACGCGCCCGCGCGTCGGCCGCCGCGGCGCCGCCCAGATGGCGGACGGGGACACGGCCTCCGACGCCGACGGGGACGGGCTGGCGGACTGGGCCCCGGACCGCCACCGCATCATCAGCGGGGAGGAGGTCGCCGAGCGCCTCCCGGCCCTCGCCGAGCGCGACCCGACCTCCGGCTACCTGTTCTACGACTGCCAGACCGACGACGCGCGCCTCGTGCTCACCGTCCTGGGCGAGGCCGAGCGCTTCGGCGCGGTGTGCGCGAACGGCCTCCTGGTCACCGACCTGCTGCAGGAGGACGGGCGCACCCGCGGCGTCCATGTGCAGGACACCGCCACGGGGGATCTCTTCAGCGTCCGCGCGGCGAACGTCATCAACGCCACCGGCGTCTGGGCGGACCGCCTGCGTCCCGACGAGCTGCACGACGAGGCCGAGGTGCCGCGGATCGCGCCCTCACGCGGCACCCACATCACGCTGCGCCACGACCAGGTGCCGCTGGTCAGCGGGGCGATCGTCCCGGCCGGGGGCGGGCGGACGATCTTCGCGCTGCCGTGGCTGGGCGGCACGCTCATCGGCACCACCGACAACGACTACGACGAGCAGGCCGCCCCCGACGGTCTGGACCACATCGCCCCCGCCGCGAGCGACATCGACTACCTGCTGGACGCGACGAACACGTACTTCGGGACGAGCCTGACGGCCTCAGACCTCACGGGCGCGTACGCCGGCGTGCGTCCGCTCATCTCCACCGGCGACCCGAAGAAGTCCGTCGACATCTCGCGCAAGGCCGAGCTGTACGAGACGTCCAGCGGCATGATCACCATCACCGGCGGCAAGCTGACCACGTGGCGGCGAATGGCGAAGATGGCCGTTGACCGCCTGGTGGAGCGTGACGCCCGCGACGCGCCCTGCCGCACCCACGAGATCCCGCTCGGCCAGGCGGTCGCCGTCGAGGACCTGCCGCGTGTGGAAGGGGTCCCGGAGGGCGCCTACGAGCAGCTGGCGGGCCGCTACGGGCACGCCGCGCACGAGGTGCTGGCCATCGCCGCCGAGCGGGGGGAGCTCGCCCAGCCCGTCGTCGCCGCCGTCGACGGCCAGGTCACCCCCGTCGACATCCTCGCCGAAGTCGTGCACGCCGCCCGCCACGAGCAGGCCCGCAGCGTGGGGGACGCTCTCCTGCGGAGGACCCGCCTGGGGCTGACCGCCGCCCGGACCGTGGCCGACCCCGACGGCGCGACGGCGCGGCGCGTGGCCCAGGCCATGTCCGCGGAGCTGGGCTGGGAGGCCGGCCGGGTGAGCCGTGAGGCGGACGCCTTCCTGGACGAGGCCGCCCGCGAGGGCATCGTCCCCTGATCCATGGCCCTGCGCGTGCGGCTTTCGCACGGACTGCGACGGGCCGCCGCAACGCTGCGTACGGTTCCGGGTTGCCTTCGTTGAAACCAGCCCCTCCCGTCTAGGAGCCCCCGCCCCGACATGCCCCTGCGCCGCCTCATCCCGCTCACCCTCACCGCCGCCCTGGCGACGCTCGGGGCGTCGGCGCCTGGCGCTGCGGCCGGGTACTTCAAGGGCGAGGAGATCGACTCCGGTGCCGTCAAGCAGGTCGGCGGCGCCGCCATCGCCCGGGACGGCGACGGTGCGGTGACCTACGTCAAGAACGAGGGCGGGGTGGACCACGTCTTCGTCTCACGGCTGGTCGGTGGCGCCTTCCAGGCGCCCGTCCGCGTCGACACCGGGTTGGCCGGGCCCGGCTCGGCACCGGTCATCGCCGCGGCCGACAGCGGCCGGCTGATGGTCGCCTTCGTCAACGGGGGCCAGGTCTACACCGCCGTGCGCCTGCCCGCGGCGCCGGCCTTCACCACGCCGCAGGCGATCGCTCCCGGCGCCGCCCCGTCGATCGACCTGTCCATCAACGGCGGGGCGTACGTGTCCTTCACGACCTCCGGCGCCTCCGCGGACGTCCGGGTCGCGCATCTGACGCGGAACACCACGACGTTCGCGCTCCTTCCGGACCCCATCGACATCGACCCGGCCCGGGATGCGGGCGTCGGCCCGGGCGCCTCGCGCCTGGTCGTCTCCGCCGACGGCACCGCGGTCGTGGTCTGGGGCGAGGCCGGCCACGTGTACGCGCGGCGCGTGTTCGACAACCGCCTGTCGACGGTCCCGCAGGACCTCGCGATCTCCACCCTGGACGGACACGCCGCCGACCCGTCGAGTGCCGTGGACCCGCGGATCAACATCGAGGACGACTCGAGCTTCGCCTGGGTGACCTTCCGCCAGCGCTTCGACGACAACCTCATGCACACCGTCGCCCGGCGGCTGGTGGGCTCGGAGTTCGAGGCGCCCGTCAACGTCGACGGCTCCGGCTACGGAGGCGACCAGGCCGCGACCAACGGCGTCGCGCTGAACAACCGCGGCGAGGGCCTGGCCGTCACCGGCACCGCCGGCAAGCGCGTTGCGGTGGCCCAGTTGCACGACGACCACTTCTTCCCGGCCGTCCTCGTCAACCAGGCCAACAACGTCAACCCGCAGCCCGTCGCGACCTTCTCGAACAACAACGACGGCTTCGCCGCCTGGATCCAGGGCAACGACCCCTCGGTGGCCACCGTGCACGCGGCCGCCTACGACATCGACCCCGCCAAGCGCAGCGTGGCCGGACCCCAGCAGGACACCGAGATCTCCAACCCCGACTTCGGCCCGGTCGACGTGGGCGCCGGCCTCGTACTGGCCAGCGACCGCGCCGGTGACGCCGCCGCGGTGTTCGTCCAGGGCGCCCCAGGTGGGCGCCGCCTCGTCGCCGCGGGCTTCGACCGTACCCCCGGCCGCTTCACGTTGTCGTCGACCTCGCGCTACCGCAACCTCGCGCGGCCGACCCTGGCCTGGTCGGAGGCGTTCAACCTCTGGGGCCCACTGACCTACGCGGTCACGCTCGACGGCCAGCCGGTCGGCCAGACCAAGTCCACCCGCCTGGAGCTGGCGGCGCCGGTGACCGACGGCGAGCACACCCTGTCGGTCACCGCCACCGACCGGCGCGGGCAGACGACCGCAGTCGCCGCGCCGGGCACGATCCGGGTGGACACCGCCGCACCGGAGCTGTCGTTCTCGCTCGCCGGGACCAAGGCGGCCGGGCGCCGGCTGTCGCTGTCGACGACCGCGTCCGATGTGCTGCCCGGATCGGGTATCGAACGGGTCGTCGTCGACTTCGGCGACGGCTCCAAGCGCATCACGGCCCGGCGCGCTCGCCACGTCTACACCAGGAACGGCAAGTACACGCTCCGGGTCTCGGCCACCGACAAGGCGGGCAACTCGACGGTCCTGCGACGCCAGATCACCATCAAGAAGGCCGGGAAGTCCAAGAAGTAGACGGAGCTGGCGGGCGCGGTGAGGCCGGCGGCAGCACCCGGTCGTAGGCTGCCGTCAACGTGACCGACCGCCCTCCGTCCCCGCTGTGCCTGCGTCTGCCCGGCCGCGTCCTGGCGCTCACGCCGGGGCGGCCCGTGCTGATGGGCATCGTCAACGCGGGACCCGACTCCTTCTCGGACCGGGTCCGTCCCGGCACGCTGGACGAGCAGGTCGCGCGCGCGCTGACGCTCGTCGCGGACGGGGCGGGGATCATCGACGTCGGCGGCGAGTCCGGGGTCACGTACACCGACGCAAGCGCCGAGGACGTCGAGATCGGCCGCGTCGTGCCGCTCGTGGCGCGCCTGGCCGCGGCAGGCGTGACGGTGTCGGTGGACACGTGGAAGGCGGGGGTGGCCGAGGCCGCCATCGACGCCGGGGCGGCGATCATCAACGACGTCAGCGGGCTGCGGGACACGCGCCTGGCCCGGGTCTGCGCCCGGGGTGGGGCGGCGCTCGTCGTCATGCACACCCGTGCCGCGCCCAAGCAGGAGCACTTCCACGACTACGCTGGACGGGTGGCCGATGACGTTCCCGCGTTCCTGCGCGAGCGCTGCGCCGCGGCGCGCGCGGAGGGCGTCGGCTCCGACCAGTTGCTCGTCGATCCCGGGCCGGACTTCGCCAAGACCCCCGCCGAGACGGTCCAGTCCCTGCGGGCCATCGACGGCGTCCGCGCGCTCGGGCTCCCCGTGCTGCACGCGGTGTCGCGCAAATACTTCATCGGGGCCATCACCGGGCGCCCGCCCGCCGAGCGTGACGCCGGCACCCTCGCCGCGGTCGGCTGGAGCGCCGATCACGGTGCCGCTGTCCTGCGCGTCCACGACGTGCGGGCCGCCGCCGACTTCCTCGCCGTCCGCCGAGTCCTCGACGGCGCCGATCCGATGCCCGCGTTCGATGGCGACGACGAGCGCCTGAAGTGGATCCGCGCCCCGGCGCACCGCACGCCGTGAGCACGGGCGGGTAGGCTTGCCGTTCAGGAGCATGTTGCTGCAACCGCCCCGAAAGCGGGGTTGCCGGGGACCTCTCCGCTCATCCGTCGCCGGCCGCTGACGACAACGCGGCCGGGGGCTCACCGACGAATCACAGGAGAACCGCATGTCCGTCTTCACCCGCTCCGCCCTCGAGGGCAGCCCGCTCGCCGACCTGCACACCATCGCCGGCGAGATCGGCCTCGACGGCTACCGCCGCCTGCGCAAGGCCGACCTCGTCGACAAGATCCTGGAGCTCTCCGGCGGTGACGCCGGGGACGGTGGCGCCGATGCCCCCGCGGAGGAGAAGCCCGCGCCGCGGAGCGGACGCTCCCGCGGCGGCCGCGGCCGTGCCGCCGATCGCGACCCGGGCGAGGACACCGATGATGACCGCGCGCCGGACGACACCGGTCCCGGCGGGGATACCGACGACGACGCGCCGAAAGCCCGGCCGTCCCGGCGCTCGCGGGGTGGCCGCGGTCGCCGCGGCGCAGGCGGGAGCAGCGACAGCGACACCGACCAGGTCTCCGGTGGCCGTGACACCGACACCGACCCCGACGGCGAGGGCGACGGCGGGCGCTCCGGACGCGGGCGCGGCGCCGGCACGACGGGCGACCGGCCGCGCGGCGACGGGGGCCGGGGCGGCGGAGGCCGCGACGACCGCGACGACGAGGGTGAGGACCGCGCGGCGGAGGGCGTCGTCGAGGTGCTGGGCAACGGCTCGGGCTTCCTGCGTGTCAACCCGCCGGACCCGTCCGACGACGACATCTACATCTCGGCCGCGCAGGTGCGCCGCTGTGAGCTGGTCAGCGGCGACCGTGTCACCGGACCCGTCCGGCCGCCGCGCCGGTCGGAGCGCTATCCGTCGCTCGTCCGGGTCGACCTGATCAACGACAAGCCGGCCGACGAGGTCGCCGAGGGCACGCCGTTCGACGAGCTGCCCGCGACCTTCCCCACGCAGCGCTTCGCCCTCGACAGCGAGGACGCGACCCTGAAGGCCGTCGAGTGGCTGACCCCGATCGGGCGCGGCTCGCGCGTGACCATCACCGGGCAGGCCCGGGCGGGCAAGACCGAGACGCTCCAGCGCCTCGCCGGCGCCCTCGCCACCCAGGACGGCGTCGACCTGTCGCTCGTGCTCGTCGGCGTGCGCCCGGAGGAGACCCGCCTGGCGCCGGAGGGCATCACGCCCGTCGCCGGCCTGAGCTTTGGTGCCAGCGCGGACGCGCAGAGCCAGGCCGTCGACCGGGCCGTCGACGCCGGCCGTCGCATCGCCGCGCGGGGCGGCCACGCCGTGGTGCTCATCGACACCCTCGACGGCCTGCACCCCGCCGCGGCCAAGAAGGCCCTGGCCGCCGCCCGGGCGATCGTCGACGGTGGCACCCTGACCGTGGTCGCGACCGCCACGGAGCCGGTCGGCGGCGAGACCACCGTCATCGCGCTCGACGAGACGCTGACGTCGACGGGCCGCCTGCCCGCCCTGGACCTCGTGGCCAGCGGCACGGTCCGCGCCGAGCTGCTGGTGGGCGCCGCCGGCGCCGAGGCGATCGCGTCCGCCCGGGCCGGCTCCCTGGACGGGTAGAGGCCGGGCGAGGGCTGCGTTGGCCGCGCTTGCGGCCAACGCAGGAGATGTTGCACCCTCGTCGTCGGTGCCCCGAGGCACCTACTCTAAGAGATCGCTGATGCGTCTGCGCCTCCTCGTGCTGTCTGTCCTCGCGCCCCTGATCCTGTGGGGGGCCCTGCCCGTGCTCTCGCAGGGCCAGACGTCGAGCCCCAAGACGCTGCAGAAGAAGATCGACGTCACCCGCGGCAAGGTCGGCACGCGCAAGTCCAAGGAGCGGGTCCTGACCAAGGACATCACCCGTTACAACGCGCGTATCGGGACGCTGCAGGAGCGGATCGACCGCATCGCCGCCCGTCAGGCGACGGTCCAGCGCGAGCTCGACGTCAAGACCGCGCAGCTGACGCAGGTGCAGATGCAGCTGCGCTCCGAGCGCCAGCGCCTCACGCGGCTGCGGCTGCGCCTGCGCGAGGCCCGCACGGTCCTCGCCGCCCGGCTGCGCGAGCTCTACGAGGCCGACCGGCCCGACCTGGTCACCGTCGTGCTCAACGCCCACGGCTTCGCCGACCTGCTGGAGCGGGGGCAGTTCCTCTCCCGGATCCAGCGCCAGGACAACGTCATCGTCAAGCGCGTCCGTCGCGCTCAGGCCGAGGCCAAGGCCACCGAGAAGCGCCTGGACACCCTGGAGGCCCGCAAGGCAAAGGTCGCCGGGCGCGTCCAGGCGCAGCGCGACGAGATCGCCCAGCTCAAGCGCGGCGTGATCGTCACCCGCACCGTCTACGACGAGGCCAAGGCCGAGAAGTCCGGGGCCCTGAGCGTCGTGCGCAGCGAGCGCAAGGACCTGGAGGGCGACCTCGGCGCACTGGAGAAGGAGCAGGCCCAGGTCCGCGCCACCCTCGCGCGCCAGGCCGCCAAGGCCGCGCAGGGCGGCGGCAACTACTCCGGCGGCGGCGGTCAGCTGGCCTCCCCGGTCGCCGGCACGTTCACCAGCCCTTTCGGCTACCGCTGGGGGCGCCTGCACGCGGGCATCGACATCGGGGCCGCTGAGGGCACGCCGATCCACGCCGCGGACAACGGGAAGGTCGTGCTCATGGCGCCGACCGGCGGCTACGGCAACTACACCTGCGTGCAGCACACCGCCGCGATGACCACCTGCTACGCGCACCAGTCCCGGTTCGGGACGAGCGTCGGGGCCAGCGTCCGGCGTGGGCAGGTCATCGGGTACGTCGGGAACACCGGCCACTCCTTCGGCGCGCACCTGCACTTCGAGGTGCGCATCAACGGGGTTCCGCGCAACCCCGTGCCCTACCTGTAGGCACGCGCTGGTCCGACCCGGCGCCGACCGCATGTCTGGCGCGTGCGGAGTCTGCATATGATGTCCAGACTGCTTGCGTGCGCAAGCATCCGTCGCCGATCCGAAGGACACTCGCCGTGCTGGCCGACACCGCCCTCCTGCGTCACGAGCTGACCCGGGCCCTGCCCGACCGCCCGTTCACCGTCGCCCTGTGGGACGGCACGACGGTCGCGGCGACCGTGCCGGACGCCCCCAGCTTCCGGGTGCGCTCCCCGCGGGCGCTCGCCCACGTCCTGCGCTCCCCCGGCGAGCTGGGCATCGGTCGCGCCTACGTCGCGGGTGACCTGGACGTCGACGATCTGGACGGGGCGCTGGCCGTCGTCACCGGCTGGAAGCCGCCGGCCCTGGATCGCGTGAGGCAGGCCCGGCTCGCCCTGGCCGCCGCCCGCGCCGTCGGCCTGACGCGGCCGCCGCAGGTGCCGGCCGTCGAACGCCGCCAGGAGGGTGTGCTGCACAGCCTCCGGCGCGACCGCGCCGCGATCGCCCACCACTACGACGCCGGCAACGCCTTCTTCCGGCTGTTCCTCGACGAGTCGATGACCTACAGCTGCGCGATCTTCTCCCGCGGGGCGCAGACCCTCGAGGACGCCCAGCAGACCAAGCACGAACTGGTGGCCACCAAGCTCGCGCTGCAACGCGGAGACCGCGTGCTGGACGTCGGCTGCGGCTGGGGCGCGTTCGCCATCCACGCCGCGCGCGAGCATGGCGCACAGGTGCTCGGGATCACCCTCAGCGAGGAGCAGGCTGCGCTGGCCCAGGACCGCGTGCGCGATGCCGGCATGGCCGGCGCCGTGGAGATCCGGTTGGCCGACTACCGCGAGCTGGACGCCGAGCCGTTTGACGCCATCGCCAGCGTCGGCATGGTCGAGCACGTGGGGGAGGCCCAGATCGACGTGTACGCCGCGCAGCTGCACCGCCTGCTGCGGCCCGGCGGGCGGCTGCTCAACCACGGCATCGCCCAGCTGCAGCGCGGCGAGTTCAGCAAGCCCGGGCCGTTCTCCGAGCGCTACGTCTTTCCCGACGGCGAGCCGCTGCCGTTGTCCCGGGTGCAGCTCGCGCTCGAGCGCGCCGGGTTTGTCACCGAGCACGTGGAGGGCTTCGCCGCCGACTACGCCCAGACGCTGCGCCACTGGATCGAGCGGCTGGAGGATCGATACGACGAGGTCGTCACCGCGTGCGGTCCCGAGCGGGCACGGGTGTGGCGGCTGTACCTGCGCGCGGCGCGCAACGGCTTCGAGAACGGCTTCACGTCGATCTACCAGACGCGCTGCCGGCGGCCGTGACGCCGCCGGGACCCGCGGTCGCTCACGGACCGGCGGGAGAGTAGGCCACGCGGCGCCAGCTCGGCTCCGGGGCCAGCTCGACGGGCTCGCCGCCGCGCTGCACCTGCACGTAGGCGAAGGCCTGGGCCTCGCCGTCGAAGCGGATGTCCAGCTCGCCCTCCTTGACGCGTTGATCCAGCCACGCCGAGCGGAACACCAGCCGGCGCAGCCAGTGCACGAGGCTGCGGTCGCTCGGACCGACGAGGTCAGGCCAGCAGTCGTTGACGTGCTCGCCGAGCTCGGACGCCGGGTCCTGGATCTCGCCGTTGACCGCGAGGTTGACGAGGTCCTCCAGCTCCCCCTCGGCCAGGCGCCCGCCGACGAAGCCCAGCTTGACGCCGGCCTGCTCACAGCGCTCACCGAAGTCACGCTCGTTGAACGTGAACCTCAGCTCACCGTATTCGAGGACGAAGTCTTCGCCGCTGTCGTAGTTTCCGCGTCTGGTGTCTTCCATAAATGCGTGGGAACGTCGGCCTCGCGGGGACACGATGTCCTCGGGACGCGGCGGCCGGCGTCGGCATCCTATGTCGGAACCCTCCCCGGCCGGACGTGATGCAACCGCACTTGCAAGCCGCGGCGTCCAGTCGTCGGGAACGGTGCCGGTGCCCGCCTCGCCTGGCGGCTCGGCGGGCATTGGACGTACTCGCCTGGAGGCTCGTAC
>JBBSUL010000016.1:0-34923 GCA_038234375.1 Solirubrobacterales bacterium | reverse complement strand
TCGTCATCCTGATCATCGGCATCCTGGCCGCAATCGCCCTGCCCTCGTTCCTGGGTCAGTCCGACAAGGCCAAGGACTCCTCGGCCAAGTCCGACGCTCGCAACATGGTCTCCCAGGTCGAGTCCTGCTACACGACCACCAGCGACTACACCAAGTGCACGACGACCGCGCCTACGTCGCTCGACGCCGGTGGCATCACCGGCACGGTCGCCAACGCGGCGGCCGACGGTTACGTGATCACCGCGGACTCCAAGACGGGCAACAAGTTCCTCATCACCAAGTCGGCCACGGGCGTGGCGCGCAGCTGCACCGTCACCGGCGGCAGCACCAAGGGCGGCTGCCCTGCCGGCGGTAGCTGGTAGAGCACCACCCTCGAGTCGACGTACGGGCTGTGCGGCGGGCCCTGGGGCCCGCCGCGTCGCGTTAACGGTCCGTCCTGCCGATACGGTCGCAGCCCATGTTCGCCGCTCTCGTCTTCGCCGCCGTTTTCGGACTGGTCATCGGGTCCTTCCTCAACGTGGTCGTGTGGCGCCTGCCGCGCGGCGAGTCGCTGTCGCATCCGGGGTCGCACTGTCCCAAGTGCCAGACGCCGATCAAGCCTTACGACAACGTGCCGGTGGTCGGCTGGCTCGTCCTGCGGGGCCGGTGTCGCTCCTGCCGAGCGCCGATCAGCGCGCGCTACCCGCTAGTGGAGGCGGCCACCGGCGCGCTGTACGTCCTCGTCGTCGCCGTGGCCTGGGACGACACCGCACGCATCGTCCTCGGGATCCTGCTCGTCACGCTGCTGGTGCCGGTGACGCTCATCGACCTCGACGTGCGGCGGATCCCCGACGCGCTGACCGCGCCGTTCGCCGTCGCCGGCCTGATCGTCGTCGCCGCGTTGGACACGGACATGCTTGTCGAGTCGCTGATCGCCGGGGTCGCCGCCTTCGCGTTCTTCTACGTCGCCGCCGCGGCCAAGCCGGGGGGGATGGGCTTCGGGGACGTCAAGCTCGCCGGGGTCCTGGGGATCTACCTGGGCCGCGCGGTCGCCCCGGGCATCTTCGTCGCGCTCATCGCCGGCGTCCTGGTCGGCGTGGCGATCATGGCCCGGATCGGCGTCGCCGCCGCGCGCAAGACCAAGATCCCCTTCGGCCCCTACCTCGCGTTCGGTGGGTTGGTGGGCTTCCTCGTCGGCGAGTCGGTCATCGACGCCTATCTGGACACGTTCTGACGTTGGTGTCGACTGCGATTACGGATGGAGGTCCGCGGCCCGGGTAGGCGTATCGCGGGCCGGCAGCTCCAGGTCGACGCCACCGATCTCACCAAAGCGGTCGAGCATGGCGTGCAACAGGCCGGACGGCGCAGGTTCGCTGACGGCGTCCTCGATGATCTAGGTGATGACGGTCATCAGGACGACCACTATTGCTCGACACGAGCGGCTGAGGTCAGCTCAGGAACCCCGGGCTTGATGACGCGTCCCCACGAGCGGTCAGCGTGGATTGGGCGGCCTGGGGACGCCGGGCTGCTTGCAGATCGCGACCGCGACGGTGGAGCCGACCTCGTTGTGGCGTGAGACCACGGAGCGGCCACCGGTCGGCCCGCGTCACTTCGTGTGGGGGGCGCCCTCGTTCTCGGGCCTGAGCATCAGCCGCAACGCATCGATCACGTTCTCACGGGCCTGCGAGCGCGTCCGGCCCTGGCTGATCGCACCTGGAACCTGCTCGACCTCCGCCATCGTCCAGCCCTCTCCAGCTCCGGAATAGACATCACCCTTGGCTCCCGCGCTGAGTGCTCGGCGCGATCGTGGACGACCGGTAACGTGCTCGCGACGAGCGATTCCCTGCGCTTCACGATCCGCTACTCCGAGCTGGGCGATGTTGGCACCTGCCTTCTGAGTAGTACGAGCGTCCACGGTCGCTCCCGCGGATTCGTCGGCCGTGCCCATAGGCCCCGATACCGGTCGGGAGATGTCATCCGCACTCCGGACACCCCGACGCCTTGGTCCGCCGCCCGCGGACCGCGCCGACGGGTTCACCCTCGTCGAGGTGCTCGTCGTGATCCTCGTCATCGGCATCCTCGCGGCGCTGGCGCTGCCAACCTTTGTCGGCCAGCGCGAGAAGGCGCATGATGTGACCGCGAAGTCGGCGGCGCGCAACCTCGTCACCCACGTGGAGGCCTGCCACGCGGTCACCGAGGACTGGACGCGCTGCGCCTCCGGCGACCCGGACCTGGAGGACGTCACCGGTACCGACGCCATGGCCACGACGGACGCCGACGGCTACGTGATCAAGGCGGCATCGGCCACCGGCACGGTCTTCACGATCAGCAAGCACGACGGCAGCGTGGGGCGGACCTGCGCTCCCGGCGCCGAGCGCGGCGGCTGCGTCTCTGACCGTTGGTGACCGTCCCGTGAGGAACATCGGAACAGGATCCGGCGCTGAGGGACAGGCACCCAACAACGTCCCGGCGGGGTGGTGAGCTGGCGGTGCCGGCGCTAGGCTTGGCGGTATGACGACGCTTGTGCTCGGCTCGCCTCCACCGGAGCTCGAGGCGCTGCTTGAGCGCCGCCGTCGCGCGCGCGTGGACCGCCTCGACGAGGTCTGGCAGGGTGTCCTGCACATGGTCCCAGGCCCCAACGTCGAGCACTCTTTCATCAGCCAGCAGCTCGCGGTGCTGCTCGACGCACCCGCCCGCCGCGCCGGCCTGCTGCCCGGGATGG
This sequence comes from Solirubrobacterales bacterium, assembly GCA_038234375.1. Taxonomy (GTDB): domain Bacteria; phylum Actinomycetota; class Thermoleophilia; order Solirubrobacterales; family Solirubrobacteraceae; genus Paraconexibacter. The sequence goes on along the minus strand of JBBSUL010000016.1, from coordinate 32,222 downwards.
GCGAGTTCAATCTCGGCGAGTCCGAGCACGACTTCCGCGTGCCCGACGGAGGCCTGCACCGCCCCGGAGCAGCCGGGGTGTGGCTCTCGACGGCCGCGCTCGTCGTCGAGATCCTCTCCCCCGGCGACGAGAGCTGGCAGAAGCTCGGGTTCTACGCCGGACATCACGTCGATGAGGTCCTGCTCGTCGACCCCGCCGAACGTGCGGTCACCTGGCTGGCACTGCGCGACGGCGAATATGAGCCTGTCGGGCGAAGCGGGCTGATCGAGCTGGGGCCTGCCGAGCTCGCCGAACAGATCGACTGGCCGTAGCGGGCAGGACGTCAGATCGCGAGACGATGGGCGACATGCTCTTCTACACCGAGGACCTCGAACTGCTGTCAAGCAGCGAGCAGCGGCGAAATCAGCCACGGTCAGGTTGAAGGTCTCCGGCTTCTGGAGTTCCAGATGTGAGCGGCGTCGGGGACGATCCGCAGTTCGGCGCCGGTGACCTGCCGGATCGAGGCGATCACGGCGCCAGAGTAGACGCCTGACGTCGCGGCGACCACGTGTCCATTTCGCGCTCAAGGGTTGGAGCGAAGTGGACGAAAAGGGGAGAGAGGCATCACATGGGGCACAGGTCCGACGGGCCGGTGCCGATGCGTTGACCGACCACCGGGGGTCGACGGGACCCCACGAACGGCAGGACACCACCCCAATGGCTTCCATCCCCAGCATCTCGGCGTACACCGACCGCCTTCCGCGCCTGCCGCAGCGCACCGGTCGCAGCGTGCGCGCCCCCCGGTACACGGGCCTGGAGATCGACCCGAGCTTCGTCACCGCCGTCTGCGTCGGCGACGGCGGGCCGCTCACGGTGACGACCGCCGCCTTCGCGCCGCTGGAGCCCGGCGTCATCCGCGACGGTGAGGTGCAGGACTCCATCGCGCTGGCCACCGTGCTGCGGACCATGTTCGCCGAGCACAAGGACCTCGACAAGCGCGTCCGCGTCGGTATCGCCAACCAGCGCATCGTCCTGCGCATCATTCTGCTGCCCCCGATCCAGGACCCCAAGCAGATGGCCCAGGCGGTGCGCTTCCAGGCCCAGGACCAGATCCCGATGCCCCTGGACACCGCGGTTCTGGACTTCGCCGCGCTGGACATCGTCGACACCCCGGAGGGGCCGCGCCAGCGCATCGCCGTCGTCGCCGCCCGGCGCGACATGATCGACCGCGTCCTCGCCGCCGTGCGGGACGCCGGCCTGAAGCCCGAGGCGATCGACCTGGCCGCGTTCGCCATGGTCCGGGCGCTGCACCGTCTCGTCGAGCCGGACGGGGCCGCGGTCTATCTCTCCGTCGGCGGGGTCACGAACCTGGCGGTCGCCCAGGGCACCGTCTGCACCTTCACCCGCGTCATCGGCGGCGGCCTGGAGAGCCTGGCCGTCGAGCTCGCCGAGCGCCGCTCGCTGACCCTGGAGCACGCGCACGGGTGGCTGGCGCACGTCGGGCTCGAGCAGCCCGCCGAGCAGCTCAAGGGCTACGCCGAGGATCGCGAGATCATCGAGGACGCGCGCGCGATCCTCGTCGACGGGGTTCGCCGGATCGCGGGCGAGGTCCGCAACTCCGTCGACTTCCACCAGGGCTACGACGCGGAGAACGCCGTCCGCCGCTGCGTGCTCACCGGTCCGGCGCTGTCCATCGCCGGGTTCGCCCCGGCGCTGGAAGCCGACCTCGGGCTCCCCGTTGTCGCCGGGACCCTTCCCGTACCCCCCGGACTGGAGGCCGGCCGGCTGGCCGTCGCCGCCGGTCTGGCCATCGAGGAGGCCGTGGCCGCATGAAGTCCATCAACCTGATCCCCGAGGAAGAGCGCCGCGGCGCCGGCGGGGCCGGCGGCCGGACCGGTGGCGCCGCCTACGTCATCATCGGCGCGCTCGTGCTCGTCGTCGTCATGCTCGCGGCGTACGCGAGCACCAGCAAGTCCAAGTCCGACCAGGAGGCCAAGCTCGCGCAGGTCCAGCGCGACGCGGCCGCCAGCGAGGCCAAGGCCGCCAGGCTGGCCCCCTACACCTCGTTCGCCGCGCTGCGCGTCGCCCGGGTGGCGACGGTGCAGTCGATCGCCGACAGCCGCTTTGACTGGGCGCACGCGATGAACGAGATCGGTCGCACCCTGCCGCGCAACATCACGCTGACCCAGCTCACCGGTACCGTCTCGACCTCGGCGGGCGCCGGCGGGGGTGGAGGCGCCGTCGGTCTGCGGTCCGCCTACGACGTTCCGGCCGTCGAACTGACCGGCTGCGCCCCGAACCAGGCGGCGATCCCACCGATGCTCGTCAGCCTGCGCCAGGTCGACGGCGTGCGCCGCGTCGCCCTGCAGCAGTCGGTCAAGGCCGGCAACGCCCCCGCCGCCGCCCCGCAGGCCAACGCCGACGGGACGACGACGAAGGCCACCCGGCCCCCGGACTGCTCGCGGAGCTTCCAGGCCGTGATCTTCTTCGACCCCAAGCCGGTGCCCGCGCTGGCGGCGATCGCCGCCGCCGTGCCCGCTGCCGTGACCCCCGGTGCCGCCCCGACGCCGGGCGACGCGGTGACGCCCGGTGCGACCCCCGCCGCTCCGACCACGCCCGCCACCGGAGGTGCGAAGTGACCAACCGAGACCGCACGATGATCATGGTCGTGGCGCTGTTCGCCGTCCTCGGCGCCTTCTGGTTCCTCGTGCTGTCGCCCAAGCGCGACGACGTGGCGAGCCTGAAGGACGAGGTGACCAGCGCGCAGACGCGCCTGGACACCGCCAACGCCGCCGCCACGACCGCCGAGTCGGCCAAGGCCAAGTACGCCGACGACTACCGGACGGTGGCGAGCCTCGGCAAGGCCGTCCCCGCCGACGACGACGTGCCGTCGCTCGTCTTCCAGCTTCAGCAGGCGACCAAGGCGAGCAAGATCGACTTCAACTCGATCATGCTGACCGGGACGTCGACCGCGGCGGCCGCGCCGGCGGTGGCGCCGCCCGTCGCCCAGGTCGGCGCGCTGGCCAACGAGCAGAACGGGAACACGACATCCACGGGGGCCACGACGCCGACCACGCCCACGGCGCCGGCCACCGGCACGGCGGGCACGGGCACTGCGGGTACGGGCACGGCCCCCGCCGCTTCCGCCGCCGGTGCGCCCGCCGCCGGCGCGACACCGGGCGCCGTGGCGCCGGCTGCTCCCGCCGCGCAGACCCTGTTCGCCGGGCTGCCGCCCGGTGCGACGGTCGGCCCGGCCGGCCTGCCGACGATGCCGTTCACCTTCGAGTTCACGGGCCCGTTCCAGCGCCTGGAGAGCCTGCTGGAGCGCATCGACGCCTTCACGAAGACCTCCGGCGGGAAGATCACCGTCAACGGCCGCCTCATGACCATCGACAGCATCAGCCTGACGGGCTTCCCGGAGATCACCGCGACGGTCAGCGCCACCGCCTTCGTGCTGCCCGACGACCAGGGCCTCCTGGCCGGGGCGACCCCGTCGGCGCCCGGCGCCGTCCCCGTCGCGGCAGCTGCTCCCACCGCCGCGTCCCCCACGGGCTCCGGCCCGGTCACCCCGGTGGCGACCGCCACCCCTGCCGCAGGAGTCGGAAAATGAGCTTCTTCCAGAACCTCTGGCGCGACCTCGTCGACAAGCGCCTGTGGCCGGTGGCCATCGTGCTGGTCCTCGTCGCCATCGCCGTGCCGTTCCTCATCGGCGGGGGCTCCTCGTCGGAGGATGTCGCTGACGCGGGCGCCGCGGTCACCGCACCCGCGGCCGACACTCCGGGTGAGGTGACGGTCATCGTCACGCCCGACGAGAAGCCCCGCGATCGCTCGGGCAAGAGCCGCGACCCGTTCAAGCCGCTCGTGTTCGCCAAGGTGCCCAAGGCGGCGGCTGCCGCGACCCCGGCCAAGGCCGCGACCGGTGTCACCTCGAGCGCGGGCTCCAAGCCGTCGACCGCTTCGCCGCAGGCCAAGACGCCCACACCGGCGACGGTCACACCCACGAAGACGCCGACGAAGACGACACGCCCGAAGACCACGAAGCCGAAGCCGACGTCCACGAAGCCGAAGCCGACGAAGACCCCGGCCACACCGACCCGGACCAGCCCGACGGCCTACAAGCTCAAGACCGGCATCCAGCGCACGGGCGCCAAGACGGAGACCATCCGGACCGGTCTGCGCCCCGGCGCCTCCCTGCCGTCCAAGAACTTCGTCCTGCTCTCGTTCCTCGGCGTCCGGCGCGACGGCCGGACCGCCAGCTTCCACGTCTCCGAAGACGTGCGGGTCGTCGGCAAGGACCGCAAGTGCTCGCAGGGGACGGCTGCGCACTGTCGCACCCTGGAGCTGCGGCCCGGGGACGACGTCCGCCTGGACTACACGTCCCCCGGCGGCGGTGGGGTGAAGAGCTACCGCTTCCGCATCGTCAGCGTGTCGGAGGTCAAGTCCTAGCGGAGCCGGGCGACCGCGACCGGGCGGCTCGGGCCGACCGCCGGTCCATAGACTGAGCCGCTCCATGGCACTGACGCTCATCACCGCCGGCGAATCGCACGGCCCCGGCCTGACCTGCATCGTGGACGGCCTGCCGGCCGGTCTTCAGCTCGAGCAGGACGCGATCAACCGCGACATGGCTCGCCGCCAGCTCGGCCACGGGCGCGGGGGCCGGATGAAGATCGAGAAGGACTCGGCGGCCGTCACCTCCGGCGTCCGCCACGGCGTCACGCTGGGCTCGGCGATCGCGCTGCGCGTCGACAACCGCGACTTCAAGAACTGGGAGGAGCGGATGAACCCGTGGCCGGTGGAGGCCGACGTGCCGGAGGTCCATCTGCCGCGCCCGGGCCACGCGGACCTCGTGGGGGCGTGGAAGTACGGCCACTCCGACATCCGCAACGTCCTGGAGCGCGCCAGCGCTCGTGAGACCGCCGCGCGCGTGGCCGGCGGGGCGCTGTGCAAGGCGTTCCTCGCCGCGCTGGGGGTGCAGGTGCGCTCCCACGTCGTCCAGATCGGCTCGGTGCACGCGCCGGCGAGCGACACGCTCACGCTCGACGCCTTCGACGGCATCGACGAGGACCCCGTCCGCTGCCTGGACCCGACGGCCAGCCGCGAGATGGTCAAGCACATCAACGTCCAGCGCAAGGCCAACGAGTCGATTGGAGGCGTCTTCGAGGTCGTCGCCTTCGGTGTCGTGCCGGGCCTGGGGTCGCACGTGTCGTGGACCGAGCGCCTGGACGGGCGCCTGGCCATGGCGATCTGCTCGATCCAGGCGGTCAAGGGCGTGGCGATCGGCGACGCGTGGGACGTGGCGGGCCGCCCGGGCTCCGCTGCCCACGACGAGATCTTCTACGGCGACGGCCACTACCACCGGAACACGAACAACTCCGGTGGCCTGGAGGGCGGCATGACCACCGGCGACCCGCTGCTCGTGCGGGGGGCGATGAAGCCGCTGCCGACGCTGACCAAGCCGCTGCAGTCGGTGGATATCGCCACCAAGGAGCCGGCCCAGGCCCTGCGTGAGCGCACCGACTCGTGCACCGTGCCGGCGGCGGGGGTCGTCGGCGAGGCGATGGTCGCGCACGTCCTGGCCACCGCCTGCCGCGACAAGTTCGGCGGGGACCACATCGACGACGTGCGCGCCGCCGTCGCGGCCTACCGCACGCGCATCGGGTGGCCGGCGTAGCCGGCGTGTCCGGCGGGCCGCGGCCCGCCATCGTCCTGACCGGCGTCATGGGGGCCGGCAAGACGACCGTGGGCCGCGAGCTGGCGCACACGGTCGGCGTGCCGCTGCAGGACACCGACGCGCTGCTGACCGACGCGCTCGGTGTGTCGGTGGAGGCGTTCTTCGCCTCAGACGGTGAGGCGGCGTTTCGGGCGCGCGAGGCCGAGCTCGTCGGCGCGCTGCTGGAGGGCGCCGACGGGGGCGTCATCGCCCTGGGCGGTGGGGCGCTGGGGAGCGCCCGGGTGCGCGATGCGCTCGTGCGCCACGTCGTCGTGCTCGTCGACGTCGAGCTTGAGGTGGCGTGGGAGCGGGCCGCGGGCCGCGGTCGTCCCCTGGCCCGCGACCGCGACGCGTTTGGCACGCTCTACGCCGAGCGCGCCGCGCAGTACCTGGCCGCCGCGGGCGTCGTGCGGCCCGCGGGGACCGGCGCCGGCGCGGCGCGCCGCGCGCTGCCCGCGATGCAGGCGGTGCCCACCGCACCGCCCGGGACGCGGCTGCTGTGGGCGTCCAGCGCGTCCGGGGAGTACCCGGTGTGGGTGGGGCGCGGGCTGCTCGGGGACGCGGGCCCGGTGTGGCCGGTGGCCGGTGGCCGCCGGTTCGCGGTCAGCGACACGACGGTGGCCGACCTGCACGCCGGGCGCGTGCCGCAGCTGGCCGGGCTCGTGGAGATCCCGCCGGGCGAGTCGTCCAAGACGCTGCAGACCGCCGAGCGCGTGTGGGCGGCCCTGGCGGACGCGGGTGCCACCCGGTCAGACCACGTGGTCGCGGTGGGCGGGGGCGTCGTCGGCGACCTCGCCGGGTTTGCGGCGGCGTGCTTCCAGCGCGGCATTCCCGTCGTCCAGGTCCCCACGACGGTGGTGGCCCAGGTCGACTCGGCCTACGGCGGCAAGACCGGGGTGGACCTGCCGGCCGCCAAGAACTACGTCGGCGCCTACCACCAGCCCGCCGGCGTGATCGTCGACATCACCACGCTGGCCACCCTGCCCGCGGCCGAGCACGCCGCCGGGTACGCGGAGGTCGTCAAGACCGCGCTAATCTCCGGGGGCGCGCTGTGGGAGCGGGTCGGCAGTGGAGCGCCGGTCGACGACGACGTCATCCTCGCCTGCGCGAACACGAAGCTGGCGACGGTGGCCGCCGACGAGCGCGACGGCGGGCGTCGGCAGGTGCTGAACCTCGGTCACACGGTGGGCCACGCGATCGAGACGGTCACCGGGTACGCGCGCTACCGGCACGGCGAGGCCGTGGGCCTCGGCCTGCTGGCCGCGCTGGCGCTCTCCGGCCACGGGGCGCTGTGCGAGCAGGTGCGGGGGCTGCTGGCCGACGCGGGGCTGCCGGTCGAGTTGGATCCCGCGGTCGACGTGGACGCGGTGCTGGCCGCGACGGCCAAGGACAAGAAGCGGCTGGGGGCGTCCTCCACGCCGTTCGTGCTCGTCGACGTGCCCGGCCGGGTCTCCCACGGCCACGCCCTGGCGGCCGACGAGGTGCGCGCGGCGATCGCGGGGCTGGCCGCGGGTTGACGGGCGGGGGGGGGCTGCGTGGAGCCTGGATGCTGCTCTGCGTCACTGAGACTCCACCCAGCGGGCGGCACGGGCTGCGCGGAGGCTCGGTGCCGCTGTACATCACCGAGGCTCCACTCATTCCCGCTGCGGGCGGCACGGGCCAGCCCGGTGGAACCTGAGTGCTGTCAGACAGCACTGAAGCTCCGTTCACATCTGCGGGCCCGTCAGCCGGTCGCGTCCCGCTGGCGATGTCGTCGGCGGTCGGTACTGTGGACGCCATGGGTGATTCCCTGCGCTTCACGATCCGCTACTCCGACGGGGGAGAGGGCTGGATCATGGCGGAGGTCGAGCAGGTGCCGGGCGCGATCAGCCAGGGCCGCACCCGCAAGGAGGCCCGCGAGAACGTGATCGACGCGCTGCGGCTGATGCTCAGGCCCGCTCCGCGCTGAGGCCGACGAGATGCCACCTCGTCTGTGCTCGACGGAGTCTGCGGGCTGCTCTGCGTCACTCAGGCTCCACTCACCGTGCTGGGCGCGGCACGGGCAAGCCGGGTGGAAACTCAGTGCTGTCAGACGACACTGAAGCTCCGTTCACATCTGCGGGCCTGGCGGCCGACCGCGGCGGACGTGCCAGAATCGCCCCGTGAGCGTTCGCAACCGCATCGAGGTCATCCATGGCGTCAACCTCGACCAGCTGGGCCGCCGGGACCCCGAGCAGTACGGGACCCTGACCTTCGACGAGCTGCAGTACCGGATCGGCGAGTACGCCGGCGAGCTGGACATGCAGGTCCGCTTCTTTCAGACCAACCACGAGGGCGCGCTGGTCGAGCATCTGCACACGCTCACCGGCCTCGCCGACGCGATCGTCATCAACCCGGGCGCGTGGACGCACTACGCGTGGGCGATCCGGGACGCGCTGGAGATCGCGGGCCTGCCCGTGGTGGAGGTCCACCTGTCGGACATCGCCGAGCGGGAGGAGTTCCGCAAGGTGTCGGTCATCTCCGACCTGTGCCTACAGACGGTCAAGGGTCAGGGCGTGGAGGGCTACCGCGAGGCGCTGACCCGCTGCAAGGCCGAGCTGGCGGCCACCACGTGACCGGTCGGACGGATCTGGAGCGCGCGGGCCGGGTCGCCGCGCTGCTGGACGACACCGGCGCCGAGCTGCTGCTGGTAACCGACCCGATCAACGTGCGCTGGCTGACCGGGTTCACCGGCTCCAGTGGCCTGGCGCTCGTCGGTGCCGCGGGGCAGCGCGAGTTCGTCACCGACTTCCGCTACCTGACGCAGGCGGCCGCGCAGCTTGACCCGGGGTGGACGGTCCACATCGTGGCCGACCTGCCCGCCGCGCTGCCCGAGCTCGTCGGCCCCACCGGACGCCTGGCCTTCGACTCCGCTTCGGTCACCGTCAAGGCGCACGACCGGCTCGCCGAGCTGCTCGAGGAGGACGTGAAGCTCGTCCCCGCCGCCGGCCTCGTCGAGGACCTGCGCGCGATCAAGGACGACGCCGAGCTGCAGCGCCTGCGCGCCGCCGCCCGCCTCGCCGACGCCGCCCTGGAGGACGTCCTCACCCGCGGGCTGACCGGGCGCACCGAGCGGGACGTCGGCCTGGACCTCGAGTTCACGATGCGGCGCATGGGCGCCGAATCGGTCTCCTTCGACCCGATCATCGCCGCCGGCGCCCACGGGGCCCTGCCGCACGCCTCACCGCGGGACGTCGAGATCCCCGCCGGCACGCTCGTCGTCATCGACTGGGGCGCCCAACTGGACGGGTACGCCTCTGACTGCACCCGCACCTACGCCACCGGCGAACTGAGCGAACACGACGCAGAGGTCTACGCCATCGTCCTGCGCGCGCAGGAGGCCGCGCTGGCCGCCGTGCGCCCCGGGCCCACGGGCAAGGAGGTCGACGCGGTCGCCCGCCAGATCATCGACGCCGCCGGCCACGAGGAGCACTTCGGCCACGGCCTGGGACACGGCGTGGGCATGGACGTCCACGAGGCACCGCGGCTGTCCAAGCAGGGCACGGTCGCGCTCGCGCCCGGGCACGTCGTCACCGTGGAGCCCGGGATCTACGTCCCCGATGTCGTCGGCGTGCGGATCGAGGACCTCGTCGTCGTCACCGACGACGGGCACGAGGTCCTCAGCGGGCTGACCAAGCAGCTCACGGTCATCGCCTGACGAGCCCAGCGCAGCGCGCAGCCGAGCGCGGCTCACGGCCGCTGCCGCGTGGAGTCTGGGTGCTGCCTTACGACAACGAGACTCCACGCAGTCGCGGCCCCGCTCACGGCCGCTTCAGCCCGCCGGCGTCGGCGTCGGCTTGGCGCGAGGGGCGGCCTGAGCCTGCGGTGACGGGGCCATGTCCGGCCGAGGAGCAGCGCTCGCGGGCTCGGCCTGGGCGGCCAGCGATGAAATCGACGGCAGCGCCCGCCGCACCGGCCCGCTCATCCGCCTCGCGAACACATCCCAGCGCTCGGGGGCGAAGAGCGCGAGCGCGCACATGGCCGCCGCCGGCAGTGACCACAGCAGGTAGAGCGCGGCCTGCCCGTCGGGCGAGACGTGGCCACGCGCCAGCACCGTGGAGCCGTACACGGCGACGGTGGCCAGGACCGACGCCAGCGGCAGACGCCGGCGCGCCACGACCTCGTGCGCGGCGAGCGCCATCAGGAACGGCAGGTGGTAGTAGGCGGTGTTCCAGGGGTCCACGACGCAGCGCACGAGCAGGCACGCGGTCAGGAGGAGCAGCGCCTGCTCGCGATGGACGCGCCGGGCCCAGGCCAGGGCACCCAGGCCCAGCGGGAGCAGGACGATCGGCAGGTGGCCGATGTCGGCCATCCACGACGGGCTCGCCCGGTAGCCGGGCTTCTCGGCGTACAGGCCGCGGACGAGCTCCCCGTGGTCGCCCAGGAACCACGTCCATTGCCACGGCTGGAAGATGACGCCGGACTGCCCGGCCACGGCCTGGGCGCTGTCGATGGCCTGGGTGCCGTGCACCAGGGCGGGTGCGAGCACGGCCCCGCACACCGTCCCGGTGACAATCAGGAAGCGCGCACGCCCCGACCCCAGCGCGACGAGCGCCGGCACCACCGCGAGCACCGCCCAGGCCTTGTTCGCGCCGGCTGCTCCGATCAGGACACCGGCGAGGATCGGCCGGTCCCACAGCGCGGCCGTCACGCCCGCCGCGCACAGGATCGCCCCGAGGTACTCCTCGGGGTGGCCGGTGTCCAACGCGGGCAGCAGCACCGGGTTGGCCACGACCACGGTGAGCGCGACCCACGCGGCCAGGACCCGGCCCCGGGACGCGAGGCGGCTCCACAGCACGAGGCCGAACACGACGCCGGCCAGGAGGCAGGGGGCGGCAAGCGCTCGGTAGACCGCCAGCTCCCCGCCTCCCGCGGCGTCGGCCAGCAGCGCGGCGGGCGCCCGGAGGATGAGCGAGCCGCCGTACGCGGGTAGCCGGCCCAGGAACGTCCCCACGTCGCCACCCAAGAGCGCGGTGATCGACGGCAGGGCCTCTTCCTCGTAGTCGGTGAAGGCCACGGTCAGCAGCGTCGAAGCCGCCATCAGGCCGAGCACTCCGACCGCGGCGAGCAGCGGCACCAGCAGGTCCCGACGGGTCATCGCCCGGGGCTGCGAGGAGGTCAAGCGGACACGGCGCATGTAGACACCCATCGGCCGCGGGCCCGGGTCGCTGAAGGCCACCGGCTGGTCACCGCGCTCGAACGGTCCGGTGCGTGGAGTCTGGCTGTGCCCCTACGACAACGAGACTCCGCGCACGCGCACGCGCACGCGCACGCGCGCGCGCGGCCGGACGGTCGGTCTGCGCGGAGCCTCGGTGTGGTCAGACGACACTCAGGCTCCACGCACCCTGGTGCGGCGGTGGGCGTCGCTCGAAGGCTCCGCCCGCTACCTACCGCAGGCCGGCCCGCCGCAGGTAGGACCGCAGGCGCGCGCGGGACTTGGTCGCCGTCGTCGTGGCGACCGCCGTCCAGCGGACCTTCGACTTGGACACGCCGTAGACGTAGCGGCGGCCGGCCCCGGCGTTGCGGATGCGGATGCCCGGGCCGAACGTGCGGACCTTGCCGCGCAACCGGGAGACGCTGGTGCCCTTGCCGATCCCGGCGATGCGGTGGCGCGGGGCCACCGAGGTGATCAGTGCGACCCTCTGCTTCGAGCTGAACACCGCCTTGACGCGGGCCTTGGAGTTGCCGCGGCCCTTGACGCGGTAGGAGTACGTGCGGTCCTTGCGCGAGGCGGGCTGCCCGGCTCCGCGCAGCAGCTCCTCGGGGCCGACGTTCAGCCTGACGAGGCCGATGCCCGCCTTCGTGAAGCGCAGGCGCGCCTCGCGCCGCACCTGGTCCTCGGGGGAGACGCCCACGGCGCGCTCCCACATCTGCAGGTAGGCCTCCGGGCCGTTGGCCAGGTCTTTGACGACGCCCTGGCCGCAGACGTGCTTGAGATCCTCGACCCAGTCGGGGTACAGGCCGTAGTGGGCGACGCCGTCACGGTTGATGTCGAACGTCTTCAGCCCCGTCGTCTGGCGCTGGAAGGTCACGGCGCCGTCGAAGGACTTGAACGGGTAGGTCACGGGGTCAGGTCCGTTGCGCGGGCCGCCCTGGCCGCCGAAGCCGTTCATGTCCGCGCCCCAGCCGACGCCGAACTCGAAGCGCGGGTCGCGGTCGGGCTTGATCTGCCGGTAGGCCTTACAGAAGCTCTGCGTGTTGCCGGCGTACGGGGTGATGACGCCGCCCTCCTTGTACAGGCGCGGGTAGGCGTCGCTGGTCGACCAGCTGTGACTGGAGATGACCCCTGAGTAGTCGCGGGCCTGCGTCTCGTCCAGCAGCGACTTGCGGGCGATGACCGACAGGTGGTCGGGGTCGACGATCATGCCCCGGTCCATCATCTCGCCCACGAGGTAGCGGCCCAGATCGGTGAGGCCCGCCTTGTTGCAGTGCGGGGGCGGCGGGTAGACGGGCGTGGTCCCGCCGGGGACGAGCGCGCCGAACAGCGACCCGGCCAGCTGGTCGCGGCCGAAGCCCGGGAGGGCGTACTGCTCGCGGTCGGACTCCTCGGCCGGGCCGGTGCACGTCTCCAGGTCCCAGAACCTCCCGGTCTCGATCTGGTTGCCGGTGTTGACGAGCACGCCGGTCGTCCCGGCGTCGCCGGCCACCCCGCCGAAGCCGTTGTTGAACTTGTTGATGAGCTCCATGTCGCGGACGCCGAGGTCGTTGTAGGCCTCGGCGAGCCCGCGGTCGACCTGGGCGCGGTCGCACGTCGGCGCGCCGCTCTTGATGCCGCAGTCGAAGAGGTTGGACACCTCGATGCCGGGGACGACGGCGAGCTTGCCGCTGTTGACGACACGCCGCGCCTCGAACGGGCTCTTGACGATCCGAAACCAGCCCTTGCCCGGGCCGCCCTCCTGGGCGTCGATGTAGTCCTCCAGCTGCTTGAGGCGCTTGGCCTGCAGGCGCACGCTGGTCATCTCGTTGCAGCTGTTGTGCTTGACCGGGTACAGCGTGCACAGCGCGTGGTTCTCGACGAACAGGTTGACGAACACCCGCAGCCCGCCGAGGTAGGCGCGCTCCAGCCACTTGTAGTAGCTCTGCTCGTGGGTCAGCGACTCGTGGGCGGGCCAGTCCTTGAACGTCGGCCAGCCGACGGGGTCCTGCGGTTTGGCCGGGTTCGTCTCGCCGGCCAGGAAGTTGTCGACGACGATCTCGCCCTGCTGGTTGACGAGGTTGTCCTTGCTGCACGTGGGCAGGGCGTGGGTGATGCCGTAGGGGTCCCACGGCTTGCCGCAGTGGAGGTCGCCCCCGAGGAACTCGTAGGCCATCATGTGCATGTGCGCGTCGATGAGGCCCCGGGTCTCCGCGTACGGCGTCGTGCCCTTGGACGGGCTGCCGGTGGCGTTCAGCTCGGCCTCCGGGAAGACCTGGCAGCCCTCGGCGGGGACGAAGGTGAAGCGCCCGGCGTCGCCCGGCGCGCCGGGCGCGGCGAGGGTCAGCGCGCCGCCCGGCGTGGCGGCGAGGGCCTGGCCGCCCTGGCTGACGAGGGTGAACGCGGTGGCGTCCGACGTCGGAGCGACGACGAAGTCGGCCAGGGGCCCGGAGTCCTTTGTCGTGGAGACCTTGCCGCCGGCGGTCGACAGGAAGTCCGCGCCGCGCCCGTAGAGGATGTAGCTGCCCAGGCGGGTGGCCTGCATGCGGAAGCCCTCAGCGGACGCGGGGTCCGTGGCGGTGGCCGCGTAGCCGTCCGCGGTCTTGGCGACAAGCCGGCCGAGGGGCTCCGAACGCAGGGCGTAGCAGCCGTGGACGAGCTCGTACCGGGCGTCCGGGCCCAGCGTCGTCGCGGCCCCGGCCGCCGGGGCGAGCAGCGTCGTGGCCGCGACCGTGAGCAGGCCACCGGCGGCCAGCACACGGCGCCGCATCCGTGCGGGCAGGGAGACTGGGTGCATGCGCGCGATCCTACGCCTGTCGAGGACATCTCGACAACAACGAACCACGAGCAGGACCGATCCGACGCTGACGGCCGGACCATGAGCGGAGCGCTGGAGCTCAGCGTCATGCCGTCCGGCCTGCTCGACGACCCGCTCGCCGCCCGCCTGCGGGGCGCGGGTGACGCGGGGCCGGTGACGTGGCGGGCGCGCGTCCGCGACGACGACGGCCGGGTGTGGCGGGCGATCGCCGACCGCCCGCAGGACCTGCCCGCCGCGTGGGTCCCGGCGAAGTCGAGCACCGCGATGCTCATGGCGCTCGGGTCGCTGCGGCCGGTCGAGCTCGAGATCCGGGCCGAGCTGGCCGACGGGCGTGCGGCCGCGCGCACGATCCGGCGGTCCCTCGTGGCCGAGGGCGTCCGCCTGAGGCGCTGGCGCGGGACGGTGGCGGCGACGCTGCACCTGCCCGCCGCCGGCGCGCCCGTGGCGGTCGCCGTGCTGGACGCGACCGGTGGGGCCGAAGACGCGCCGGCGGTCGCCGCGCTGGCCGGTCCGCTGCTGGCCTCCCGGGGCGTGCTGGCCCTGTCGGTGGGGCCCGCGGCGCGGCTTGACGGCGCCGACGTGCTTCGCGACGCCATCGAACAACTGAAGTCGGTTCCGGCCGCCAGCCGTCAGGATGTACGCGTGCTCGACGTCCTCGGATCCCAGGACGGCGGTGCTGCGGCCGAGCCCGGCACCGTCGTCGTCACGCCCCCAGGCGTCGGCGTGCGCGGAGCGGGTGCGGGCCCACAGGCCGCCGCCGACCGCGGTGTCGCCTGGTCGGCGCTGCTGAGGGCGCTGGGCGCGCACGGGGCCGGGGAGCCCGCCGCGTGAGCGTCGGCGTCGGCGTGCGCAGCGCCGAGCGGTCGTCCACGGCCGCCCGTGCCCAGGCCGTGGCCGTGGCGATCGGCGCCCTGGTCGTGGTGGCGATGTCCGTCCGGACCTTCGTGCTCATGAAACCGGGCCTGGACTACGTCGTGGACGCCAGCGCGTCGATCGACGCGGTCGTGCAGCTGGACTGGGACAAGTTCGTGGCCAACCAGCCGCTGATGGGCAGCTTCTCGCTGCTGCTGCGCGCCGCCTTCGTGGCGCCGGTGTTCCGCGACCCGATCGAGACCGTCTTCTACGCCGGATCGATCCCGTGCGTGCTGGCCGCGCTGGTGCTCGGCCTGGTCCTCTCCCGGATCCTGGCCCGCAGCGGAGCCTCGCGGGGCGCCCAGGCACTGGTCGTCGTCCTGGCCGTGGCCAACCCGCTGACCTTCCGAGCGCTGCACTGGGGCCACCCGGAGGAGCTGCTGGCCGGTGCGCTGTGCGCCGGAGCGGTCCTGGCGGCGGTACGGGACCGGGAGCTGCTGGCGGGCCTGCTGCTCGGCCTCGCGCTGGCCACCAAGCAGTGGGCGGTGATCGCGGTGCTGCCCGTCCTCCTGGGGGCCGGTCAGCGGCGGGTGCTGCTGCTCGTGGTCGCCGGGGGCGTCGCCGCGGCCCTGACCCTGCCGCTGCTGCTGGGCGACGGGGACCGCTTCGGGGCGATCGCCAGCAGCGCGGCGGGCCAGGAGGCGGGCGGCGCGTGGACCACGCCGTGGAGCGTGTGGTGGATCCTCGCCGATCTGCAACGGGGCTTCAACAGCGGGGTCTACGTCTCCCCGGCCTGGGTGGCGGACGTCGCCCACCCGCTCATCGTGCTGCTGGCCTTCCCCCTGTCGGCGGGGCTGTGGCTGCGACGCGACCGGCGGCGCGACGACGCGCTGCTGCTGCTGGCGCTGCTGCTGCTGCTGCGCTGCGCCCTGGACAACTGGAACAACGACTACTACCACGTGCCCTTCCTACTGGCCCTGCTGACCTGGGAGGCCGTGCGCCGGCCCGGGCTGCCGCGGCTGACGGTCGCGGTCTGCCTGCTGCTCGGGGTCAGCTTCTTCCGGCAGCAGATCGCGGTCTTCGGCGGGTCCCTCGACGGTGCCGGGCGGCTCTTCGCGATCTACATGGCCTGGGTGCTGCCGCTGACCGCCGCGCTGGCGCTCGAGCTGTACCGGCCCGGCTGGCTGGGCCGCCTGGGGCAGAGGCTGCGGGACCGCCTCCCCGTGGGCGTCGGTGCCTCCAGCGGCCGGCAGTCGGCCGCCTGAGCGGCGGTCCTGACCGATGTCCGGCCCGATCTCGTTCTCCTGTCCCCGCTGCCACGGCGCGCTGGAGGCCACCGCCGCCGGGCACGCGTGCGCTGGGTGCGGGACGACGTACCCCGCGCTGGACGGCGTCCCCGTGCTCGTGCCCGACGCGGACCTGGACGCCGTCGACCTGCGGCAGACCGGGGGGCACCTGCCGCGGTACGACTGCGCCGGGATGGGCATCCCGTCCGTCGACGCCGCGCTCGGGCGGGGCGACGCGATCCTCGAGCTCGGCGCCGGCCTGGAGACCCACGAGGCGGCCAACGTCGTGACCACCGACGCGTTCGTGTACGGCACCGAGCACCTGAACGTCGTCGCGGACGCGCACGCGCTGCCGTTCGCGGACGCGAGCTTTGACTTCGTCTTCTCCCTGGCCGTGTTCGAGCACCTGCACTCCCCGTGGGTCGCGGCGCGGGAGATCGCCCGGGTCCTGCGGCCCGGCGGGTCGGCCTACACGCTGGCCGCGTTCCTGCAGCCGCTCCACGGCTACCCCGACCACTACTTCAACGCGACCGAGAGCGGCCTGCGCCGGCTGTTCAGCGACGACTTCGAGGTCGTCGAGGCCGGCCCGTCGCGGTTCTGCCCGCCCCGCCAGGCCATCGAGCCGGCGCTGCGCATGCGCGAGATGGCGCGTGAGCTGCGCGACGACGCCTCCGCACCCTGGCGCACGCGCTGGCGGGCCCGCCGCCTGGACCGGGCGCTCATGACCGCGGGCCAGCAGTATCTGCAGCTGGAGGCTGAGATGGTTCGCCGCCCGGTCGGCGCCGAGTCCTGGCGCCGCATCGCGCCCGCCGTCGAGGTCCTCGCCGTACGCCGCTGATCCCGCTGACTTATCCTGTGAGGTCCGCGCCCTCCGTCGAGGCGGCGGTCCAGAAAGGCCCCTGAACGTGATCAGCACAAATCAGCTCAAGAACGGCAACCACATCGAGGTGGACGGGACGATCTTCAAGGTCGTCGAGTTCCAGCACGTCAAGCCCGGCAAGGGCCCGGCGTTCGTGCGGACCAAGCTGCGCCGGACCAAGGACGGCAACGTCATCGACAAGACCTTCCGCGCGGGGGAGAAGTTCCGCTCCGTGCGCACCGAGGCACGCAAGATGACCTTCCTGTACTCCGACGGCACCGACGCGCACTTCATGGACGCCGAGACCTTCGACCAGACGGCAATCCCGCTCCAGACGCTGGCCGACAAGCTGCGCTGGACCAAGGGCAACGAGACCGTCGATCTGCTGTTCATCGACGATGAGCCGTCGGACATCCAGCTGGCCTCCTCCGTCGAGCTGGAGATCACCCACACCGAGCCCGGCGTCCGCGGCGACACCGCGTCCGGCGGCGGCAACAAGCCGGCCACGGTGGAGACCGGCGCCGAGATCCAGGTGCCGCTGTTCGTCAACGTCGGCGACCGCGTCAAGGTGCAGACCGACACCGGTCAGTACATGTCGAGGGTGTGACGCAGAGCCCTTGCCCCGCCGTCGTGACCAGCGCCAGGCCGCCGTCTTCGCGCTCTACCAGCACGACCTGACCGGACGCGAGCTCGACGACGTCTTCGCGCGCGACGCGTCGGTCTTCACACGGGCGCTGGCCTACGCCGTCCAGGACTACGCCGAGTCCCTGGACGAGCTCATCGAGCGCCACGCCAAGGGCTGGACGCTGAACCGGATCGCACCGCTGGAGAAGGCGATCATGCGCGTGGCGCTGCTGGAGATCCTGCACCCCGACGCCGCCCCGGCGGATACGCCGATCCCCGCCGAGGGCGCGATCGACGAGGCGGTCGAGACGGCCAAGGAGTTCTGCGCCGCCGAGGCCCCGGGCTTCGTCAACGGGATCCTCGCGGCGGCGCTGCGGGCCGTGCCGCGCGGCGACGCCGATGGCGACGCCGACGGTGCTCCCGTCGCCCCGGACCTGAGCGATCCGTCGCCCACCACGTCCCGCACACCCGGGGACCGATGAGCTCCGAGGGTGAGGGCACCGACGCCCTGGAGCGCCTCGTCGGCCGCCTGGAGGATGTCGCCGGACGCCTGCGGGCCGACGACCTGGACGCCCGCGCCGCCGCCGACCTGGTCAGCGAGGCCGCCCAGGTCGCCTCCCACGCCAGTGCCGAGCTCGAGCGCCTCGCGCGGGCCGCAGCCTCCGAGCCGCTTCCCGGCCAGGACCAGCTGCTCTAGCCCCGATCCCCGCCGATGAGCAGCCCGACGAGCCCGACCGCCACGTACCCCGACGCCCTGCGCGAGCAGATCGACGCGTACCTGCAGACGCTGCGCTTCCCGTCGGTCGCCCCGCAGACGTCGGGCCTGGAGGACGCGATGCGCTACTCGCTGCTGGCCGGCGGCAAGCGCATCCGGCCCGTCCTCACCCTCGCCACCCAGCACGCGATCGGCGGCGACGCGCACACCGTCCTGCCCCTCGCCGCCGCCGTCGAGCTCATCCACACCTACTCGCTCATCCACGACGACCTGCCTGCGATGGACGACGACGACCTGCGCCGCGGACGCCCGACCTGCCACGTCAAGTACGGGGAGGACGTCGCGATCCTCGCCGGGGACGCCCTGTACGCCGAGGCCTTCCGCCTGCTGCTGTCCGAGCAGGACGGCGACGCCGCCGGGGTGCTCGCCGCCGCGCGCGAGCTGGCCGCGGCGACCGGGGTGGACGGCATGGTCGGCGGGCAGTACCTCGACGTCGGCGGGGTCGCCCCGCAGGACGCTGACGGCCTGCGCACCATCCACGCGCTGAAGACCGGCCGGCTGATCGGGGCGTCGATCGAGTGCGTACTGCTCCTTGACGGCATGACCGCGCCCGCCACCACCGCCTACCGCACGTTCGCCGCCGAGCTCGGCGTCCTCTTCCAGATCGTCGACGACATCCTGGACGTCACCGCCACGTCGGAGTCCATGGGCAAGCCCCAGGGCAGCGACGAGCGCCACGGCAAGCGCACCTACGTGAGCGAGTACGGTCTGTCCGGGGCCCAGCGCCTCGCACGCGAGTGCCACGGCCGTGCCCACGACGCCCTGACCCAGACCGGGCAGCAGCAGACCGGGCACCTGGCCGAGCTGGCGCAGATCACCGACTTCATCTTCACCCGAACGTCCTAGATGGTCACTCCAACGCCCCGCCAGACGAGCACCTCATGACCCTGAGCCCCCGTATCCTGGACCGCATCGACCGCCCGCAGGACCTGCACGGGCTCGACGACGAGCAGCTGGTGGCCGTCGCCCAGGAGGTCCGCGAGCACATCATCGACACGGTGGGGGAGATCGGTGGGCACTTCGGCGCCAACCTGGGGACGTGCGAGATCGCCGTCGCCCTGCACTCGCTGATGGACTCGCCGCGCGACAAGATCCTGTGGGACGTGGGTCACCAGGCCTACCCGCACAAGGTCCTCACCGGGCGCCGGGACCAGCTGGCGACGATCCGCAAGTACGAGGGCCTGGCCCCGTTCTGCGCGACCTTCGAGTCCGAGCACGACATCATGGGCGCCGGCCACGCCTCCACGTCGATCGGCTACGCGGTCGGCCTGAAGGAGGGCATGCGCCTGAAGGGCGACCTCGACGAGGGGCAGGTCGTCGCCGTCATCGGGGACGGCGCCATGACCGGGGGTGTGGCCTTCGAGGCGATCAGCCAGGCCGGTGGCATGCACACGCCGATCGTCGTCATCCTCAACGACAACGGGATGTCGATCTCCCCGAACGTCGGGGCGCTCAGCGGCTACTTCAACCGCGTCCGGCTGAACCCGAAGCTGTGGCACGCGCGCGAGGAGGTCGAGCACCGCCTCGTCGAGCTGCCGCGGATCGGCAAGGCCGTCGAGCGCCTCGGGCCGCAGCTGAAGGAGTCCATCAAGGCGCTGTGGGCGCCGGGGCTGTGGTGGGAGGAGCTCGGCTGGGCCTACACCGGCGTCATCGACGGGCACGACGTCCACGCGCTGCGCGAGGCGCTGCAGCACGCCTTCAAGGCCGGGCGCCCGGTCGTCATCCACGTCGCCACGGTCAAAGGCAAGGGCTTCGCGCCCGCTGAGGAGGGGGGTCTGGAGGGGCAGGAGACCTGGCACGCGGCCAAGCCGGGCTCGATCTCCGGCCGGCTGCCGGTCCCGTCCAAGCCCAAGCCGGCCAACGCGTTGGCGCCGCCGCCGCAGTACACGAAGGTCTTCGGGGACGCCCTCGTCTCCGAGGTCCGCCGCGACCGCCGCGTGGCGGGGATCACCGCGGCCATGAACTCCGGCACCGGGCTGAACATCCTGCAGAAGGCCGAGGGCAAGCACTACTTCGACGTCGGCATCGCCGAGCAGCAGGCGCTGCTGTTCGCGGCCGGCATGGCGCTGGAGGGTCGCAAGCCCGTCGCCGCGATCTACTCGACCTTCCTGCAGCGCGCCTACGACCAGATCGTCCACGACATCTGCCTGCAGCAGCTGAACGTGGTGCTCGCCATGGACCGCGCCGGCCTGGTCGGCGACGACGGCCCCACCCACCACGGCGTGTTCGACATCGCCTACCTGCGGGCGCTGCCGCACATCGTCTGCGCCGCGCCGCGGGACGAGCCCATGCTGCAGCGGATGCTGCGCACCGCGCTGTTGCAGGACGAGGGCCCGTTCGCCCTGCGCTACCCGCGCGGGGAGGGCCCGGGGTCGGAGCTGCTGAGCGCCGACGCCATCACACCGGTCGAGATCGGCCAGGGCGAGGTCCTGGCCGAGGGCGACGGGCGCGTCGCGCTGGTCGGCTACGGCAGCGGGGTCATGAAGGCGCACGAGGCCGCCGCGCTGCTCGAGCTCGGCGGGGTCCGTGCGACGGTGGCCGACGCGCGCTTTGCCAAGCCGATCGACGTTGACCTGATGGCGCGGCTGAGCGCCGATCACGAGCTGCTGGTGACCCTCGAGGAGGGCGTGCTGACCGGGGGCTTCGGGTCCGGGGTCTGGGAGGCGCTCAACGAGGCGGGGCTGGACGGCGGCACCGACGCCGCGCGACTGCTGCGGATCGGGATGCCCGACCGCTACGTCACCCACGGCAAGCCCGCGCTGCTGCACGAGGAGGTCGGGTTCACCGGCCGCGCGGTGGCCCGGCGGGTCGCCGAGGCGCTCGACGTCGACCTCTCCGACGCGCTCGCCGCTGAGCTGTCGGCCTGAGCCCGGCGGCGCTCGCGTGCACCGGTGGGCGGCCGGCGGCCTGATGCCGGCGATGCGATGACCGGCGAGACCGGTGTCCCAGGGTCCCGGGTGCCCTTGGGGGACGTTCCGGGCGAGGTCGTCGCCGCGGCCACGGAGCCCGGTCCGCTGCACCCGCAGATCCAAGAGATCCTCGACAGCGACCCCGGGGACGTCGAGCCGACCGACCTGGCGGCGGCCCGCGGTGCGTACGCGGCGATCGTCGACCGCTTCGGTGGAGAGCCGGCGGTGGTGGCCACGTCGGCCGACGAGCTCGTCGACGGTGCGGTGCCGGTGCGGGTGTACCGTCCGACCCCGGAGGCGGACGGGCCGCCCGGGGTGGTCGTGTACTGCCACGGCGGCGGCTGGCAGCTCGGCGACCTGGACGGCTTTGACCGCGTGGCCCGCGCGCTGTGCTCGGCCTCCGGGCACCACGTCGTCAGCGTCGAGTACCGCCTGGCCCCCGAGCATCCGTTCCCGGCGGCGCGCGACGACGTGCTGCGGGTCGTCGCGTGGGCGCGCGACGTGGCCTGCGACGTCTACGGATGGGACGGCGGGCGCCTGGTGATGGCCGGCGACAGCGCCGGCGGTCAGCTGGCCGCGGTGGCGGCGCGGCGCTACCGCGGCGACGTGTGCGCGCAGCTGCTGGCCTACCCGGCGCTGGACGCCACCATGGCCCAGGACGCCTACCGGCGGCTGGCCGACGCCTCGATGCTCACCGCCGAGGTCATGGCGCGCTGCTGGGACGACTACCGTGCTGGCCATGACCCGAAAGACCCCGACCTGTCGCCACTGTTGGCCGGCGACGCGGATGGCGTCCCCGCGGCACTGATCATCGTCGCCTCCCACGACGTGCTGCGCGACGACGGGCTGACCTACGCCGCGGCGCTGGGCGCCGCGGGCGTCCCGGTCGAGGTCCGGGACTGCGCGGGGATGGTCCACGGTTTCCTGCGGTGGGCAGGGGCCGTGGACGAGGCCGGTCAGACGCTGGCGGCCATGGGCGGGTACGCCGCGCGGGCGCTGGCCGATCCGGTCAGCGCCCGGGCGGGCTGAGGAACCTGTCGTGACGGCCGCCGGGGAGGCCCGCCGTCGTGGACATAGCGGTGGCGGGCGGATGCGTGGACCGGCCGGGCGTAGTGGCGGAACGGATCGGCGTCGACCACCCACGGCGCCTTCGCCCCGCGCTTTCTCACCGAGGCGGCGGTGTGGGTGGGGTCCCCGTAGTGGCGCTTGAGCGCTTCTCATGCTCCTCTACGATCGATTTGGGCATCGATCGCCTGGGCACGAAAAAGAGACGACCCACCGGTGAAGGCGGGCCGTCTCGGGGAGGAGAGATACTGCTATGGGGTACTGCTATATGGATCTATGGGGGAAGTTCGGGTCCGGCTGGCGGTGGGCCGGCTCGTAGCGCGTCGGCTCGTAGCCGGTCGGCTCGTAACGCGTGGTGAGGTTGCCGGCCAGCTGCACCAGCGCGATGCCCGCGAGCGTAACGGCGGCCTTCGGGTCTCCGGGGGCGACACCGAGGGCTGTGCCGGCGACGGCGAGCACGGCGGCCCAGTCGGCGACCTGCAGCAGGCCCGCCGGCACGGCGCTGCGGCCCCGTTCGTCTGGAACGGCGGCCAGCGCGAGCCCGACGACCAGGGAGCCGACGATGATCGCCGTCAGGGTGGCAGCCACGTCGAAGCCGACGAGCAGCGGCGCGGCCATGGTGACCAGGCCGGTCGCCATGCGCAGGGCGGCGTGGAGCGGGAGGGGCGTGAGGCGGAGTGCGTTCATCGCTCCTGCAGTGTGGTGGTTGCGTGCGCAACCAGGTGTGACGTCGATCACACGTTCGCCTCCGAAGGTCCGCGGTCGTGACGGCTCGCGCGCACCGGGACGGGGTCGGATCGGAGAGCAGGACACCCGTCGCGGCGGGCGGCTGCGCGGAACCTCGGTGTCGTATGACGGCAGCCAGGCTCCGCGGACGGTGGGCGGCGGGGCGCCGCGACGGGTGCACGGAGCCTCCTTGTCGTATGTCAACAGCCAGCCTCCACGCACCTCGGGCGGCGGGTCGCAGCCTCATGCGATGCGTCCCGTGGGTGAAGCCGGAGGGCGGTCAGGAGGCCAGGCGGCCGAACTTCTCGCGGATCCGCCGGTAGAACGAGGATCCGGGCACCTGGGCGAGGTCGGCGGCCTCGCGCAGGAAGCGCGCGGCGATGTGCTGGCCGGGACCGAGCTCGCCGACGGGGCGCCCGTCGACGGACAGGTCCACCGGCTCGCGCCCGCGGTTGT
Organism: Solirubrobacterales bacterium; assembly: GCA_038234375.1. GTDB lineage: Bacteria > Actinomycetota > Thermoleophilia > Solirubrobacterales > Solirubrobacteraceae > Paraconexibacter. The sequence goes on along the minus strand of JBBSUL010000016.1, from coordinate 9,011 downwards.
GGATCGACAGCTCGTCGTCCGGGGCCACGACGAGCGCGCGCGCGGTCAGGGAGTGGGGGGCGATGAACGAGACGACGTAGCCCTCGACCCCCCAGGCGAGCACGGGGCCGCCGTTGGCCAGGTTGTAGCCCGTCGATCCGGCGGGGGTGGAGATGACCAGGCCGTCGCAGCGGACGCTGCCGACCTCCTCACCGTTGACGCCGTAGGCCAGCCGCGCCACGCGCTCGCCGGCCTTGCGATGGATCGCCACGTCGTTGATCGCCGCCTGAGCGCCGTCCGGCAGCGCGAGCGCGATCGCCGGCAGGGTCAGCGTCTCGAACGCGCCCGAGAACGCGCGCGCGAAGCCGTCGGCGACCTCGTCGGGGTCGACGGTGGCCAGGAACCCGACCTCCCCGAAGTTCACGGCGAACACGGGGACGCTCGTCCCCGCGTAGCGGCGCAGCGCCTTGAGGATCGTGCCGTCGCCGCCGAGCACCACGCACAGCTCCACGTCGTCGATCAGGGGCGCGTCGCAGTGCAGGGCGTCGCTGTGGCGCAGGGCGTGCTTGGCCGTCTCCTCGACGTCGAAGCGCAGGACCACGCCGGCTGCGGCCGCGGCGGCGCGCAGGGTGCCCAGCGCCGCCTCGGTGCGTTCGGCCCGCGTGTGCGTGAGCACCGACGCGGTGCGCGGCACGGGCGGCGTGGGGTCGTCGGTGCCCGTGGGTGCCGCTGGGGCCATGGGTCAGATCCCCGCCACCGCGCGCAGCGAGGCGTCGATGTCGGTCCACGTCCCCGGCCGTCCGGCCTCGGCGAGCCACAGGAACGTCTCGTGGTTGCCCTTGGGACCGGGCAGGCCCGAAGGTGCGGCCCCGCACACGCCGGTGCCCACGCCGACCGCGTGGTGCGCGACGGCGGCCACCGCGTCGCGGCGCGCGTCGGGATCACGGACGACACCGCCCTTGCCGACCCGCGCCCGGCCCACCTCGAACTGCGGCTTGACCATCACGAGCGCGTCGAACCTGTCGTCGGCGCAGGCCAGGACGGCCGGCAGCACCTTCGTCAGCGAGATGAACGACACGTCGGCGACCACGAGATCCGGAGCGTACGGCAGCATCGACGCATCCAGCGCTCGGGCGTTGCAGCGCTCCAGCACCGTGACCCGCTCGTCGGAGCGCAGCTTCCAGCTCAGCTCGCCGTAGGCCACGTCGACGGCGACGACGTGGGCGGCGCCCTCCTGGAGGAGGTGGTCGGTGAACCCGCCGGTCGAGGCTCCGACGTCCAGAGCCCGACGCCCGGCGACCGGGACGCCGAGGGCGGCGAGGGCGTTGGCGAGCTTCGTCCCCCCGCGCGAGACGTGCCGCGGGGCGGCGTCGACCGAGACCTCGGCGTCGCCGGCCACCATCTGGCCGGGCTTCTGCGCGCGCTCACCGGCGGTCCCGACACGCACCTCGCCGGCCATGATGGAGGCGGCCGCGCGCGTGCGGGACTCGAAGAGGCCGCGCTCGGCCAGCAGGCTGTCCAGGCGCACCTTGGGCATCGCCGCGTGAGCGTACCGCCCGAAATGGCCGCGGGCTCGTGCGGCGACCGTCCGGCGCCCGTGCGTGGAGTCTCGGTGTGGTGATGGGACATCGAGGTTCCGCGCACGACCGGGGCTCCGGGATCTCGGTGGGTGGAGGGTGGGTGTGGTCATGGGACATCGAGGTTCCACGCACCGAGTTGCGGCGGAGAGCGGTTCGGTGGGTGGAGCCTTGGTGCGGTCATGCGACATTGAGGTTCCACGCATCCAGGAGCTGGCGCCGGGCATAGGGGACCCGCTCCCCGCGCCGGCGCCCGGGGCCCGTGAGCGGGCCTGCCGTCTCCAGAGGTCAGCGAGCCAGTGCGACGTGCGCTGCGCGGATGTCGGCGAGGCGGCTGAGGATCCGCCCTCGCTCTTGATGGGCCTGCCAGAAGGTCACGCGCATGACGATGTAGCCGGCGCGCTCGTAGTGCGCGTCGCGCTCGGCGTCGCTCACCATGAACTCGACATCGTCATGTCCGTCACGACCGTCGGACTCGATGATGAGGTTCAGCGACGGGATCCGGAAATCGGGGGTCAGCACGACGCCAGGCGCGAACTCGTGCGGGATGTTGCACAAGACATCCTGGTCCTTGACGCCCGCCTCGCGCAGGATCGAGGCGACGCCGAGCTCGAAGCGGTTGCGCAGCGTGCCCACGAGCGCCGCTCGCCGGTCGCACATAGCCCGCAGCGCCGGGGTGCCCGGTTCCCCGTCGTGGTCGCCGAGCACGGTGTGCACCGCGGCGTGGTCGAGGGACCGGGTGAAGATGGCCTGGCGCCACGCCCATTCGAGCACGTCGAGGCCGTCGGGCCGACGCGCGAGGTCCAGCAGCAGGCGGGCGACGGTGTGGGCCGGGACGCCGCCGGCGACGCCGACCTCGGCGGGGATCGGCCGGACCCGGTTGACGCTGACCCCGGGGAGCGCGACCCGGCGGTCGGTCGGGACCGCGAGGTCGATCTGGGTGCCGGCTTCGGGCAACAGGTCGCGCTGCGTGGCGGCTGACCACCCGCGCAGACGCGCTCCCGGACCACCGGCCAGGACCACGGCCATGCGCCGCGCCGGGCCGGTGAGCGCACGCCGGCCGACGGCGTAGACGCCGACGTGCAGCCGGTGCAGATGCCCTGACATCACCCGCGCGCGAATCTGCCCGTAGGTCACGCCGAGCGCGAGCAGCTGCCGACAGGCCACGGTCCCGTGCTGCAGGTCGGCCAGCGTGGCCAGGACGCGGTCCACGTGGTAGGCGGTGCCGCGCATCCGCGCAGGACGGGTCCAGGCGGCGACGTCGAACGGCTCGGGGAACCATGGCGGCATTCCCGGCATCGTCCGCCCGATCGGTGTCCCGTTGCCACCCCCGAGGCGTGCCGAATCGGTGCCGGTGAGGCGGGCCCGGTCGACGCAATCGGTGCGACCCGCGTCACAGAGAGGCCTGGCGGCCCTGTGCGTGGAACCTGAGTGCTGCTCCATGACAGTGAAGCTCCGTTCACACCCCGACGGGCGCGTGGCTGGCCCGGTGGCACGGAGCCGCCGGGTCGGTCCATCCGCCGGGGGCGCTACAACGCTGGGTGTGCTGTCGCAGCTGCATGTCGAGAACCTCCTGCTCATCGAGCGCGCGTCCCTGGACCTCGTGCCCGGCCTGAACGTCCTCACGGGCGAGACCGGGGCAGGAAAGACCGTGCTCGCCCACGCGCTGGACCTCCTGCTCGGTGGGCGCGCCCGTAGCGGCATCGTCCGGCCGGGGGCCGCAGAGGCGTACGTCGAGGGGGTCTTCGAGTTGCCCGACGACCTCAGGGAAAGGCTGGTCACCGCGGACCGCCTTGCTCCGGACGCTGACGAGCTCGTGCTGTCGCGGCGGGTGCGGGAGGACGGTCGGACGCGGGCGTCGCTGAACGGCCGGGCGTGTGCGGTCGGGGACCTGCGCGACATCGCGACGACGTTGATCGCCTTCTACGGCCAGCACGAGCACCGGCGGCTGACGCTGGCGTCCGCGCAGCTGGAGCTGCTCGACGCGGCGTGCGGGCCCGAGCACCTGGCCCTGCGCGCCGAGCACACGGCCGCCTACGAACGCGTTCGCGCGCTGGAGGCTTCCCTGGGCGAGCTGCGCGAGCGGGCGGGGGCACGCGACCGCGAGCTGGATCTGCTGGAGTTCGAGCTCGCCGAGATCGAGGAGCTCGATCCCTCGGAGCCGGAGGAGGCAGAGCTCAGAGCCTCGCGCGATCGTCTGCGCCACGTGGAGGGACTGCGCGGGGGCGCCTGGAACGCCGCGGAGGCCCTGACTCCGGAGGAGGGCATGGGGGCCACGGGGCTGTTCGCCGCCGGCGGCACCGGCCTGGACGCGGTGGCCGGCGTCGACCCCGAGCTCGACGCTCTGAGCGCCCGCTGGCAGACCCTGGCCATCGAGGCCCAGGAGCTCGGTCACGACCTGCGCGGGTACGCCGAGGCCCTGGAAGGCTCGCCGGGGGAGCTGGAGGGCATCGAGGAACGCCTGGCGGCGCTCGACCGGCTGGCCCGTAAGCACGGAGGCAGCATCGCCGCGGTGCTGGCCTACGCCGCGGACGGACGCACCCGGCGCGACGAGCTGGCCGGAGCCGAGGAAGCCCTCGAGCACGCGCAGGCCGAGCTGGCGGCGGCCGTCGACGACCGCGATGCACTGGCCGTGCGTCTGCGCGCGGAACGGGTGGCACAGGCGCCGCAGCTGGCCGCCGCCGTGCGCAAGCGCCTGGCCCGCCTGGCGATGGAGGCTGCGGTGTTCGAGATCGACGTGCAGAAGCGTGAGCCCGGAGCGTTCGGGGCCGACACGGTGGAGTTCCTGATCGCCTCCAACCCCGGCGTGCCTGCGGGACCGCTGCGTGAGATCGCCTCCGGCGGCGAGCTCTCGCGCGTCATGCTCGCGCTCATGGGCGTCGCCAACGACGGATCCGGGGCCACGCTCGTGTTCGATGAGGTCGACGCCGGCATCGGGGGCCAGACCGCCCGGGCGGTCGGGGAGCAGCTGCGCGACCTCGCGGCCGGCCGGCAGGTCGTGTGCATCACCCACCTGCCGCAGATCGCGTCGCTGGCCGCGCGGCACTTCAGCCTCGAGAAGGACACGACCGCCAACCCCGCTCGCACCACGGTGCGGACCCTGGGGGCCAAGGATCTGGTCCCCGAGCTCGTGCGGATGCTCGGCGCCGAAACCGACGACGTCGCGGCACGCCGCCATGCGAAGGAGCTGCTGAAGGCTGCGTGACCGCGCGCTCACCGGTGACGGGTGCGGGGGCGGGGTGGAGGCTCGGTGCTGCCAGGGATCAAGGAGGCTCCGCGCGGGAACCGCGTGCCCGCCGGGCCCGGCGGGCGGTCGCCACCTACGATGCACGGGTGTCCGCTCCCCGCGACATCAGCGGCCCTGCTCGGCCCGGCCGACGGACGAAGCACCTGGTCAAGCGCCTGACGGCCGGGGACATCGCGATCATCGACCACCGTGACCTGGATCGCGTGTCGGCCGAGGACCTCATCGCCGTCGGGGTCGCCGCCGTCGTGAACTGCAGCATTTCCTCGGCGGCGCACTACCCGAACATGGGCCCGCAACTGCTCATCCAGGCCGGGGTGCACCTCGTCGACATGGACGACGACAGCTTGTTCGACGCCGTGAGCGACGGTGACCCGATCCACATCACGGGCGGTGACGTCCACCGGGGCGGGGAGGTGATCGCGACCGGCGCCGTCCAGGAGCCCGAGGACGTCCTCGCGGCGACCCTTCAGCGCCGCGAGGACATCGGCGAGGCGCTGGAGGCCTTCGCGAAGAACACGCTGGAGCACATGCTCGAGGAGAAGGAGCTGCTGTCGGGCAAGATCGAGCTGCCGATGTTCGACACCGACTTCCGCGATCGTCCCGCGCTCGTCGTCGTCCGCGGCGTGCACCACCAGCAGGACCTCGACGCCCTGCGCCCCTACATCCGGGACGTCAGGCCCGTGCTCGTCGGCGTGGACGGCGGGGCGAACGCCATCATCGAGGCGGGCTTCCAGCCGGACATGATCGTCGGCGACATGGACTCCGCCCAGGAGACGACGCTGCGCTGCGGCGCCGAGCTCGTGGTCCACGCCTACCCGAACGGCAAGGCTCCCGGCCGCGACTTCCTCGAGACGCTCGGGCTCGCCCACAAGGTCGTCCCCGCCCCCGGCACGAGCCAGGACATCGCCATGCTCATCGCCGCCGAGAAGGGTGCCGAGCTCATCGTCTCCGTCGGCTCGCAGTCCAACCTCGTGGAGTTCATGGACAAGGCCCGCAAGGGCATGTCCTCGACCTTCCTCACCCGCCTGCGCATCGGGGAGATCCTCGTGGACGCCAAGGGCGTCAGCCGCCTCTACCAGCCCCGCCCCGGCTACAAGCCTGTCGGCGGGCTGGCCGTCGTCGGCCTCGTGACCTTCGTCGTCATCGTCCTGGCCACCCCGGGCCTCCGCGACGTCGCCGACCTGATGTGGCTGAAGCTGCGGATCCTCATGGGCGGCGACCTGTGAACGCGGCCGGGCCGGCGCTGGCGGGTCGCCCCGCGCCCCCCGCCCGCGACGCGGGCGGCGACCGATGACGCCGCCCACCTTCTAAGGTCCCCGGAGCGGTCCGTCCGGCCGCGCCGCGCGCCCGATGTTCGACTTCCGCTACCACGCCCTCTCCCTGACCGCGGTGTTCATCGCGCTGGCCGTCGGCCTGCTGCTCGGGGTGGCGATCGGCGACAGCGGCCTGGTCTCCTCGGCCGAGCGCAACATCCGGGACTCGCTGCGCAAGGACGTCGCGGACGCCGACAAGCGCGTGGACGAATCGCGCAAGGACGTGGCGCGAGCCCAGCGCTTCGAGCGCGAGGTGTACCCGCTGCTGGTCAACGGGCAGCTCGACGGGCGCTCGGTGGGGGTGGTGTTCCTCGGCGAGTCCAAGAAGGAGGTCAGCGACGACGTCCGCGACGCGCTGCGCGACACGGGTGCAACGGTCCGTTCCGTCGCCGCCACGGGCACCAAGCCCAACCTCGCCGAGGCCGGGCGCGGAGCGCTGAACACCCGGTACGGCGAGCTGGCCATCCCGAAGCCCGACACCGATCTGGTCGGCGCTTTCGGGTTTCGCATGGGCGCGCAGTACGTCCGTCCGGGGCGGCTGCTGGCCCGGGTGCGCGACACGATCTTCGACACCTTCAACGGGAACCTGGCCCCCGTCGACGCCGTCGTCGTCGTCCACGATCGCGCCGAGCTGGACAAGGGCGACGAGCGCACGAACCGCGACCGCTTCGACGAGCAGTTCGTCAAGGGGCTGCGGGAGTCGCGGATCCCGGTCGTCGGCGTCGAGCTCAGCGACGCCGAGGACTCGGAGATCTCGTGGTACAAGGATCGTGACATCTCCTCGGTCGACAACATCGACGAGACGTCCGGTCGGGCCGCGCTGGTGTTCGCCCTGCAGGGCCGCGAGGGCGCGTTCGGCCGCAAGGGCAGCGCCTCCGACGGCCTGCTGCCCGACGTCGTCGGCCGCTCGGCCCCGTAGGACCGGGCGGCCGCCCGGATCACCCCTTGGGCTGCAGCTCCAGTGCCGCGGAGTTGATGCAGTAGCGCTGGCCGCCCTGGTCCTGGGGCCCGTCGTCGAAGACGTGCCCGAGGTGGCCGTCGCACGTCGCACAGCGCACCTCCACGCGGACCATGCCGTGCGAGCGGTCCTCGATGAGCGTCACGTGCTCGCGGTTGGCGGGCTCGGTGAAGCTCGGCCAGCCCGATCCGGATTCGAACTTCGTGCCGCTGGAGAACAGCTCGGTGCCGCAGCCGGCACAGCGGAACGTGCCGTCGGTCTTGTCACGCTCGTACTTCCCGGTGAACGGCGCCTCGGTCCCGCCTTGGCGCAGGACGGCGTAGGCCTCCGAAGAGAGCTCCTCGCGCCACTGCTCGTCGGTCTTGGCGGTCTTGTCGGTGGTGTCAGCCATGCGTCAGACAATAGGGGCACGGATCTGACGGATCGAGGACGGATGGGGCAGCGCCGGGCCCCGGGGCGGCGCCGTCCGCGGGCGGGGGTACATTTCCGCGGTGCTCATCCTGCCCCTCGTGCTCAGCGCCATGGCCGCCCTGGCCGTCGCGCCGGGGTTGCGGCAGGGACTCGTGGACGGCGGGCACACCGTCACGAACTACCGCGGCGCCAACCTGGCCTGCCCGCTGGGGATCGTGCTCGTCGCGGCCATCGCGCTCGGGCTTGGGGCACTGGGGGTCATCTACGTGCTGCGGATCCACACCGACCCGTTCCTGACGGTTGGTCCGGTCTTCGTGCTCGGGGTGGCGGCGCTGGGACTGTTCGACGATGCCTACAGCGGCCCGTCCCGCGGCTGGCGCGGCCACGGCGTCGCCGTCCGGCGGGGAGAGTTCCCGTCGGGCCTGCTCAAGGCCGTCGGGACCCTGGGCCTGGCGGCCTATGTCGCCTCCGCCGAGAGCCTTGCCCCGCCGGTCATTGAGGGCGCGTACGTCGACCGCTCCCCCCGTCCCGACGTCGTCGCGTTCGCCGGCCCGGACGTCGCGCCGTTCCTTCTCACCGTCCTCGTTCTCGTCCTGGCCACCAACCTCTTCAACATCCTCGACCTGCGCCCCGGCCGCGCCGTCAAGGCCCTGGTCCTCGTGACCGTCGGCTGCACCATCGCCGCCGGTACCGACCTGCTGGAGGGCTTCGGCGCCTACCTCGGCGCCGCGCTCGTCGTCGGCGGCTACGACCTGCGCGAGCGGGGGATGCTCGGGGACACCGGCGCCAACCTCCTCGGCGCGGTCGCCGGCCTCATGCTCGTCACCGCGATCGCCTCGACCCCCGGTCTGGCCATCTGCGCCGCCGTGCTGTTCGGGATCACCGCCTACGGTGAATTCCGCTCTATTTCCGCGTTCGTCGAACGCACCCCCGGATTCCGCCACCTAGACTCGGTGGGCCGGATCCATCACCCCCGGAAGGATGCCCCCGCGTGACCGACGTGCGCCCCATGACCCGTTACATCTTCGTCACCGGCGGCGTCGTCTCGTCCCTGGGGAAGGGGATCGCGGCCGCCTCGATCGGGCGGCTGCTCGTCTCCCGCGGCCTGTCGGTCGGCCTGCAGAAGTTCGACCCGTACATCAACGTCGACCCCGGCACGATGTCGCCCTACCAGCATGGCGAGGTCTTCGTGACCGAGGACGGGGCGGAGACCGACCTGGACCTCGGCCACTACGAGCGCTACACCGACGCGAACACGAGCCGGGCCTCGAACGTCACCGCGGGCGGGATCTACAACTCGGTCATCCGGCGTGAGCGCCGCGGCGACTACCTCGGTGGCACCGTCCAGGTGGTCCCGCACATCACTGACGAGATCAAGAACCGCATCAAGCTGATCGCCGAGACCAGCGACGTGGACGTCGTCATCACCGAGATCGGCGGCACCGTCGGCGACATCGAGTCGCTGCCCTTCCTGGAGGCCATCCGCCAGTTCCCCGTCGACGTCGGCCGGCGCAACTGCCTGTTCG
>JBBSUL010000015.1:0-36497 GCA_038234375.1 Solirubrobacterales bacterium | reverse complement strand
TACCGCGGCCTGCTCGAGGTCGCCAAGGGCGCGCACGGCTCCAAGTCCAAGGTCGTCTGCGACGCGCTGCTGCTCGACGAGGGCTCGCGCTCGGACACCTACCCGACCATCCGCATCGGCGACGACGATGTCGACGTCGGCCACGAGGCCACGGTCTCGAAGGTGGGCGACGAGCAGCTCTTCTACCTCATGTCCCACGGGATCAGCGAGGAAGAGGCGGGCAAGCTCATCGTCAACGGCTTCATCGAGCCGATCGTCAAGGAGCTGCCGATGGAGTACGCCGTCGAGATGAACCGCCTCATCGAGCTGCAGATGGAAGGGTCGATCGGTTGATGCCGGTCGACGCGCCCGCCCAGTTCCCGCCGCTGCCCGCGTTCAAGGGGCAGCCCGGCTGGGAGTTCACGCCGCTGGGCAAGCTCGACGTCGACGCCTTCATCCCCGCCCCGGGGGGCGATGCTGCCACCGCGGCCGGTCGCGCGCTGTTCGCCGCCGAGGGGACGGTCGGGCTCGCCGACGACGCCGGCGACGCGGACTCCGAGGGGCCCGTCATCCTCTCGCTGGCCGTTGCCCGCGAGCGGCACCCGGACATCGTCGCCAAGCACCTGGGGACCGTCGTCAAGGACTCGCCGCTGGTGGCGCGAAACGACGCGCAGTGGACCGACGGCGCCTTCGTCTACGTGCCGCGCAACGTCCACGTCGAGGCGCCCATCCACCTGACCGCCGTACACGAGCAGGCCGGCACGTCGCTGAATGTCCGCACCCTCGTCGTGCTTGAGGAGGGCGCCCAGGCCGAGGTCTGGGACGAGCTGCTGTCCGCCGACGACGACGCCGAGGGCCTGGTCAACACCGTCGTCGAGCTGTCGGTCGGCCAGAACGCGCGCCTGCGCTACGTCGGCGTGCAGGACCTCAACGAGCAGTCCACGGTCCTGGGCACCCAACGCGCGATCGTCGCCGCCGACGGGCACCTGGACTGGATCACCCTCGGCTTCGGGGCCAAGTTCGGCAAGGTCTTCCTGGAGACCAAGCTCGCCGGCCGCGGCGCCCACGCCGGCGTCACCGGCGCCTACGCCACCCACGCGCGCCAGCACTTGGACTTCGACACCCTGCAGGAGCACGCGGCGCCGAACACCACGAGCGACCTGGCCTTTCGCGGCATCCTCAGCGGCCGCTCGCGCACCGTGTGGCGCGGCATGATCCAGGTCGACAGGGACGCCCAGCAGACCGACGCCTTCCAGGAGTCGCGCAACCTGCTGCTCGGCGGCAAGGCGCACGCCGACGCCATCCCCGGGCTGGAGATCCTCGCCGACGACGTGCGCTGCACGCACGCTGCGGCGATCGCCAAGATCGACGCAGACCAGCTGTTCTACCTGCGCTCGCGCGGCCTGCCGGAGGGCACCGCCCACCGCCTCGTCGTCGAGGGCTTCCTGCAGGCGCTCGTCGAGCGCTTCAAGGACGGCCCGGTCCGCGAGGCCGTCGCCTCCGCGCTGGACGCGCGTCTGGCCGCCGTCCTGGGGTAGACCCCGCCCGATCGCGGTCGCGGTGAACGTGCGGCCGCGACCGTTGTGCTTGACACCGTGATCAAGCCGACGGTTGGGTGGGCCGCCACCAGGGACAACGAGCTTGGCGCCTGCCCGATCAGGCAGGCGACAAGGTCGTCATGTGGTACCCGTCGACCGGGCGCGACGGTCCGTCTACGACGACCCCGACCGCTTCGATATCCTCCGGCGGCCCGAGCACCAGGCCTTGGGCGCGGGCGGGCGCCACTTCTGCCTGGGGACCGCGTCTGCGCGGCTGGAGCTGCGCGTCATGCTCGAGGAGACGCTGAGGCGCTTTCCCGACATGGCGATCGCCGGCGACCCGAAGATGGCCCAGGCCATCTTCATCAACAGCTCACGACGCTCCCGGTGCGCCTGCACGCCGCGTAGGCCGCAGGACGCCGAGAGGACGCGCCCGCGGAAGGCACGAGCACATCGTCGGCTACCGTCCGCCGCGTGTCCGATGCGACCGCCGTCATTCCGCCGCTGATCCAGGACGAGCCGGGGGAGCGCGGAGCGCTGCGCCGGCGGGCCCGGGCCGTCGCCGCCACCCTTGCTCCGCACGCTGCGCGCTGGGACGAGGAAGAACGCTTCCCGGAGGCGTCGCTGGACGCGCTGCGCGCGGCAGGCCTCACCGGGCTGTCCGTCCCACGCGAGCACGGCGGCGACGGGCTCGGCGTCGGCGCGCCTGCGCGGTCCTCGAGGAGCTGGTCACGGCGTGCGTGTCCTCGCCGATGGTCGCCCAGCTGTACCTCAACGGGCCGCCGCGGGCGATCGCCACGCTCGGCACCGCGCGCAGCGCGCCCGGTACCTGCCCGGCGCGGTGGCGGCGGCCCGACCGGTTCGACACCCACCCGGTCAGACATCGAGCGCGCTCGCGGTGAGGCGCATCAGGGGGTGCTGACAAAGACCGCGTATGGCGCGGTGTTCGTCAGCAGGGGTCGCCACCGGCCGCACCGCTCACCCGACTACCGCGCTGAGCGCGGCCGCGACCGCCGACAGGGCCAGCGTCGCGGTGACCAGGCGCTCGTGACGGGCGACGGCCATCGCGGCCGCTCCGCGCCGGCCCAGCGCGTGTCCCGCGACAACGCCGGCCCCGCCCGCCAGGATCGGGCCGGACCCGAGGCCGAGTTCCCCGAGCGCCGCGAGGACCGCCAGCGTGGCCGCGCCGGCCCCCAGGAAGGCCACCGCCAGCGTCGCGCGCAACTGCTCGGGCGTCGCTCCGCGCCCCCGCAGCCACAGCACCAGCGGCGGACCGTTGACGCCGATCGTCGTGGTCATCGCGCCGGCGGCGACCGCGACGAGCTGACGGTGGCCCGGCCGCGGCGCACCGACGGGCACACCGCCCGACCGCCCGCCGATCACCAGGGCGGCGAGGACCGCGGCGGCGAGGGTGGCCTGGAGGGCGGCGGCCGGCACCACGCCGAGCAGCAGCGCGCCCGCCACCACCCCCGCGGCCGCGCCCGGCGCCAGCCGCAGCAGCTCCACGGTGAGCACCGTTGCCCCGGACGCCCGGCTGAGCCCGAGTGTCAGCGCGTTGACCACGATCGCCAGCGCCGCGACGAGCGCGACCGCGTCCCCGGGGCCGAGCAGGCGCACGAGGAAGGGCGCGGCCATGAGCGCGAAGCCGAAGCCCGCGGCCGCCTGCAGCGCCGCTCCGCTCGCGCACGCCAGACACACCACAAGGATGGCCGCGACGCTCACGCCGGCGCTCCGGCCGGCCGCCCCGGGGAGGAGCCGGTCACGGGTGTGAGAGTCGTCACAGGACGCCCACATAAGGATCTGGGTCATCGCGTTTCAGAGCCCGCCGCTCGGCAACCATTGGACGAATGGTCGACTTGTCCCTGACGCAACTGCCTCTGCTCGCCGAGATCTCCGCCAACCGCATGCGGTCGGTCTGCGGCGACACCCCGTCCTTCTGGTGCCGCCAGCTGCTGCAGGGCACCGACAACCGCACGATCGCCAACCTCGGCGACCCGCTGATCGGGGTGCCGCTGAAGCTGCTGGCGATCTTCCTCATCGCCTTCGTCGTCAACCGCATCGCCCGCCGGGGGGTCCGCACCGTGCTCACCCGGCTGCAGCCGGGTGCGGCCGGCGTCCCCGGCCCCGTGGCCAAGCGGCTGCGGCGGGAGGACGACGAGGCGGCCGCGGGGGGCGCGCAACCGCGCCGCCGCCGGCCGGGCGCGGCGATGCTCGCCGCTACGCAGGAGACCTCGCTGCGCACCGAGCAGCGGATGGACGCGTTGTCCAGTGTCCTGCGCTCGTTGGTCAGCTTCATCGTCTTCGCCACCGCCGGCTTCATGATGCTCGGCGAGATCGGCATCGACCTACGGCCCCTCCTGGCTGGTGCCGGCATCCTCGGCCTCGCCGTCGGCTTCGGCGCGCAGTCGCTGGTCAAGGACTTCCTCAGCGGCATGTTCATCCTCGTGGAGGACCAGTTCGGGGTCGGGGACATCATCGAGGTGGACGCCGACGCGCAGGGCACGGTGGAGATGGTGTCGCTGCGCACCACCCGTCTGCGCGCGATCGACGGCACGGTCTGGCACATCCCCAACGGGCAGATCAACAAGGTCGGCAACAAGAGCCAGCTGTGGTCGCGGTCACTGCTCGACGTCGAGGTTGCCTACGACACGGACATCGAGAAGGCCAAGGAGGTCATCAAGACCACCGCCGACAAGGTCTGGAAGGAGAAGGACTCCGTGCTGGAGGAGCCCGACATCTGGGGCGTGGAGGCGCTGGGCGCCAACGGCGTCACCATCCGCCTCGTGGTCAAGACCACCCCGGCCGAGCAGTGGCGCGTCAGCCGGGTCCTGCGCGAGCGCATCAAGGCCGCCTTCGACGCTGAGGGCATCGAGATCCCCTTCCCGCAGCAGACCGTGTGGCACAAACCGGCGGCCAAGGTCGACGGGCCCCGCGGCTGACGAGAGCGCCCCGCCCGCTCGCGCCGGATCGCCCGCCCGGTCGGTCAGGCCGCGGCGGGCAGCTTGTCCAGCGCCGTCTTGAGGTCGGTGACGTCGTCGAAGGTCAGCGACAGCAGGTTGCCGTGTTTGTGCGCGATGCGACCCTGCTCGTCGATGATGAAGACGGTCCGCTTGGCCATCTTCATCCGCTTGAAGAAGATGCCGAACTGCTGGGCCACGCTCGCGTCCTCGTCGGCCAGCAGCTCGGTCGTCAGGCCGTGCTTGGCCACGAACGCCTCCTTGGCGGCCACGTCACCGGTCGAGATGCCGACGACCTTCGCGTTCAGGGCCGACATGTCGGCTTCGTTGTCGCGGTAGGAGCAGAACTGCTTGGTGCAGACGGTCGTGTCGTCCCCCGGGTAGAAGAGCAGCACGATCCGCTCACCGCGGTGGTCGGAGAGCCGGAACGTTCCGTTCGTGCCCTCCAGCGTGAAGTCCGGGGCCTGGTCGCCGACGTTCAGAGAAGCCATATGCGCGTACCTTACGCAGGACATGGACGCCTGGGTCACCCGAGCCGCCGCCGGCATCGCCGCCACCGCGCAGGAGGAGCTGCGGCGGCTCGTCGACGTGTCCAGCCCGTCCGGCGACGTCGAGGGGGCGGAGGCCACGCTCGCGGTCGCGGCCTCCCTGCTGCCGGACGGCGCCACCGTCGAGCGGGTGCCGTGCTCGACCCCCGGGCACGCCGACGACCTCGTCGCACGCGTGACCGGGTCCGGGACGCGAAGGATCCTGCTGCTCGGGCACGTGGACACGGTGATCGCCCACGACGACCATGAAGCGCTGCGCGCCGACGGGGACCGGCTCGTGGGGTCGGGGAGCATCGACATGAAGGGCGGGGACGTGCTCGCCGTCGGCGTCCTGCGCGCCCTCGCCGCGGCCGCCCCGGGCTGCCCGTCGTTCGCGGAGGCCGCGCTGCTGCTGGTCTGCGACGAGGAGTGGCGCCTGGGCGCCTTTCCCCAGGCCGACCGCTTCGCCGGCTACGACGCCTGCCTGTGCTTTGAGGCCGGCGAACGGGACGAGGAGGGGCGGGACGCGGTGATCGTCAGGCGCAAGGCGGCCGGGACGGTGTCGGTGGTGGCCGAGGGCCGGTCCGCCCACTCGGGTGCGGCTCCCGACAGCGGGGCGAATGCGCTGCTCGCCCTCGCCGCCGCCGCCGAGGCCGTCGCGGCCTGCCACGACCCGGGCGGGGAGGACCGGCTCACCGCGGTCCCCACCGTCCTGCACTGCGGCACCGCGTTCAACGTCGTGCCGGCCGCCGGTGAGCTCATGTGCGACGTGCGCGCGGACGACCTGGCTGCGGTCGAGCGGGTGATCGCGGCGATCCCCGCCGAGGTCGGCGGCGCCACACTGCACGCGCGTACGCTCCGGCGCTGGCCGGGGATGGATCATGCTGCGGCGGCGGCCCCCGTCCTGGAGGCCGCCGCCGGACACCTCGGACGCCCGATCGTGGCGGCGGGGCGCGGGGGGGCGAGCGACGCCAGCCACGTCGCCCAGGTCGTGCCGCTGTGCGTCGACGGCCTCGGGCCGCTCGGCGCGCTCTCGCACGCGCCGGGGGAGTACGTCTTGGCCTCGTCGCTCGGCGCTCGGGCACAGGTCGCGCTGGCCGTCGCCACCGCAGTGCTGGCCGGACGGTGACGCCCGGGGCGAAGCGAAGCGATGCGGGTCCCGTCGCGCTGGCCGTCGCCACCGCAGTGCTGGCCGGACGGTGACGCGGTTGGCGGGACGACGAGCCTGAGTCTCCTCTTAGTTTTGTCGCGCGGGCCCGTAAACATGGTTGCACAGGAAAGTACGAGACCGGGGTCGCGGCGGGGATATGTAGCTTTCGCCGGCGGGTTCTGTAGCCTCCTGCACGTCGTCAATGCACATGCCGAATCCGGCGCAGCGTGAGCTGCCCGGATCGGGGGACCCACTCAAGTCGTCGCGAATCTCGCGTCGGCCGGGGCGAATCGTCACAACGTGATGTAGGGCAGCTCTTTCCGCCCGAGCCCGTCAGCTAACCCCGTAGGCACCCGAAAGAGCGAGGTTCACCCCCGTGTCGCAAAGCCGTGTTTTCCGTCGTACCCACAGCCTCGCCAACCTGATCCGCGGTCGTCAGTTCACGCACATCGCGTGCGCACTGGCCCTCGGTGGTATCGGCGCCCCGGTGGTGATACCGGTCAGCCCGGCCGCTGCCGCCGCCAAGAAGCGGCGCCTCGGTGACCGCTCCCTCCGCGTAGGGACCTCGGGCACCGACGTCCAGGAGCTCCAGAAGCTGCTGACGCAGATCGGCTACAAGAACAAGGTCGACGGCAAGTTCGGGTCCGGGACCAAGAAGGCCGTCCAGCGCTACCAGCGCGTCGCGCGCATGACGGCCAGCGGCGCCGTCGGCCCCAAGACGATCGCCGCCATCAAGCGCGCCGCCTCCGGCGGAGACCGCACCGTTTCGGCCGCGGGCGGCTACGGGACGTCCGGCCACAGCTCCAAGAGCCTCGGCGACCGTCTGCCCCTGCGGCCGGGCATGAGCGGCCACAACGTCAAGGTCCTTCAGGACTTCCTCACCCGCGCCGGCTTCAAGACCGGTATCGACGGTGACTTCGGCAACGGCACGACCCGCTCGGTCAGGCGCTTCGAGACGGCCAACAAGCTGCCCGTCGACTCCTCCGTCGACGCGCCCGATGTCGAGGTGCTGCGCGGGCAGGCCGACGCGGGCAAGAACGCCGATTCGGCGCCCGCTCCGCTGAAGCTCGGCCCCGGCGACAAGGCGACCGTCGGCTCCGACGGCCTGGCCGTCGCACCCGAGTCCGCCCCCCAGGTGGTCAAGGACATGATCGCCGCGGGCAACGCGATCGCCAAGAAGCCCTACATCTACGGTGGCGGCCACGCCAAATTCCCCGAGGACAAGGGCTACGACTGCTCCAGCAGCGTCAGCTACGCCCTGTGGGGCGGCAAGCTGCTCAAGTCGCCGCTGGTCTCGGGAGACTTCCCGAACTGGGGTGAGAAGGGCCCCGGTCAGTGGGTGTCGATCTACGGCAACGCCGGCCACGTGTACATGGTCGTGGCCGGGCTGCGCTTCGACACCTCCGGGGCCAAGCAGGACGGCAGCCGCTGGCACAAGAGCTCGCGGCCGACCAAGGGCTACGGCGTCTCGCACCCGAAGGGCTACTAGCCTGCACGTCCTCTACGACGCCGACTGCGGCTTCTGCCGCTGGTCGGTCGTCCGCCTGCTGACCTGGGACGCCCGCGGGCGGGGTGTCCTGCGTCCCGTGGCCATCCAGTCCGCGCGCGGGGCCGCCCTGCTGGCCTCCGTGCCCGAGGTCGACCGGCTGCGGTCCGCCCACGTCGTCGAGGACGGGGGCCGGGTGACCTCCGGAGGCGACGCCGTCGCCGTCCTGGCGGACGTCCTGCCCGCCGGCGCCCCGATCGCCGCGCTGGCCCGGGCGCTGCCCGGCCCCGTCCGCGGGGTGTACGGCTTTGTCGCGACGCACCGCATCGGGATGAGCCGCTTCGTGCCCGCGGGCGCCAAGGCTCGCGCGGCCGGCGTGCTCGCCGAGCGCGCGCCGTAGGCTGGCGGCGATGACGAGGGACGACCGACCCGCCGCCCATCGCGCCCGCACTCCCGACGAGGAGCTGCTGACCGCCGATCTGCCTACTACCGTTGGGGAGTTCACCGACGCCGAGCGCATCGAGCGGATGCGCGCGGAGCTGGAGATGGGGTTCGCGGCGCTCGCCGGCGTCCAGGGCGTGTCCGTCTTCGGGTCCGCACGGCTGACGGACGGTGACCCGGCCTGCGTCGCCGCGCGCGAGGTCGGCCGGCGGCTCGGTGAGGCCGGCCTGTGCGTCATCACCGGTGGCGGTCCGGGGATCATGCGGGCCGCCAACCGCGGCGCGATGGACGCGGGTGCCCCGTCCGTCGGGCTGAACATCGAGCTGCCGTTCGAGGAAGAGCCCAACCCGTACCAGACCGTCGACCTGACCTTCCACTACTTCTTCACCCGCAAGGTCATGTTCGTGCGCTACGCGTGCGCGTTCGTCGTCTTCCCGGGAGGGTTCGGCACGCTCGACGAGCTCTTCGAGGCGCTGGTCCTCATTCAGAACGACAAGATCGCCGACTTCCCTGTTCTACTCGTCGGGACCGAGTTCTGGGGCGGCCTGGTCGACTGGGTGCGGGAGCAGCTGTCTGCTCGGGGGCTCATCTCGCCCGGCGACCTGGATCTGTTCCGCGTGACCGATGACGTCGACGAGATCGTCGCGGCCTGCGCCAACGCCACCGCGCGGCAATGGGGGATGGTCGACGCGCCGTAGACCACCCGCGGGCGCGCCCCATACGGGTTGCCGGTCTCGTCGTGGGGGCGTGGGGGCGTGGGGTCCACGGTCCGGTCCGGTCCGGCCGTCCGCGGCGCGATCGACCATCGGCCTCGCGGGCCGGTACCGCACGTCGTCCGACGCCAGGCCCGGGAACGTACGCCACCAGGTCAGGAGCACCGGTCCCCCGGCGTCCGCGCCGCACGTTGCTCGCCACCAGGCCCGGAAACGCACGCCACCGCGCCTGGAGCACCGCGCGCCACCCGGCGACCCGTCACACCGGCTCCGACCGACAATCGGTATCAGTCGTCGCGCGAGGGGCGCTTGCGGCTCTGCTTGCGCTGGCCGGTCTGCCGCTTGGTCTCCAGGCGTCGCTTCTTCGCTGCACGAGACGGCTTGGTCGGCGTGCGCCGGCGCTGGACGTGCAGGCCTTGGCGCAGCTTGTCGCGCAGGCGCTCCAGGGCGAGGTCGCGGTTGCGGGTCTGCGAGCGCGCGTCCTGGGCGACCGCCCGCACCACCGGACCGAGCCGCTGCTGCAGGCGGGCCTTCTGCCCGTCGCTCAGCGCGGTGGAGGCGGCCACGTCGAAGCTCGCCTCCACACGGGAGTCGGTGACGTTGGCGTGCTGTCCGCCCGGCCCCGAGGACCGGGTCGTGCGCAGCGCGATCTCGGCCAGCGGGATCGCGACGGCGCCGGTGACGCGCATCGGATCGTCCATCGTGGTGCGCATGGTCGCAGGATCCGGCGCGTGCGCCTCGCCGCGGACTCTGGCGGACGTCTTCAGGCGGCGGCGCTGTGCGCGCCGTCACACCGCCGGCGGACCGTGCCCGTCAGGGTGCAACGGATGCCCGAAAGTGTCACACCCGTCGCCGGGCCTCCCGTCATCCTCGGCGCGCTGACCGACGACTCGATCGCCGCCAGCGTCTACGTCCTCGTGCGCCACGGCGTGCTGCTGCGTCCGGCGCTGGCCGCCGACATGCGGGGCAGCGTGGTCCTGCGCTTCGCGGACGACTACTCGCCGGTGCGCCTGGACTTCTGCGGGGACGAGATCCACGTCGGGGACCTGCTGGGCGGCCAGGACCGCGCGCACGACCTGGAGATCGTTGGCCGCCTCGGCGATGTCAACGCGCTGATGGCCGCGCCGCTGGCCGGCGGGCTGCCCAAGCCGACGTCTTCCCGCGGCCGGGCGGCGCTCGCACGCCTGGCCGACGGACGCGTCGACTTCGTCGGCGAGCTCGGTCTGGCGCGCAAGGTCCTCATGCTGCTGGCGGTCGACCCGTCGACGGCCGCGGACACCCGCCGTGCCCGGCGTGAGCGGGCGCAGCGCAGCGTGCCGCCCGTCTGACCGGGCCACTCGGGGTCGCCGCGGCGGTTCTGACGCAGACCGTGGGCGTGACGCGCGCGCGGAGAAGGTGCCAGAGTCGCGGCATGAGCACATCCCTGGCCACGTTCCTCACCGACTCCGCCGCGCGGGACCCCGACCACCCGGCGCTGAAGCTCGACGATTCCGTCATGACCTACGGGCAGCTGGACGGGGCCTCGCAGCATGTCGCCGGCATGCTGGCCGAGAAGGGCATCGTCGCGGGCGACCGGGTCGGCGTCATGCTGCCCAACGTCCCGCACTTCGCCATCGCCTACTACGGCATCCTGCGGATGGGCGGGGTGGTCGTGCCGATGAACGTGCTGCTCAAGGGGCGCGAGACGGCCTTCTACCTAAAGGACCCCGAGGCCAAGGCCGTGTTCGCGTGGAAGGACTTCGCGGACGCCGCGCAGACCGGGGCCGACGAGGCGGGCGCCGAGTGCATCGTCGTGGACCCGACCGGCTTTCAGGACCTCGTCGGATCGTTCCCGGCGGCGTGTGCTGAGCCCGTCGAGCGGGCCGGCGACGACACCGCGGTCATCCTGTACACCTCGGGCACCACCGGCACCCCCAAGGGCGCCGAACTGACCCACGAGAACATGCGCCGCAACGCCGAGGCCGCCCGCGACCTGTTCGGGCTGGGCGCCGACGCGGTCACCCTCGGGGCGCTGCCGCTGTTTCACTCCTTCGGCCAGACGTGCGGTCTGAACGCGACGATGGCCGCCGGGGGCCTGCTGACCCTGATCCCGCGCTTCGACCCCGGCAAGGCGCTGGAGATCATCGCCCGGGATGAGGTCAACGTGTTCGAGGGCGTCCCGACGATGTACGGGGCGATGCTCCACCACCCCGACGCCGATTCCGCGGACACCTCGACGCTGAAGGTCTGCGCGTCCGGGGGCTCGGCGCTACCCGTCGAGGCGATGCGCGCGTTCGAGGAGCAGTTCAACTGCAAGATCCTCGAGGGCTACGGCCTCAGCGAGACCTCGCCGATCGCCTCGTTCAACCACCCCGACCGCGACCGCAAGCCCGGCTCGATCGGCACCCCCATCGAGGGCGTGGAGATGAAGCTCGTCGGCGAGGAGGGCGAGACGGTGGCCGCGGGCGAGGTCGGCGAGATCGCCATCAAGGGCCACAACGTCATGAAGGGCTACTGGAACCGGCCCGACGCCACCGAGGAGGCGCTCAACGACGGCTGGTTTCTCACCGGCGACATGGGCAAGGTCGACGACGAGGGCTACTACTTCATCGTCGACCGCAAGAAGGACCTCATCATCCGGGGCGGCTACAACGTCTACCCGCGCGAGATCGAGGAGGTCCTCTACGAGCACGAGGCCGTCCGTGAGGCAGCAGTGGTCGCGATGCCCCACCCCGACCTCGGGGAGGAGGTCGGGGCCGCCGTGGCGCTGAAGGACGGCGCCGAGGCGACCGAGGAGGAGCTGCAATCCTTCGTCAAGGACCAGGTCGCGGCCTACAAGTACCCGCGCCTGGTGTGGTTCGTCGACGACCTGCCCAAGGGGCCCACGGGCAAGATCCTCAAGCGCGAGATCGACATACCCTCAGCCTCAAGTTGATGTTGAGGTATACTGCGCCGTGATGCCGGGATCTACTGCGGCTACTGGTTTTGAGCGTCCCGGGCGACGCCGAGCTGTCACGTCGGCGCGCACACCGGCCACGAACGCCAGGTCAGCTCGCGGCCGCGGCCGCGGCCGCGCCGGCCATCGGCAGCTCGACCAGTAACCGGCGGTTCTCGTCGATGTCCAGCACCGAGTGCTGGGCGCAGGCGGGGACCAGGCGCCCGTCCTCGGGGTGGGCCATCGCGTAGGAGCAGGACTGCAGGCGCTCGATGGTCGCCTGCACCTCGGGGTCGGCGTGCGCGGTCTGGCCGGCCTCCAGCGCCTCCCACGCCGGGCGGACCAGGCGGGCGTCCATGAACGCGTGCATGACGTAGGTCTGTGAGCGTGGGCGGTGGCGCACGACGTGGAGCGGGCCGCCCATGCGCTGCACCAGGCCCGCCGCGAAGCGTGCGGCCTGCGGGACGACCACCGGGTGGCTGACCGCGCCACGGACCAGGCGCGCGGCGGTCAGCGCCGGGGCGGCCGCGAAGTCCATGCCCCCGTAGGCGGCCAGGAACGCCTCCAGAAAGCGGCGGTCCGCCGCGGAGTCCTCGTCCAGCACCGACCAGTAGCGGTCGCCGGTGTAGCCGCCGTAGGCGGTGCGGTTGCAGCGGCGGTCGCCGACGAGCATCGCGTCGGGGTGCAGGCGCCCGCCCGCGCCGGCCTCGATCTGGGCCCACACGTCGTCGGTGCAGAACGCGCGGTAGTCGTCCTTCCACCGGGCCTCGTTGCCGACGAAGGCGGCGGGCTGGAAGCTGAACATGCGAAAGCCGTACTCGCGGCAGTCGCGGATGACCGACGCGACCTGATCGAGGTTGCGCGGGGTGACGGTCATGTTGTGCGCCAGGTAGCTCGTGACGCCGTGCTCGCGCTCCAGGCGGGCGAACATCTCGCAGAACCCGCGTCGGTGGGCGTTCAGCGCCGCCTCGTCGGGGACGCGCTTGATCCCGCGGCGCCCGAACATCATCGAGTCGAAGTGGCCGGCGAAGGACAGGTGGTCAAAGCGCCGGCGTCCGGTCTGCGGGTCCAGGGCCAGCGCCTCCAGGTAGGCGTAGTCGAAGTCGCCATGGCTCATGGACATCGGCTTGCGACCCGCGTCGAGCATGGCCTGCAGCACCGCCGCATGGTCGTCCGGGGGCAGCAGGGTGACCTCGCCGCCGATGAGCTGGGCGTTCTGGCCCGGCCCGCGCCGCTCACGCAGGAGCGCCATCTGGGCCCGGACCTCACGCAGCGTGTGGGCGCCGTCGGTCCGCACCCGCTGAGCCTCCTTGGCGTGGTAGCACGGGGTGCACGCCAGGTCGCAGCGAGGGAACACGCCGTGGGTGCCCTCGCAGCCCGACAGCCGCCGGCCGAGCATCTGGTTGTCGGTCCTGACGTGGGCGGGCAGCTCGTCCCAGCGGCGGGCCAGGGCCGCGGTGAGGTCGGGGTGCTCGGGCCGCGTGGCGACCTCCAGGGCCTTCAGGCGAGCGCGCAGGGACATGGGGCGCACGCTACCGTCCGCGCGGGGACCCGTCCCAGGGTTGGCTCGCCGACGCTCAGGCCGGTGGCGGAACGCTGTCCACGGGCTTCCCGGCGGTGGCCAGGCCGGCGGCGGCACCGGCCATGAACTCGTCCTGCCAGCGGCGGTAGTCGCCCTCGGCGATGCGGTGGTCGGCGCAGAGGGCCCGGACCTCCTGCTCGCGCCCGCCGGCGCGGAGGCCGTCGAGCACGAGGCTGAGCTTCTCCTCGGCGGTGAAGGCGCGCCCGGTCGCGTCGTCGTGGACCGGAACGGCCGAGCGGTCCCCGCGCTCGATCCGGCCGCCGCGCAGCGTCGTGGCGATCACCGCCGTGGACGTGGCGAGGATGATGTCCTTGAGGACGTACTGGCCCTCCAGCGTGGGGGCGTGGTAACGGCCGTCGAAGAGCCGGCCGGGGAAGAAGACCAAGGGCGACAGGACACCGATCATCTGCAGGCCCAGGAGATACACCGCCAGGCGCAGGTACCGGCCGCTGATCAGGCACGCCCCGATGGTGCACTCCAGCGTGGCGATGGCCACGAGGGACACCGATCCGGGGACGAGGCCGAGCGTCAGCACGTCGGTGGTGTCCTTGACCAGGCCCTCCGCCGGGCTCACGCCGGGGAAGAACTTCAGCAGGCCGAAGAACACGAAGATCAGGCCGAGGCTGAGGCGCAGCAGGCTGATGCTGTGGCTCACCAGCCAGCGGTGCACAGCCGCGTCGAAGCGGTCCAGGCGGTGAAGCAGCGTCGTCATGTCCTTGCCTGCGGCGCGGACGGCGCGCCGGTTCACGAGCCGGTGTCCGTCGACACACGCTCAACGCACAACGCGGTACCAGCGGTGCAGCCGCGTCGCAGGTACCCCCGCGACGTACAGCCTGCGGATGAGCGGTCAGCGCACAACGCGGTACCAGCGGTGCAGCCGCGCCGCAGGTACCCCCGCGACGTACAGCCAGCGGATGAGCCACCAGCTCAGCAGCGTGCGGGTGACGCCCATCGCCTGCCAGCGCCGGGCGGATGTCGTGGCCGGGCCGGGGAGGGCGGCGGTGCGGCCGCGGGCCTCCAGGCGGCGGACGAGGTCGTAGTCGTCCATGATCTCAAGGTCCCGGTAGCCGCCGAGGGCCTCGAAGATCTCGCGCCGCAGCCAGATGGTCGAGTCCCCGTAGTAGAAACCGTGCCTTCGCTGGAAGGCGTACACCGAGCCGAGGGCGGCGCTGAACGCGTCGCCCCCGTCGAAGCGCAGGGTGAAGTTGCCGCCGGCCAGCCCCCGGTCGCCGGCCGCGGCGAGCAGCGTGGCGATCGCCCGGGACGGCAGGCGGCTGTCGGCGTGCAGGAACACGAGCAGATCCCCGGTGGCCTGCGCCGCGGCGGCGTTGAGCTGCCGCGCCCGCCCTCCGGGCACGTCGAGGACGAGGTCGGCGCGCGGATGGGAGCGAGCGTGCCCCGCGGTTCCGTCGGTCGAGCCGCCGTCGGCGACGAGGACCTCCAGGGTCTCGGCGCCGTCGAGGGCGGAGAGGTGGTCGAGCAGGGGTCTGATCTGCGCGGCCTCCTGCAGGGTGCACACGCACACCGAGACGGCGGGGGTCTTCACGACGCGGACGTCCAGCGGGTCAGTCCGCCGAGGCCCCGGCGGAGGCGGCGCGCGCGTCGGCGGCGTCCGCGCCGGTGCGCGTGGTCATCGCCTTCGCGGGCCCGCCGCCGAGGATCAGCCGGGCGACCGCGGGCAGCGCGACCTTGAGCACGGCCACGAGCGCGTAGGGCCGGGGGACGTAGCGCTCGGCCCTGCGCCCCAGCCCGGCGTGGACGATGGCCGCCGCGCCCTTCTCCGGCGTGGAGACGAGCCACCGGGTTGCCGCGTTGGCCGTCAGCTCCTCCTGCGGGAAGCCCTCGGTGGAGATGAAGCCGGGCAGGACGACCCCGACGTGGACGCCGTGCGGCGACTCCTCCAGGTGCAGGCCGTCCGACCACGCCGCCAGCGCGGCCTTGGAGGCCGAGTAGGCCGCCGACCCCGCCCGCGTGACGCGGGCCGCCGTCGAGGAGACGTTGACGATCGCGCTGGGGGCGCTGGCGCGCAGGGCGGGCAGCAGCACCTCGGTGAGCCGCAGGACGGCGTCGAAGTTGACCGCCATCGTCCGCTGCACGTTGTCGAAGCCGCCGTCGGCGAACGTCGCGCGCCACGCGGCGCCGGCGTTGTTGACCAGCAGGTCGCAGCGTCCGGCGTGCACCTCCTGCAAGTGGGTGAGCACGGCGTCCGGGGCGCGCGGATCGGTGAGGTCCACGGCGACGTAGGTCGCACCGGGGATCTCCTCGGCCAGCGTCTGCAGGCGCTCCTCGCGCCGGGCGACGAGGACGACGGTCGCTTTGTGCTCGGCGGCCAGCAGGCGGGCGGTGGCCTCGCCGAGGCCGCTGGAGGCCCCGGTGACGACGGCGACGAGTCCGGTGGCGTTCGCGCTCATGGACCTACCTTCCCCGATCCGCTCAGATCGCGCAGTGAAAAGCCTCGGGCAGCGCGCCGTCGGCCTGGCGCAGCTCGAGGAAGCGCTGCACGACGGCCTGTTTGGCGCCGGCGAGGGACACGTCGGGGCCGGCCACGAGGAAGTCCGGCGCGGCGTCGCGGTCGACTCCGACGGGGTGCCAGTGCGCGCCGTCGGTGGTGATCGTCAGCTCGGGAACCATGACGTCTTCGCTGACGGCCATCGCCGTCCCGCCGGCGGAGGTGTCGGCGTCGGCGGCGAAGCCCCGGGCGACGAGCGGGCGCACGGCGAAGGCGTCACCGGTGATTCCGATGTCCGCGAGCACCGCGCGCAGCGCCTCGATGTCCGGGTGCACGAACGGCTCGCCTCCGGTGAGTTAGAGCTCGTTGAAGCCCTCGGCGACCGCCTCGTCGACCAGTGCCCGGAAGCGCTGCGGCTCGATCTGGCGCCGGCGGGCCGTGGGGGAGGAGGCCACGACGCAGTAGCCGCAGGCCAGGTTGCAGTGGAAGTTCGAGTAGATCCACAGACGGGCGGGGAAGAGGGGGGTGCCGAACAGCGACACGACGGGGAGCCCGTCGTCCTCCACCTCGGGCGCATCCGCCCAGCCCGCGCCGGCGGCCAGGGCGGCCGGAGCGGGCATCGCCTCGCGGTAGACGTGGTAGCGGCCGCGGGCGCGCTCGGGCGGCGGGACGGCCTCCAGGCAGGTCGTCCACCAGCCGGTCTCGATCGTCTCCACGAATGGCTCGGGCAGGCCGGCCGCGCGCATCGAGGACGCCTGGGCCCGCCAGTCGTAGGCCACGGGGACCAGGTCCGCGCGGACGGTCCCCGTCGCCGGGTCGGTCTCCAGGACGGCGTACCGCACGTCGGTGCGCCCGTCGTTCTGCGGACGCCCGCAGGCCCCGACGTTGACGATCAGCGTGGTGTCGACCCGCCGCTGCCAGGCGATCCCGGTATGGGTGCACAGCAGCACGTCCGGACGCCCGCCGTGCAACGGCGTCCAGGCGCAGGCGCAGCTCGTCGTCGTCCAGCGACGCCCACAGGAAGTCGTTGATGGCCAGCGGCGAGCCGTGGACCATGAGCACGTCCACGCCGTCGATGTCTTTGCGCCGGGTGGCCGGCAGCGTCGTCATCCAGTCCGCGAAGGCCCGCGAGGTGGCCGCCAGCGTGTGGTCGTACATGACCTGCGCGAAGTGGTTGTCGCGGTCGGAGGTGTAACCGCAGCCGCAGTCGGTTTCGCCGCGGCCGATGGCCACGTCGTAGTTGCCGGCGATGCACGGCACGTCGTGGTCGGTGAGCAGCGGCCAGACCGCGTCGCACTCGGCGCCGAAGCCGCCGAGGTCCCCGAGGCAGTAGGTCTGCGCGCAGCCGCGCCCGCGTGCGTCGTCGAGGACGGCTCGCAGCGCGTGGGGGTTGGCGTACACGCCGCCGAGGGCCGCGATGCGGGTCACCACGCCAGGCTACCCGGCGCCTGAACGCAAGCACCCGGGGATAGGCTCCACGGCATGTCACCTGCGCACGTCGCCGTCCTCGGGGCCGGGCCCATCGGCCTGGAGGCGGCGCTCGCGGCGGTGCAGCGCGGCCTCACGGTCGACGTCTACGAGGCGGCGTCCGAGCCGGCACGGTGGGCGGGCCGCACGGTGCTGCTCACCGGGGCGGGCCACAGCGCTCAGACCGCGGCGCGCACGCTGGCCGCCTTCGCCCGCGACGCGCCCGGGACCCGGGTGGAGTGGGCCATCCGGGCGCCGGAGCCGACCTTCGGCGCCGTCGCCGAGGACGCGCTGCCCGATCGCGCCGCGCTGAACGCCGGTGCGCGCGAGCTGGCCGGCGGGGGCAGCGACGCGGTCCGCGTCCACGTCGGCGTGGTCACCGAGGCCTGGCCGAGTCGACGGCCGGTCCGGACACGCTCGTCAACCCCGAGCCCGGCTTCTTCATCCTCGGCGCCAAGTCCTACGGTCGCAACTCCCAGTTCCTGCTGCGCGTCGGCTGGCAGCAGGTCGACGACGTGTTCGGCTCCCTGATCCCCGCCTGACGTGTCGCCCTGCCCCGCCGGCGCCGGCTCGCGCCCCGGCGATGCCGCGCTGACCGAGGGCGAGCGGTGGACGCGCGACGAGCTCGCGGTCCTGCTGGCCGCGCGTTTCTCCCCGGCGGCCGTCGTGCGCTTCCTGCTGCACTCGCAGCGGCGGGCGGGCCGGATCCGGCGTGAGCGACCCGCCGTCGCCGCACGGATGCGCTGGTGGATCGCCGTCGGGGCGCTGGCCTGGGGGGCGCTGGCCGCGGCGCGCGTGGAGCCGTTCCGCCGGCGGGTGCGTGCCGGCCTGGCCTGGTGGGCGGCGACGGCGATCATGCTCGACTGGCACATCGGGATGCTGGAGACCGAGGACGGCGTGGCGCGCAACCTCGGGCCCGCCGACGCCCTGACGCTGCTGCGCGCGTGGCTGGTCCCGGTCGCCGCCGACGGTCCGCGGCCCGCGCTGATCGTGCTCGGCGGCGCGACGGACGTCCTGGACGGGGTGGTAGCCCGGGCCACCGTCCCCACCCGGGCGGGGCGCGACCTGGAGGGCCTGGTCGACGTGTGCTTTGCCGTCGCCGCCCTGCGTGGCGCGGTCCGCCGCGGGCAGCTCGGCCCGGCTGTCGCCGGCCTGGAGCTCACGCGGCTGGGGGCCGGGTTCGCCTACGCGCTGGTGGTGTACTTCGGCGCGGTGCAGCGCCCCGACCCCGCGGTGCTGCGCGCCGCGCGCCTGGCCACCCCCGTGCGTCTGGGCGGGGTGATGGCCGCGGCGTCCGGCCGACGGCGGCTCGGCGAGGCTGCCCTGCTGACCGGGTCGCTTGGATCGCTGCTCACGCTCGGGTGGGCAGTGCGCAGGCGCTGAGGGTCGGCCGCGCCGCAGGGCGTGCTTCCGAACCCGCCCATATGCGGGGTTTGGAAGCACGCCTCCCGTTGAACAGAAGGCGGGACGGAGGGGCGCGACCCACGATCCGCTCCGCCGCGGGTCCGCCTCCCCGCCGCGCTGCGGACGCGAGGCCGCGACCGCCCGCGCGGTCCGGGCGTGGGCCGGGACGGCAACGGCTCAGTGGTCGGCGACGACGCCGTCGGCGGGGGTCAGCCCACGGTTCTCGGCGTCCCAGCGCAGCATGCCTCCGGCCATCGAGTACGCCTCGTACCCCGAGGCTCGCAGCGCCTGCGCGGCCATCAGCGAGCGTCCGCCGACGCGGCAGACGAAGACGACCGGCACGTCCTGATCCAGGGTGGATGCCTGCCCCGACAGGTCGGCGACCGGGATGTGACGCGTGCCCTCCGCGTGCCCGGCCTCCCGCTCGTAGGCCTCGCGCACGTCGACGATCACGGCGCTGGAGTCGGCCAGCGCCTGCTGGGTCTGCTCGGGCGTGACCTCCAGGCCGTCGGCCTCGGGGAAGGGCGTCATCCGCCGCAGGATAGGTGGTGGCCGGTCTGCGTCGCCGACGGCGGCCCGACGCCGGCCCGTCAGGGGCGGGAGCCGTGCGCCCGCTGCACGTCGCCGGCGGCGACGTCCTGCGCGACGATGGCGCGCGCCTGCGTGGCCCACTCACACAGCCGCGCGCGTGTGTCCCGCGGGTCGATGATGTGCTCGACGGAGAACCGCTCCGCCGTGCGGAACGGGGACATGACACTCCGCAGTTCGGACTCGATCTGCGCGCGCAACGCCTCGGGGTCCTCGGCCTCGGCGAGGTCGCGCTTGAACGCCGCCTCCAGCCCGCCGCTGATCGGCAGCGAGCCCCAGTTGCCGCTGGGCCAGGCGTAGCGGAGGTTCAGGCGCGCGCCGTCGCCGTGGCCGGCCCCGGCGATGCCGGAGCACTTGCGCACGAGGATCGAGCACCACGGCACGTGGGCCTGGCGGACCGCGCACAGCGCCCGGGCCCCGCGGCGCATCGTCCCGGCCCGCTCGGCCTCGGTCCCGACCACGAACCCCGGCTGGTCGACGAGGTTGACCACGGGCAGGTGGAACTGGTCGCACAGGTCGACGAAGCGCGCGAGCTTCTCGGCGGCGTCGGCGGTCAGGCCGCCGCCGTAATGGTTGGGGTCGGAGGCGAGCACCCCCACCGGGCGGCCGTCCAGGCGGGCCAGGGCGGTGATCGTCGAGCGTCCGTGCCGGGCCCCGATCTCGAAGACGCTGCCCACGTCGAACACGAGCTCGAGGATACGGCGCATCCTGTATGTCTTGCGCTCGTCCCGCGGGATGATTGACAGCAGGTCCTCCTCGCGCCGGTCGGGCCGGTCGGTGGTCGCGAGCACCGGCGGGGCCTCGAACACGCTCGACGGCAGGTAGGAGAGGAAACGGCGCATCTGGGCGAACGCGTCCTCCTCGGTTCGCGCCAGGTTGTCGACCGCGCCCGCCCGGGTCTGCGCCTTCGCGCCGCCGAGCTGCTCCTTGTCCGGAGTTTCGCCCATCGCCCAGGTCACGACCGGCGGCCCGGCCACGAACAGCTGGGCGAGGACGTCGACGATGACGCTGAAGTGCGACATCACCACGCGCGCCGCTCCGAGGCCGGCGCATGGCCCGAGCGCCGCGGCGGCGACCGGGACGCGCGAGAGGTTGTCGACGGTCAGGTCGAAGCCCGGCAACGGCGGCACGTAGCTGAAGCCCATCGACGTCAGGGTCTTCACGCTGCCCCCGCCACCGGTGCCGTCGACGAGCCGGACGAGCGGCTTGCGCAGGTCGTGGGCGGCGCGCTCGGCCCACACCATCTTCTGCCAGATCGCGGCGTCCGCCGCGCCGCCGCGGACGGTGAAGTCGTCGCCCTGGACCACGACGGGGCGGCCGTCCACGGCGCCCTGGCCGACGACCATGTTCGCGGGCAGCACGCTCTCGAGCTCTCCGTCCGCGCCGTACGCGCCGACGCCCGCCAGCTCCCCGGTCTCACGCCACGACCCGGCGTCCAGGAGCGCGTCGATCCGCTCGCGGACGGTCAGGCGGCCGGTGGCATGCTGGCGGGCCACGCGCTCGGCGCCGCCCAGCTCGTGGGCCAGGGCGCGGCGGCGCGCCAGCTCCTGCAGCTCGGGTTCCCACGTCATGCGGCGCAGCGTACGTGCCCGCGACGACGTCGACCGCCGGCGGGCCGTCGCGCCCGGACGGCCGGCCGCGTGGGGCTGCCATCATGGGGGCATGCGCTCGGCCCTCACGGCGACCCTCGCGGTGCTCGCCCTCGGCGCGCTGGCCGGCTGCGGGGCCGGCGACGAGTCGGTCGCGACGCTGTCGATCACGTCGACCCCGTCGACCCCGTCCGCACCGGGCGGCGGCGGCGGCGGAGGCACCGGAAGCGTCGCGCCTCCGGGCGTCCCGACCACGTCTGAGGGCAAGCCGGCCGACGCCGCCAGCGCGCGGGTCATCCGGGGCTGGAGCCGCGCCCTGGGCCGCGGCGACGTCCGGCGCGCGGCCTGGTTCTTCGCGCTGCCCTCGCGGGTGCGCAACGGGGCGTCCCTGGTGCTGGACACCCCGGGCAAGCGCGTGCTCTTCAACGCGGCCCTACCGTGCGGCGCGCGGCCGACGAAGCTCGAACGGGCGCAGGACGGCTACACGATCGTCGACTACCAGCTCGGCGATCGGCCCGGCCCCGGCGGCAGCACGGGCGGCTGCGCCGGTCCCGCCCGGACAGCAATCCGGGTGCGCGACGGACGCATCGTCGACTGGTACCGCCTGGAGAACCCGCCCTCCGGCACGCCGGGGACGCCCCCGTCCCCCCCTCCGGAGTCAAGCCCCGACGGGCCGGCCCGCATCACCTGAGCGCGACGTTCGCCCGCCCGCCGCGTTAAGGGGGCATGCCGCACCGCGTCCGTCTCCTGATCGCGCTTGCCGCCACCATCGCCGCCGCCGGCGGCGCGGTAACGAGCCCCGCGCTCGCCGCCTGGACCAGCCCGGCGACGCTCGGCCCCACCGCCACGTCCGGCCAGGAGTCCTTCGAGGCGGCGCCCCGTGCGGCGGTCGGCGGCCGGACCGTCGTTGCGACGTGGGTGCGCCAGGAGCGCAGACGTTCGGTTGTCGTCGTGGCGGTCGGGACCACGCGCGGGCGCTTTGGATCCGGGCAGGCGGTCGGCGCCGGCCTGCGGCCGTCGGTGGCGGTCGGTGCCAACGGGGCCGCGCTGATCGTGTACGAGGGACGGGGCGGGCTGCGCGTCGCCGTCCGGCGTCCGGGAGCCAAGCGCTTCGGTCGCACCCGGGTCCTCGTCCCGGAGCCGACCAACGGCGCGGAGGACTCCTTCGCGCTCGTGCGCATCGACGCCGCCGGCCGGGGCCTGGTGACCTACCAGCACGCCTTCCGCGGGCGCAAGGGCTACCGCACCTACGTGCGAGCGCGGCGGGTGTCGGCGTCCACCGGGCGTGCCCTCGGCGCCACCGAGGACCTCGGCCGTGCCGACCTGCCGCGCGGCACCACGCTGGAAGCAGGTCCGGGCGGCGGCAGCGCCCTGCTGATCTCCACGGTCCGGTCGTCCGGCACCGACCAGATCGGGCCGGGCGCGGAGATCCGCGCGCCACAGGTCCTCACCTGGCCGGCACGCACCGGACGCGCGACGCGCACGACGGTGCCCGCCCCGGACGGATTCGCCGAGGGCGTGCTCGGCGGCGACGGCACCGGCCGTCTGGCGCTGGCCGGGGTGGACGCGACGCTCCGCGGCGATGCCGGCGCGTCCGGGACGCCGCTCGCCGCCGCGCTCGCGGGCGACCCGCTGGCGCTGCCGGCGCCGTTCGCGCGCCCGGCCGTCAGCTCCCCGAACCGCACGTTCGGCGCCGTCGCCGCCCCGACCGCGGGCGGGACGCTGGCGCTCGTCTACCAACAGAAAGACCGGCCCAAGGGCTTCAGCCGCGAGGCGCCCGTCTACGGCGTGACGATCGACGCGTCCGGCCGCGCGCGTCCGCCGGTGCGCCTGAGCTCGCGCGGGGCGTCGGAGCCGCAGGTCGTCGCCCACCGCGGCGCCGCGATCGCCGTCTGGGACGACGACGGGCGCTTCGCGGCCGCGCGCCGCACCGGCCGCGGCTGGTCGCGGATCGCCGCGCCTCGCGGGACCGTCGTCCGCTTCCACGACTACGTCACCAACCGCCGGCTCGTCGCCGGGGCGGACGCCGTCGTCCTGGTCTGGGAGACCGCCCGCTCCGTCCGCCTCAGTGTCCGGCGCCCGTGACGAGCGAGAGCGTTCCCGGGCCGGACCCGCGGCCCCGGACGCGGACCCGTCCGGTTGGGGGGTACCGCTCATCGCGACAGGCGGGCCGCCGGTACGCTCGGGGCCATGGAAAGCACCTACACCGACGTGTACTCCGTCCCGCAGGACATGCTCGACTTCCGGGACCTGGTGCGCCAGATCGCGACCGAGCAGATCGCCCCGCGGGCCGCGGACATCGACCGCTCCGGGGAGTACCCGCGGGACATCCGCAAGCTGCTGGCCGAGCAGGACATCCTCGGCCTGCCGTTCGCGACCGAGTACGGCGGCACGGGCACCGGCACGCTGATGCTGCAGATCGCGGTGGAGGAGATCGCCAAGGCGTGCGCGTCGTCAGCGCTGATCCTCATGGTCCAGGAGCTCGGGTCGCTGCCGGTCAGCCTCTTCGGGTCGGACGAGCTGAAGGAGAAGTGGTTCCCGCGCCTGGCCTCCGGCGAGTGCTCGCCGGCTTTCGCCCTCTCCGAGCCCGAGGCCGGCTCGGATCCCGCCGCGATGCGCACGACCGCGGTGCGCGACGGCGACGAGTGGGTCATCAACGGCACGAAAAACTGGATCACCAACGCCGGTGAGGCCGACTACTACGTCGTCTTCGCCAAGACCGACCGCGAGCAGAACCGCTCGACCGCGTTCCTGGTGGAGGCCGACCGCGAGGGCTTCTCGATCGGCAACTACGAACACAAGCTGGGCATCAAGGGCTCACCCACGGGCTCCCCGGTCCTCGAGGACGTCCGCGTCCCGCACGCGAACATCATCGGCGTCGAGGGCAAGGGGTTGTCCGTCGCGCTCGGGACCCTGGAGCGCACGCGCCTGGGCGCCGCCGCGCAGGCCGTCGGCATCGCCCAGGGCGCGACCGACTACGCCAACGAGTACGCCAAGGAGCGCATGGCCTTCGGCAAGCCGATCAACCAGCTGCAGGGCCTGCAGTTCAAGCTCGCGGACATGGAGACGGGGACCGCCGCCGCGCGCGAGCTGCTGTACAAGGCGTGCGCGCTATGCGACCGCGCGGAGCGGCCCGCCGACCTTCCGAAGTACACGTCGATGGCCAAGCTCTTCGCGTCCGACAACGCCATGAAGGTGACGCTGGAGGCGATCCAGATCCTCGGCGGCTTCGGCTACGTCAACGACTACCCTGTGGAGCGCATGATGCGCGACGCGAAGATCACCCAGATCTACGAGGGCACCAACGAGATCCAGCGGGTCGTGATCGCCCGCCAGATGACCGGGTAGCGAGGAGGCAGGATGCGCGGGTCCGGCAAGCAGCAGCTCCAGCGCACCATGCTCGCGGCGGGCATCGCGCTCAGCCTGGGCCTCAGCGCGATCGTCGTCCTGCAGGGGATGGCGACCGGCGGCCTGCTGCGCATCCTGGAGGTCCTCGCGCTCGTCGTCGTCGGCGCCGCGGCGCTGGGCGGGGGGATGGTCGCCGTCGGGCTGCGCCTGGCCGGCTGGTCGGAGCCCGAGAGCGAGGAGGAGTTCGAGCGCATCGTCCAGCGCTCCGAGCGCCTGGCCCACCAGGGTACGGCGGCCGAGCCGGACGAGTCCGAGTTCCTTGATCTGGACCCGTACGACGACGGCGACTTCGAGGAGCTCGTCGCCGACGCCCTGGACGAGCTGCCCGACCTGCTCAAGCCGCTGATCGAGAACCACAACGTGGCCGTCGTCATCTCCGACGGCGGGCGCCGCCGGCGCGCCTACGGCCTCTACCACGGCGACGGCGCGACCCGGGACGAGGTCCCAGACCGGATCGTCATCTACCGCGACACGCTGCGCCGGGACTTCGGCCACGACTCTGCGCTGCTGCGCGCCCAGGTGACCCAGACCGTCCGCCACGAGCTCGCCCACCACATCGGCTTCGACGAGCTCGGGGTGCAGGGCCTCGGGCTGTAGGGAGCGGCGGTGGCCGGCTGAGCCGAGTCAAGGCGCACGGCCGTCGCCTGGCGGTGGGCTGGGGGACATTCCGGACAGATCCTGGCCGCGGCACGTGCGAGGCTGACGCCATGAGCACAATCACGAAACTGGACTTCCTCGGCATCCCCTCCCAGGACGCAGATCGCGCCAGGGCGTTCTACGTCGACACGCTGGGCCTGAGGCCCGATGCGCGCGCGCAGTACGAGTGCTGGGCGGGGGACACCTGCCTGGGCCTATGGGAGCCCGCGAAGGTCGGGATGCCCTTCGTCGCCCAGAAGGGCAACCCGTTCCCGCTGGGCGTCGACGACGTCCCCGCCGCCCGTGCCGCGCTGGAGCAGAAGGGCGTCACCTTCTTCGGTGACATCCTGGACACCGGGGTCTGCCACATGACGTTCTTCGAGGATCCGGACGGCAACGACCTGATGCTCCACCACCGGTACGCGCCGCAGGAGTGACGCGCCGCGATCAGTCCCGGAAGAGCTCGGCGACGGGCACGGCGAAGCCGTCCAGCAGCGCGGAGGTGAGCTCCTCCTGTCGGCGGGCTCCACGCCTCCCATAGCTCGCAAGCGCTTCCGGGTTCGCCCCCGCGCGAAGCAGGTTGCGTTTCGCTACCCTGTGGGTGGGCCCCGTGGAGTGAGACCGCCGGGGGCTGCGACCGCCGCCTGAGATCAGGACCGGTCGGAAACCCGCTCGTGGAGTGAGACCGCCGAGCACCACGCAGATCCGAGAGGAACCCCATGCCTGAAGCCGTCATCGTCGACGCGATCCGCACCCCCATCGGCCGCGCGTTCAAGGGCTCGATGATCAGCCTGCGTCCCGACGAGACCCTCGCCTTCGTCGTCGACCAGTTGCTTGAGCGCAACCCTGGTGTCGATCCGTCCTCGGTCGAGGAGCTCATCGCCGGCTGCGGCGCCCCGCAGGGCCTGCAGGCCAACAACGTCGCGCGCATCGCCGTGCTGCTGTCCGACAAGCTGTCGCAGACGACCAACGGGTCCACGATCAGCCGCTACTGCGCTTCAGGCCTGGACGCCATCCGCATCGCCGCCAACAACGTCACCGCCGGTCAGGGTGACGTCTATCTCGCCGGCGGTGTCGAGTTCGTCTCGCGCTACAACGCCCAGGCCGAGGCCGCCCACCCCGAGGACCAGAACGAGCACCTGCAGGGCAAGAACGACGGTGAGCCGGACGCCTACATCGCCATGGGCATGACCGCAGAGAACGTCGCCGCCAGGTACGGCGTCACGCGCGAGCAGCAGGACGAGTTCGCCGTCAGCTCCCAGCAGCGCGCCGTCGCCGCCCAGGAGTCGGGCTTCTTCGATCGCGAGATCGTTCCCGTCACCCTCGCCGACGGCACCGTGGTCAGCGAGGACGACGGCCCACGGCCGGGCACGACGCTGGAGAAGCTGTCCACCCTCAAGCCCGCCTTCCGCGAGGACGGCACCGTGACCGCCGGCAACGCCTGTCCGCTGAACGACGGCGCCGCCGCCTCGCTCGTGATGAGTGCCGCGAAGGCCAAGGAGCTCGGCCTCAAGCCGCGGGCGCGGATCATCACCGCCGCCACCTGGGGCAACGAGCCCGAGTACATGGGCGTCGCGCCCATCGGGGCGATCAAGAAGGCCCTGGACCGGGCCGGCATGACGATCGGCGACATCGACGTGTACGAGCTCAACGAGGCGTTCGCCGCGCAGGTCATCCCGATCGCCGAGGAGGTCGGCTTCGACTACGCCAAGCTCAACCCGCACGGCGGCGCGATCGCCCTCGGCCACCCGTTCGGCATGACCGGTGTCCGGATCATGACCACGCTGCTCAACGACCTGGAGACCCTCGACGGCACCATCGGGCTGGAGACGATGTGCGTCGCACAGGGCCAGGGCGAGGCGATGATCGTCGAGCGCCTGAAGTAGCGGCGATAAGGACCCGGCCCCGGACGAGGAGGTGCACGCGTTCGTCAACGAGCAGGAGCGCACGGTCGGCACCTACCTGTACGGGCGACGCATGTACGAGACGATGGTCGCCTGGGAGACCATGCCCGTCGGCCCCGGCAGCTGAGCGCTGATCGTGTGCTGCTCTGGGTGGGCACGATCAGCGTTCGTCCCGCGCTCGGCTCCGGCGCGTCCGACAGCCCCGGGAGACTTCAGGTGTCGATGGTCGCCACGAGCTCGGCGACGGAGGCGCGGAGGCTGGCGGCGGCGACGGCGAGCGGGGGGTCCAGGTCGCGGTCGGCCATGAGGCCGAAGCCGACGCCGCCGTCGTAGGAGATGACCCCGACGTTCAGTCCCTGGCTGGCCGGGTTCAGCGGGACGCACGGGTAGGCCTCGAGCATCCGCGAGCCGTTCGTGTAGAACGTCGTCTGCGGGCCGGGAACGTTGCTGACGACGAGGTTGAAGGCGCGCACACCGCCCATCGCCCGGGCCAGACCGGAGGAGACCAGCGGCGGCGCCCACCCGCCGGCGGCCACGGCGAGCGCGCCCGCGCGCACGGCGGCGGACTCCTTGATCTCGGCCATCGCCGCGTTGATGATGCGGATGCGCTCGCGCGGGTCGGCCTCGTGGACGGGCAGGTCGACGAGGACGGTGGAGATGCGGTTGCCGCCCTCCTCGCCGGCCCTGCGCACCGAGACGGGGATGAGGGCGACCGGGGGCGAGGACGGGACGACGCCCGCCGCGTCCAGGTACCGCCGCAGCGTCCCGGCCACGACGCACAGGATCGCGTCGTTGACCGTGCCCCCGGCGGCCTTGCCGGCCGCCTTGACCTCGGCCAGCACGGCCCGGTGCAGTGCGTACCGACGGTTCGGGCCGATCGTCCGGTTCAGCGGCAGCATCGGCGCCGCGGGGCGGTTGCGCGCCAGCTCGGTCACCAGTTCGGTGGCGCGCCGCAGGTCCCCGGCCAAGCGCAGCGGGTTGGGGTTCAGCGCCCGGTCCAGGTTCTCGAACACGAACCTCCGCGCCTGCAGGGCCGAGGTCAGCGACAGCTTGCGCAGGTGGCGCCGCCGATCGTAGGCTTCCGGGGCCCACGGCGCGTCGGGCGGCGGGATGTCCAGCGGCTCGGGCGACGGGTCCAGCAGGACGGTCCCGATGTCGACCGCGCCCATGCCGTCCACCAGGGCATGGTGCAGCTTGGTCAGCAGTGCCACCCGCCCGCTCGGCAGGCCGTCGACCACGGTCAGCTCCCACAGCGGACGCGACCGGTCCAGCTTGCGCGACATCTCGTTGCCCACGACGAGCGCGAGCTGATCGGCCGGCGGCATCTCGCTGGAGGGACCCGGCAGGGCGACCCGGCGGAGGTGGTAGCCGAGGTCGAAGCCCGCGTCGTCGATCCACACCGGGTTCAGGACCCCCGGGGCGGGGGCCTGCAGGCGCTTGCGGTACTTGGGGATCAGGTGCAGACGTGACTGCACCCGCTCGGTCAGGACGTCGTGCTCGAACGCGCGTCCGCCCTCGAAGACCATGACGCCACCCATTGCCATGGTGATCGGGCCCTGCTCGGCGCTGAGCGACGAGCGGTCTGCGGCGCTGAGTTCCTCGGCCATCGCCAGAACAACCCTACCCGGGTACCCGCGCGCCAGGACGCCGCCGAGCGCGCTAGGCCGCGGGGGCGCGGCGCGCGAGCGTGAGGGCGAAGCGCTCCTGCGGGTCGGTGAGCAGCTGCACGAGCTCCAGCCCGGCCGCCTCCAGGTCCGCGGTCAGGCGCTCGCGCGTGAACTTCGTCGAGATCTCCGTGCGCATCTCCTCACGCGCCTCGAAGGTCACCTCCAGGTTCAGGGCCCGGATCGGCACGACCATCCGCCGCTGGGCGCGCAGGCGCATCTCGATCCACTCGTGCTCGCGGTCGAAGAAGGCGACGTGGTCGAAGGCATCCGGCTCGAAGTCGGCGTCCAGCTCGCGGTTGATGACATGGAGCAGGTTGCGGTTGAACGCTGCCGTCACCCCGGCCGCGTCGTCGTAGGCGGCCTCGAGCACCGCGGGGTCCTTGACGAGGTCGGTCCCCAGCAGCACGTGGCCGTCGTCGCCGAGCAGCTCGCCCATGGCCCGCAGGAAGCCGCGCCGCGAGCCCGGGGTGAAGTTGCCGATCGTGCCGCCCAGGAAGGCGACGATCCGCGGCCCGACGGACGCCGGGACGTGATGCAGGTGGCGCTCGAAGTCGCCGACGATGCCGTGGACGGCGACGCCCGGGTACTCGGCGCTGACGGCGGCCGCGACGTCGCGGACCATGCCCTCGGTCACGTCGAAGGGGACGTACCGCTGCAGGGTGCCCGCCTCGTGCATCGCGTCGAGCAGCACGCGGGTCTTGGCGGCCGTCCCGGACCCCAGCTCGACGAGCTCGGAGGCGCCCGTCAGCGCGACGACCTCCTCCGAGCGCAGTTGCAGGATCTCGCGCTCGGCCCGCGTCGGGTAGTACTCGGGCACCTCGCAGATCTGGTCGAACAGGTCGGCGCCGACCTCGTCGTACAGATGCTTGGGCGACAGCTCCTTGAACGGCTTGGTCATGCCGTCCAGGACGTCGTCGGACAGCGAGCTCCCCGCTTCGGCCTCCAGGTAGGTGTGGACGGTCACGCCGTCGAGCTCGAGGATCGGCTCCATGAAGGTCAGCTCCGGGAGGTGGGGTCAGGGCGGTCGGCGTCAGCCGCCAGGCGGACGCCGGAGAAGATCTGGCTGCGCTCAGGGAGGTCCCAGTTGCGGAAGGTGCGTGTGGCCACGCGGGGATGGGCGGCCCACGAGCCGCCGCGCAGGACGTGGTACCCCTGCCCGAAGAACACCTCGGAGTACTCCGGGTACGGATGGGGGACAAAGCCGTCGTGGCGGTCGAACGGCGTCGACGTCCACTCCCACGCCAGGCCGACACCCTCCAACGGGGAGTCTCGATCGTCGTCCTCATGCTTCCAGGTCGCCGCCTTCTCCCACTCCGCCTCGGTCGGGAGTCGGGCTCCGAGCGAGCGGGCGAAGGCGTCGGCCTCGAACCACGAGACGTGGCAGACCGGGGCACCGGGCGCGTGGGCGGGCCCGGCACAGCCGACGTGGTCCCCGTTGATGTCCTGGTCCTCCTTCCACGCCCAGCCCTCGCGCGACCACCACTCGCGGCGCTCGTAGCCGCCACCCTCGGCGAACGTCCGCCAGCTGGCGTTGGTGACCGGGCGCCGGGCGATCCGGAAGGCGGGGACGTGGACGGGGCGCTGGGGACGCTCGTTGTCGTAGGCGAAGACGCCGTCGTCGGCCCCCATCGGGAAGTCGCCGGCGCCGACGTCGACCCAGCCTCCGATCGTTGCGTCCTCGGTGGCGTCCACCACCGAGGGCATGCCGGCGTCGTCCGGGGGCAGCAGACCGGCGACCTCCATGGCCTGGCGCATGGTCTCGCTGTGCTGGAGCTCGTGGCGCAGGACCATCTCGTGCAGGGTCGGGTCCGCGCCGTGCCGGTCCATCACCGTCAGCGTGCGGCTCCGGACGTCGTCCAGGTAGCGCACGGTGTCGGCGTGGCCGAGGATCTCCAGATCGCCACGGACGTCCCGCGGAGTCTCGAAGGCGTCGTAGAGCTCGGCCAGGTCGGGGTACAGGAGCTCCATCCCACCGTGGCGGTGCACGAGCCACAGATCCTCGTAGGCGGCGATGTGGCCGAGATCCCACACCAGGGGGCTGAGGATCGGGTCGATCTGGCGTTCCAGGTCCGCCGTCCCCAGGTGCTCGACGAGCGCGAGGGTGCGGCCACGGACCTTCTGCAGGGCGGCGGCGGTGTCGGCCGCCTCGACGGCCGCCCTGGGGGAATGCGCGGTGCTCATGGTCGCGATGGCCGACGGTCTGCCCGGACGGCCTCAGGATCAATCATCCCTGTTGGAGCGGCGTCGCGGATGACAGATCACGAAACCCGCCGCTTCGCAGCGTGTTGGCGCACTGACACTGTGAAAACCGGGTTCTGGCGCCGGCGGGCCGGATCGATCCGGCACGAGTTTGGACGCCTGACAAGGCGATCCGCAACGGAACGGCAAGTGGACGTGGTGTGGAGCACGCCGAACGCGATGAGCACCGGCCTCCGGCGCCTACGGCCTCAGCGAGGTGCGCCGGAAGGCGGTGGCCGCGTCCTGGTCGGGCTGGCGCGTCGAGGCCGACGACCTCCGGGAGGTCTCCGGCGTCGTGCTCGCCCTCACGCGGGACGACGGGGCGCGTCGCCTTCCGCCACCTGTGGGACGTGCGGGACGTGCGGGACCGGCTGGACTCAAACCCTTGTCCTCCGGACGCTCGCCGTCGAGGCGAAAGGCGGCCGATGCGCGCACGTCCGTCGGGTCAGCGGGGCATCGACCTAGAGTCGGGACCGTGTCCGAGCTCCCGTCTCCGCCACCCCCCTGGCGCCGTGCGCTGCGACTTCCCCGCGCGCTCGGCGACGAGCTCCGCTGGCGGTCGGCCCGTGCGCGGTGCGCCCCGCAGGATCACCGTCAAGGAGTACCACCGCCTGGGGGAGATCGGCGTCCTTGGAGAGATGATGGAGCTGATCGACGGCCGGATCGTGTTCGGCCGCTGCCTCTGGGTGTGGTCCGACGAGCAGGTTGCCGCGGCGCGAGCGGACGGCATCGAGCTTGTCGACGACGACGTCGGGCCTCCGAGTCCGTGACGCGCAGCCTCGGACCGTCGCCGGCCAGTCGCCGTCCCGACCGACCAGGGTCCCCCGGGTCGGCGCCGCACGTACCCCGTCACCAGGCCCGGGAACGTGCGCCACCGGGCCTGGAGCGCCGGTCTGCCGGGTCGGCGCCGCACGTTCCCCGACACCAGCCCCGAAAAGGCACGGCACCGTGCCCTGAGCACCGGTCTCATCGGATCGTCGTTCTGACCGGGTGGGCGCGCGATGACCCGCATCCGCGACCGGCCTCCTCGCGGGTTCCCGCTGGCTGTCAGGCGAGCGGCGCGAGCTGCTCGTCGCGGATGACGTGCATCACCGCGTTGATGAGAGCCAGGTGGGTGAAGGCCTGCGGATAGTTGCCCAGGTGCCGGCCGGTGGCGGCGTCGAGCTCCTCGGCGTACAGCTCCAGCGGCGAGCCGAGGGACAGCAGGCGCTCGCACAGCTGACGGCCGCGTTTGCGCTCACCGATCTCCAGCAGGGCGCTGACCAGCCAGAACGAGCAGATGAGGAAGCTGCCCTCCTCACCGGACAGGCCGTCGTCGGTCTGGTGCACCTTGTAGCGGAGCACGAGGCCGTTGTCGGTGAGCTCGTCGGCGATCGCCAGAACGGTCGCGTGGACACGGGGGTCGTCGTGGGGGAGGAACCGCACGAGCGGGATCAGCAGGTTGGACGCGTCCAGCGCGTCGGTCTCGTAGTGCTGGACGAACACGCCACGCTGGTCCACGCCCTTCTCGCAGATCTCCGAGTGGATCTCGTTGGCGATCTCGCGCCAGCTGTCGGCGAGCGCCATCTTGCCGCGGCGGGCGGCCAGGCGGGCGCCGCGGTCCAGCGCCACCCAGCACATGAGCTTGGACGACGTGTAGTGCTTGGGCGCGCCGCGCGCCTCCCAGATGCCCTGGTCGGGCAGCTTCCAGTACTCGATCGCCCGCTGGACCTGGGCCTCGATGACCGGCCACAGGCGGTTGGAGTTGTGGCCGTACTCCTTGGTGTGCAGGTACAGCGAGTCCAACACGGCGCCGTAGACGTCGTTCTGGCGCTGGTCGAAGGCGCCGTTGCCCACGCGGACGGGGGCGGCGCTCTCGTAGCCGGTGAGGTGGTTCAGCTCCCGCTCGCCGAGGTCGCGCTCCCCGCCGATGCCGTACATGATCTGCAGGCCGCCGTCCTCGTTGCGGTCGGCGTCGGCGACGAACTGGATGAAGTCGTCGGCCTCCCAGCTCAGGCCCAGCGAGTTCAGGGCGCTGAGGGTGAACGTCGCGTCCCGCATCCACGTGTAGCGGTAGTCCCAGTTGCGCTCACCGCCGGGCGTCTCCGGCAGCGACGTGGTCGGCGCGGCGACCATCGCGCCGGTCGGCGCGTAGGTCAGGCCCTTGAGCACGAGGGCCGAGCGCTGCAGCTGCCCGCGCCAGCGGTGATCGGGGAACTTGCCGTCGGCCAGCCAGCCGCGCCAGTACTCCGACGTGGTCTGCAGGGCCCGGAACGCCTCCTCGGAGCTGCGCGGGCCGTCCAGCAGGCGCGACCACGACAGCGCGCAGTACCGCGTCTCGCCGGTCTTCAGGCGGTGCCGGGCCCGGGCGACGGAGCCCTCGATGCCGACGCGCAGGTCACTGATGAGCCGCAGGCGGTGCCCGTCGCTGTCGACGGCGTCGACCGCCATCGGGTCGCCCTCGACGTGCTCCCAGTCGGCGGCGTGCAGGCCGTAGTCGAACATCGGCTCGCAGAGCATCTCGATCTGGGCCTGGCCGTGGACGCAGGTGATCGTCCGTACGAGGACGTGGTGGGACTCGTAGTCCGTCGGGGGCCGGGTGTGGGCCGTCGGGGCCTGGATGGTGGCGCGCTCGCGCCAGTGGCCGATGACCAGCGCGTCGCGGACGACGAGCCAGCCGGTCGGCGTCATCCACGTCGTCTCGAGGATGTTCGTCCCCGGCTCGTAGCGGCGGCCGGCGGGGACGCCCATCGAGGAGGGGCCCAGGCGGAAGCCACCGGCGCTGCGGTCCAGGATCGCCGCGAACACGCTGGGGGCGTCGAAGCGCGGCGGGCACAGCCACTCGACGGTGCCGTCGGGCGCGACCAGGGCGGCGGTGTGGCAGTCGCTGAGGAACCCGTAGTCGGCGATCGGCGGGAACGGCGACTGCGTTGGCAGGCGCGCGACGAAAGGCGTCGGGTCCGCCTGGAAGATCTCCGACATGTACGGGTCCATCGCGCCGCGCCGCGGGGGCGGGGCGTCGTAGACGTGGCCGGGGCCCTCGGGCGGGACGTCGATCTGGTCCGTCATCGCGACCAAGCATGACGTCAGCGGCGCGAAGGGCAAGCGATGGGTGGGCGGATGCGGGTGGTGGCGCACCGCGGAGGCCACCGATCGCGGCCGACGATGTTGCGCGCGGCCGCCTGACCAGGTAGACCGGGTGCATGCAACGCGCCGGCTTCCGTCTCGCGGGCTCGGTCCTGTCCCTCGTAGCGGCTGTGGCTGTGGTGGTTCCGGGCGTCGCTGTCGCCGCCGGCAAGGCCAAGTCGAAGCCGCGGCTGACGGCGTTCGCGTCCTGCACGTCGCTGCTCTCCTACGCGCGGAAGGGGACCCTGAGGGCCGGCGGGGGAGCCGGTGTCGCCCTACGCGCCGGCATGGCGGCCTCGGCCGTCGACCGTCCGCCGCCGGTGGGGGAGGGCACCCAGGTGGCGCCGGCCGCGTCCGCCCCGGCCGCCCCCTCCGACGCCGCCGCGGGGCCGTCGTTCTCGACCACGAACGTCCAGGAGGCCGGGGTCGACGAGCCCGACGTGGTCAAGACCGACGGGCGCCTGGTGTACGCGGTGACCGACTCGACGCTCCGGATCCTCGACGTGACGGACGCGCAGCCGCGGACGGTCGGGACGCTCGCGCTGGACGGCCACGGGCAGCAGCTGCTGCTGCG
This sequence comes from Solirubrobacterales bacterium, assembly GCA_038234375.1. Taxonomy (GTDB): domain Bacteria; phylum Actinomycetota; class Thermoleophilia; order Solirubrobacterales; family Solirubrobacteraceae; genus Paraconexibacter. The sequence continues at coordinate 2,181 of JBBSUL010000015.1, read as the reverse complement.
CGGCACGCGCCTGCTCGTCAGCGCGTCGGCGGGCAGCTCCGGCGGGCCGGTGTTCCGCCAGGGCCTGGCGTTCCCCCCGGGACCCGGCTACGGGCAGACCCTGCTGACCGAGATCGACGTGCGCGACCCCGCCGTCCCGAAGGTCGCGCGGACGATGACCGTCCCTGGCGACTTCGTCGGCGCACGCCTGACCGGATCGACGGCTCGCGTCGTCATCGGCTCGCAGCCGGACCGCGTCTACGCCACGCAGCGGCGCACGCTGCGCGAGGCGGTGGCGGCGACGCGGACCAAGGACTTCGTGCCCTCCACCGTGCTGCGCAGCGCGGTCAGCGGGAAGACGTACCGCAGGTCGATCGCCCGCTGCACGCAGGTCCGCCGGCCGCGCGGCTTCTCCGGCACGGGCCTGGTCACCGTGATGACCTTCGACCTGGATCGTGGCCTGTACTCCGCCGACCGCGACGCGGTGATGGCGGGCGCGCAGACGGTCTACGCGTCTCCCGACAGCCTGTACGTCGCCAGCCGCCGCTACTCGCCGGCCGTCGAGGCCGGCCGCGACGCCCCGGCGGGCACAACCACGGAGATCCACCGCTTCGACGCCTCCCGCCAGGGGGTCACCGCCTACCGGGCCACGGGCGAGGTCGAGGGATTCGTCCTGAACCAGTACGCGCTGTCCGAGCACCGCGGGCGTCTGCGCGTGGCCTCGACCCGGGAGCCGCTGTGGTTCCCGAATCTCGACGGTGCCACGCGCGAGACGCGCGCCAGCTCCAGCGCCGTCACGATCCTGGATGAGCGTGGCGGCCGCCTGGTCCGCGTCGGCCGGGTCGGGGGCCTCGGGGACGGGGAGCGCATCTACGCGGTGCGCTTCGCTGGCGACGTCGGGTACGTCGTGACCTTCCGGCAGGTCGACCCGCTCTACGTCGTCGACCTCTCGTCGCCGACCGCACCCCGGGTGCGCGGCGAGCTGAAGCTCACCGGCTACTCGGCCTACCTGCACCCGCTGGACGGCGGCCTGCTGCTCGGCGTCGGGCAGGAGGCCACGTCGGAGGGCCGCCTGGCCGGACCGCAGGTGTCGCTGTTCGACGTGTCCGACCCCGCCCGTCCGGCGCGGCTGGCCCAGAAGCAGCTGGCGGCGAACGGATCCACCGCGACGGAGTACGACCCGCACGCCTTCCTGTACTGGGCGCCGACGAGACTCGCGGTGCTTCCGGTCCAGACCTACGGGGGTGGGCGCTCGGCCGCCGCCGCGGTGGGCCTGCACGTGACCCGCGGCGGCCTGGCCGAAGCCGGCCGCGCGACGCACCCCGGGACGGACGGTCAGGACGCGCCGATCGAGCGCAGCCTCGTCGTCGACGGGCGGCTCTTCACGCTCTCCTACGCCGGCCTCGGGGTCAACGACCTGGGCACGCTCGCGCCGCTGGCCTTCACCCCCTTTCCGGCCCCGGCCCGAACGGTTCAGCGCGGCCGGTAGACGTCGGCGCGGTGGCCGATCGCGACGACGTTGACCGTTTCCGCGTCTTCCTCGATCGTGTAGATCACGCGGTAGGGGCCACGCCGGGCCGAGCGGTACCCCTCGAGTTCGAACCGCAGCGGCTTGCCGATCCGTTGGGGGTTGGCGGCGATCGCGGGGAGCAGCTCACGGATCGCCGTCGCGTACTTCGGCGGCAGCCGATCCAGGTCGCGCACGGCGGGACCGGCGACGACGAGCCGCCAACCCGGTGTGCTCACGCTTGGCCGCGTTGCGCCTGGAGCTCCTCGAGGGTGACGGCGTCACCCGCGCCGATCGCCGCCTCGCCCTTCCGGATGCGGCGCACGAGCTCCGGGTCAGAGAGGATCGCGAGGGTCTCTTCGAGGCTCTCCAGGTCGTCCGGGCTGATGAGCACGGCCGCCGGCCGTCCGTTCCGCGTGACCACGACGCGATCGTGCTCACCCTCGACGCGATCGACGAGGGCGGACAGGTGGGCCTTGACAAAAGCCAGGGGCAGGGTCTCGGACATGACCAGAATAATAGTCACATCTGGGGCGCGCTCGGTCTTCCTGGCGGTCGTCTACGTGCCAGTCTCGTGGACCCGACCGTCGCACCGTGGCGGTGACCGGTCGCTGGCCACGCCGGGGGGCTCGCCGAGCATCGTGCCCTTGACCAGCGCCTTCGTCGTCCAAGTCAGGCGTTCCAGCGCTGCACGG
>JBBSUL010000014.1:0-37559 GCA_038234375.1 Solirubrobacterales bacterium | reverse complement strand
GATGACGTGGGCGCCCTCGTCGACCATGCCGCGCTTGTACTCGGCGGCCAGTTCGGGGGCGGTGAGGCGCATGTCGCGGCCCAGGCCGACCGTCGTGTCGCCGGGGGCCTTGCCGGCCAGGTCGGCGACGACCCGGGTGAAGGCGCGGCCGATCGCGTAGGCGGTGTCCGGGCCGATCTGCTCTCCGTACAGGCCGCGGATGTCGTAGGCCTTGAAGATCTCTCCGGGAACGCTCATTGCCGCTCATCCTATGCGCGTGACGCCGCCCCGCGGGGGCGTGGGCGTAGGCTCGCAGGGATGCGCGTGTTGACCGTCGGCACCTGGTATCCGTTCGCGGGCGGACAGGGCGAGGACGGGGCGGCGGACCCCGTCGGCCTGCAGGGGGCACGGGACGCCCGGCAGGCCTGCGACGGCGCGGCCGGGCGCGTGCGCGGAGCCTCGGTGCTGCATCATGGCGGTCAGGTTCCACGCGGAGAAGCCGAGGGGGCGTCCGAGCAGGTGGGCGGAGCCTCGGTGCCATCTGATAGCGGTCAGGCTCCTCGCAGCGGTGCCGTGGTGGCGGTGGAGCAGGTGGGTGGAGCCTCGGTGCTACCTGATAGCGGTCAGGCTCCGCGCGGCGGAGCCGTGTCCGGCCCGACCGGAGGCCGCCCAGCGGCAGGCCCCGACATCTCGGCCGGACCGGCGCCGACGGCCACACCCGTGTGGCCGGTGCTGGTCGCCGCCCTGCGCGCCCGCGGGGACACCGTCCACGTCCTCACGACGGAGGCGCCGATCGCCGACCCCGCGACCGTGGCCGCGCCCGGCCACGACGGCCTGGCGCGCGACGACGACACCAAGCGCACGCTGCAGTGGTTCTGGGGCGACGGGCGCTGGCGCCGGCCCGCCCGGCTGGAGGCCTCGCGGATCGCGCGGCACGACCTGCGCGTCCTGGGCGACGCGCTGCGGGCCTGCCGCGCCGAGGTCGTCGTGTGGGCGGCGATGGGCGGGCTGCCGCTCACCCTCGTCGGAGCCAGCGGCGTACCCGAGATGGCGCTCGTCCACGACCCCTGGCCCCGATACGGGCCACAGGTCGACCCGCAGGCCCGCCGCGAAGGGTGGGACCCGGGCGCCGTCGCGTGTTGGTCCTGCGCGAGCGTCGCGCTGCGCGCCGACGCGGCGGCGGCGATGCCCGCGGTGGAACCGGCCCGGCTGGTCGTCGACGCGCCCGGGTCCGCCGCCGCGTGGTCGTCCGCGTTGATCGAGCGTCTCGGCGGCCTCGCCGGCGGGCGTTGACCGCGCCGCTTCCCGGTGGGCCGTTCTCCCGCTGACCCGCGGGCGTCGCAGGCAGCCTCGCACGGCTTGGGTCCCTGGCGGCCGGGTGCGTGGGTCCTCGGTGTCGTATGGCAGCGGTCAGGTTCCGCGGGGCTGCGCGCCAGCGGGTCCGGTCGGGTGCGTGGAACCTGGGTGTCGTATGGCAGCGGCCAGCTTCCGCGCGCCCGACCGTCGCGCGTGGGGGTGGTGTGAACGGAGTTTCAGTGTCGTATGACAGCCGTGAGGTTCCGCGCGCCTCGTCGCCGCTCCGCCGCCGGTCAGCGGTCCAGGCGGCCGATCGCTGCGGCCACGCGGCTGCGCAGGGGCACGGTGACGCGCCGGGCGAAGGTGTCAGCGGCGCTCACCCGGGCGCCCTTGAGGGCCAGCTCGGTACGCGACGGCGAGAAGCGCCCACGGACGCGGGCGGCGAGCGCGTCGAGGTCGGGGCCGAGCTCGACGTGCTCGCGGGCGGTGATCTCGCCCTCCCAGAACAGGCCGAGCAGATGATCCTCCAGGCTCATGCGCGCCTGCCAGCGCGACACCACGGGCAGCCGCCAGTCCGAGTGGATCATGTGGCTCTTGTGCCAGAACACCAGCCCGCGGTTGACCGGGTCCGAGTCAGGGTCCACGTCGCAGAACCAGCGATGGTGCTCGTGTCCGAGGAACGTCCCGGTGCCCTCGACGTTGTAGATGAGCTCGGCCTCGACGGTGGGCACCTCGACGTAGCCGGCCCGCGCCACCCGCGACAGCTCGCGGCACACGCCGATCGGGTCGCGGATGTCCTCCAGCGTGAGCACGCACGTGGCGAAGGCGAACTGGTCGTCGGCGAAGGGCCACGGGTCGCGGGCGCAGATGTCCGCCAGGTGCCAGGTGTCCTTCGTGAAGCGCTCGGGGCCGCACCCGTAGTGGCCCAGGACGCCCCGGGTCTCGTACGGGCGCATGTCCAGGACGTGGTCGGCCCGGTGCAGCGGACCGCCCCAGCCACCGACGTCGAGCACGAGCGCGTCGGCGGGCAGGGCTTCGATGCGGGCCAGGGCGGAGGGCAGCACGGCCGGGCAGTGTAGTCACGCATTCGGGACGCGGCCGGCGGCGGGCCGCGCGGGCCCGACGGCATCACCTCCATCGACTACGGTGCGCCTGTGGACGACGACCTTGAGCGCCTGGACAAGCTGCTCGCCCGCCTGGGCCGCATCCTGCAGAGCCCGGGGGACGACTTCGACGCCTCCGCGGAGTCCACGTGGCAGAAGCTCGACGTGCTCGACGCCGGGATGGGGCCCGACGCGCTGGCCGCCCTGCTCGGCCGCCAAGGCGTGACGCGCGAGGAGTCGGCGGAGGTCCAGGCCGTGCTCGCGCGCCGCCGGAGCGCCGGAGGGGCCGAGGGCTCGACCCGGTAGGCCTCAGGCGGCCGGCGCGGCGCCGGCTTCGGCGGGGGGCCGACGCAGGTACCCGATGGCCTCACGGAGCAGCGTGCGCTCGGCCACGACCGTGCTGACGAGCACGACGAGGCCGAACAGGACCAACTGGGCGGCGGCCATCGCGGCGGACCGCTGCTGCGTGTCCAGCGCGCGGACGAGCAGGACCGCCCCGGCCCCGGGCAGCACCGGGGTCACGGCGCGCAGCGCGTGGGGCAGCAGGCGGAAGCCGACGAACAGACGCCGCAGGTAGACCCCACGGCAGGTCAGCTGGGCCGCCGTCATCGCCGCCATCCCCCAGGCGAAGCCCACCAGGCCCCCGAACACGAGCAGCGGCAGCGTGACGAGCACGAAGGCCACCGTCGTGACGGCCGAGGTCACGGCGATCGGCCGGGTGTCGGCCCGCGCCCGGAAGTACGCGGTCCAGTTGAAGCCCAGGTGGTTGACCGCCGCGATCAGCCCGAAGGCCTGCAGCAGCCCGATGGCCGGTCGCCAGCGCTCGCCGATGCCGAAGCGCACGAGGTCCTCGGCGAACAGGGCCAGGCCGACGCCGAAGGGCATCGCCCACATGAGCGCCAGGCGGTTGGACTTCACGAACGACTCGAAGAGGATGTCCGTGCGGTCCGCGACGCGGCAGATCGCCGGGTACAGCGTGCCGGTCACGATCGCGTCGACGCGATCGCTGAACTGGACGACGGTGGAGGCCAGGCCGACGACCCCGGCGCCCGCCACGCCAAGCGTCGCCGAGGTCCCGATGATCGAGCCCTGGGCGATGATCAGCCCCGCCATCGACGCGCCGAGCAGCGGCAGGGAGAACTGCACGTACTCGCGCAGCACCGCCCCGTCGACCCGCAGCCGCAGCTTGTAAGGGGAGGTGATCACCGCCAGCGCCGAGGCCGCCAGCGTCCCGGCGAGCAGGCCGCCGACCAGGGCCCAGTAGCCGGCCCCGGCGACCGCCAGCCCGACGGCGACGACGAACCCGACGATCGGGTCGACCGAGCTGATCAGACGCTGACGGAAGAAGTCCATGCGCCGGTACCAGATCCACAGCGGCGCCTGGAAGGCCAGAGCGGGGATGGCGATGAGGCCGACGAAGCCGACGGGGACGAGCTCCCAGCGCCCGTAGCCCCACGCGATGAACGGGATCGCCACGGCGATGAGCGCGGTCACCGCGCAGGTCATGATCAGCTCGATGGTGAACGCCCGCTGGAAGGCGGTCTCCTGGTCCAGGTCGGCCTGCTGGATGTACTTGTCGCTGACCCCGACCTCCTTGAGGAACACGAGCGTCCCGATCGACGTGACGAGGATCGCCCAGATCCCGTAGTCGTCCCGCGTCAAAAAGCGCGCCAGGACGAAGCCGCGCACGAAGCCCAGGAGCGTGAGCGACACGAGGAAGACGCCGTTGATGATGGTGCCGCGGGCCGCTCGTCGGCGCAGGTCCGGGCGCAGCGGGGCCACGGACTCGGCGGCGTCAGCGAGCTCGACGGGAGCGACGGTGCCGGTGACCTCGGCGTCCTGCGGGCCGCTCACGCCGGCGCGTCCTCGTCCCAGGCGGCGAAGAAGGCGTCGGCGAGGGTGATCTTCCACCGCTCGCGGGCGGCGGCGTGCACCCGCGGCCCGAGAAACGGCGTCGAGGCGGGCACGCGGTCGACCAGCCGCGCCACCCCCGGTGCCCGGCGCCCCCGCCAGTAGGCCAGGGCGTCGCGGAAGTACGGAGCGAAGTCCGGGTGCTTGGCGGCCATCGCGCGCTCGGCGCGGGCGGTGGCGGCCATCCGCGGCCTCCAGCCGTCGGGCGTGGCCGGGTGCAGGTGCTCGGCGCGGATCGACGGCTCGTACATGAGCTGCAGGCCGTGGTCGTGCAGCCGCCGGCCCAGCTCCAGGTCCTCGTAGGGGATCGTGAACGACTCGTCGAAGCCGTCCACCCGTGCGACCAGCTCGCGCTTGAAGGAGACGTTGGAGGTGTACAGGCGGCCCCAGCCCACGTCGCCGGCCTGCATGTTCGCGTAGTCGTACTGCACGCCCTCGTCGAGGAAGCGCATGAACGGCGTGACCTTCAGCTCGTCGGCCCAGCGCACGTGCCCGAGGACGGCGACCTCGTCCTCCGGCCAGCGTGCGTGGGCGCGCAGGTGACCGTCGACGAGGCCCGCGTCGACGAGGATGTCGTCGCCGAGGAAGAGCACGAGGGGCGCCCGGGCCGCGCGCCAGCCCGCGTTGCGCGCGGCCGCCGCTCCCGCCGGGGCGTGGTCGGGGCACCGCACGGGGTACGGCCGCTCGGAGGCGTCCACCGCGCGGGCCACGCCGGTGGGGTCGTCGCCGGCGTCGTCGACCACGAGCACCTCGATGCGGTCGTCGGCCTGTCCTTCCAGGCGGTCCAGGGCCCGCCGCAGCAGCGGCGAGCGGCGGCAGGTCGGAATGACGATCGAGAGCGCGGGCGTGCGGTCACCGGCGGCGGAAGACATACGCGCAGTCCTCGAAGTCGGCCAGTCCGCGCCAGCGGCCGTGCCGCTCGGCGAAGACGGCGTCGAAGCCCAGTCGGTCCATCGTGGCGCGCAGGTCGGCGTCGGTGATGCCCCACTGCCACACGTCGTGGACGTCGCGCCACGGGCGCCCGCGCTGCGGGTTGACCTCGTCGAGGCGCTCGAACAGGCCGTCGAGGTTCTCCTGCGGCGGGACCGCTTGTCGGTAGCGCTCCTCGCCCAGATCGAGCAGGCGAACTGTCTCCTCAGACGTATCCCACGTGGGGTTCACGATGGCCAGGGCGTGGGCGTGCTCGGCGTAGCGGCGCAGGATCTCGTCCCAGTCGGGGTCGACCTGGTGCAGCAGCACGTCGAACAGCAGCACGACCCCGACCTCGCCGACGTCGGCGGGCGTGCGCGCCAGCCCGAAGTTCTGCTCCAGCAGCTCCAGCTGGGGGAAGGCGACCGCTCGCTCGCGGACCCCGGGCGTGATGTCGTCGTCGACGAGCACCGCCCGGCGTAGCGCATGGTGCTCGAGGGCGTGGAAGGTGTAGCCGGCCTCGACCGCCCACACGCCGCCCAGGTCGGCGACCGAGTCCACGCCGTCGAGGGCGAACGCGGCGTCGATGGTGCGCAGCTTCAGCTCCACCAGCGGCGGGCGCAGCGGCCCCTCGGGCCGGCCGGTCGCTGAGTCCACGCGCGTCAGACGCCGCCGGAGGCGCTCGCCGAGGCCAGGCGTCACGGCGGCGTCACGGGTCGGGAGTGGATCCACGCCTGCGGATCGCCACGCCGGGAGGCGGTCAGCAGGCGGCGCCCCTCACGGTTCATCAGCACCGCGCGCGAGGGCTGCACCCGCGGGTGCCCGGCGCCGGCGGGCAGGCGCACTCCGGTGGCCGGGCCGAGGGTCCGCAGCCCGGCGGCGCGGACCATCCGCTCGTAGGCGGCCGTGTTCGGCAGCCACCACCACGGCCGGCCGTCGCCGTCGAGGGTGGCCAGCGCCCGCCGCGGGAACAGGCGCGTGAACGTCGGGTCGATCGCGTCCATCGTGCAGACGGTGCCATCGTCCTCGCACACCGCGCGCAGGCGCTCCAGCGCCCGGATCGGGTCGCGCAGGTGCAGCAGCAGGCTGCCCATGAACACGAAGTCGAAGCGGCCGCGCTCTTCGGGGTCCAGGTCGTAGACCGAGCACTCGAGGTACTGCACTGTGGACCCGAGGGCCTCGGCGGCGATGTCGAAGCCGCGGCCGCCCTGCTTGCGGTCCTCGAGGATCTGCACGAGGTCGTCTCCGGCGGTGACCGGCCAGTCCCAGGCCCGCGGGTCCACGATGTCCACGGCCACGACCTCCGAGGCGCCGCGCCGCTCCATCTCGAAGGCCCAGAAGCCGTCAAAGGTGCCGACGTCCAGGCAGCGCAGGCCGTCCAGGGACGCGGGCAGGACCTGGGCGGCCACCGTCCGCAGGTCATACCAGCCGGGGGTCACCACGCCGGGAGCCAGCTCCAGCGTGTGATACCACTGCGGCCGCTGCCCGACGCGCTCCCGGATCGCCTGGGGTGCGAGCGCCATGGGCGACACCCTACTTCCCGTGGACCGACTGCGATCCGTCATCGATCCCGCCGCCGAGGCCGCGGAGTTGCAGGCCTATCTCGGCCCGGCCTACGACCACGAGCGCCTCATGCACTACGAGGCGCAGCTGGAGGAAGAGCTGCAGCGCATCGGCGATGAACAGGCGTTGTACCGCCGGTCGCAAGCCTACCTCTACAACCTCACGGCGTTCGCGATGACGCAGACCAAGGACCCCTACCGCGCGTGGATCGACACCGCGCTCCCCGACGGGGGAAAGGTGCTGGACGTCGGCTGCGGCATCGGCTCGGACGGCCTGGCGCTGATGGCCGGCGGCGGCCACGAGGTGACGTTCGCCGACTTCGACAACCCGAGCGTCGCCTACCTGCGCACCCGGCTCGCGCGGCTCGCGGGGGAGGGGCAGGACGCGGCCGCCCGCGCCCGTATCGTCGACCTGGACGCCGAGGGCCTGCCCGCCGGCCACGACCTGGCCTACGCATTTGACGTCCTCGAGCACGTCGAGGACCCGTTCGCGCTGCTGCGCGCGATGGAGGCCGCCGCCGGGCTCGTGCTCGTCAACCTGCTGGAGCCGGAGGAGGGGGAGACGGCGCTGCATCACCCGTTGCCCCTGCAGGCGCTGCGCCGCCACGCCGTCCGCCGCGGCCTCCTGCGCTACCGGCGCTTCCACGCCGGGCGCTCGCACCTGCTGCTGTACCGGGGGGACGGCGGCCCGGCCGGCGGGGTGGCCGGCGCGCTGCGCAGCCGCCTGGTGCGCGTGTCCGGGGCCCGCCGCCGCGACTGAGCCCGGTGTGGTGTCGCGGCCCGAGGGTCAGCCGGCGGCGTGGGCGCTCGGCGCCCAGCGGGCGGAGATCCGGCGGACCTGGCCGAGGAGGTAGGGGCCCAGCGAGGCGCTGAACGCCGTGGTCAGGTGGGTGGTGTCGCGCAGCACAAGGACGCCGCCGACGACCGGATGGCAGCGCTTGTGGTCGCACATGAGGTTGGCGAGGTTCACCGTCTGGACCGCCGGCGACTTCAGGGCCTTCGCCTCCTGGGCGAGCGGATCCGGCCGCAGGGCGTAGGAGCGCTCCAGCGCGCAGGCCCGTCCGGGCAGGCGGACGTGATCGGCGACCGCCCGCTCCACGCACGGGATCGTCGTCCGCGAGTTCCGCGGCGTGTCCCGGAAGACGACGATGTGCTTCACCGATCCGCGCAGCAGCTGGCGCCAGGCTGAGCGGTAGCCCTGGCGGCGGGCCTGGGACGCGGTCTGGCCCTGCCTCGTGGCAAGGGCCGCGGCCAGGTGCGCGGACACGAACACCGTGTCGATCTCGGGGCGGGCGCGGAGCCAGCGCTGCACCCCCCGGTTCCAGCGCATGCAGTCCGCTTGGCGGGCCCTGCCCGGCAGGTTCGGGTGCGCGTCCGTCAGCGGGCAGCCGGCCTTCTGGATCGACACACCCCGCCAGTTCTCCGCGCCGACGACGTCCTGCATCGCCGCGCGCAGGTGCGACGCGTGGCTGTCTCCGAGCAGGGCCACGGTCCGGCTGGCCGTCTTGGCCGCGGCCCCCCAGTAGCAGGCCTTGAACAGGGTGGTGCTCACCGTCTTGGTGCAGGGCAGGTACACCTGGGCCTCACGGGCGCCGTCCGGCGCGGGGACGACGGTGTAGTCCAGCGCCGGGTTGTAGCAGGGCCGGTTGCGGTCGCCGGAGGGGGCGCCGAAGCACCGCTGGTCGGCCGGGTCGGCCGGTGCAGGGTCGGCGGCGGGGGTCGGGCGGGCCTCGGGGGGCGACACGGGCTCCGGCGCGGAGGTCTGGGGCGGAGCCGGACCGGGCAGCAGGGAAAGGCGGGAGTCCGGCGTCCGGGACAAGGCCGGTGCGCCGGCGCCGACCCCGAGCACGCCCAGCGTGACCGCGACGATCTGAAGGAGCCGGTAGCGGCGCAGGGCACCCAAGGCGCAGCAGCCTATGAGACCGGCGCCACCTTGACGCCCGAACGCCGGGCAGCGTGGCGCACCGCCGTTCGCGCGGCCGGGCAGCGGGCGTCGACGGTCACCGGGACATCGTCGCGTGCAGGACGACGTGGCGGACCGAGAAGTCCCCGGTCGCCTGCATGCGAAAGCGCCCGCGCTCGTCGACGTGTTCAAAGCCGGCGGTCCACAGCATCGCCTTCCAGGTGCGCACCGACGGCATCCAGAACACCACCGCGGCGTCCCGGTCGGCGCGGTACCGCGACAGCGAGACGGGGAGGCGCGACAGCCACGGGTCGTACTCCTCGGCGCTGACGAAGGTGCCGCCGGGCTTGACCAGTCCGGCGATCCGCTCCAGGGCCAGGAGCTGGTCGCGCAGGTGGATGAGCACCGATCCGCAGAAGACGAGGTCGAACTGCCCGCCCAGCGCCTCGGGCGTGGCGTCGTAGACCGAGCACACGACGCGCTGCACGCCGGACCCGTACGCCTCGCGGGCCAGCGCGAAGCCCACGCCGCGGGGATGGTCCGGAAAGGCCGTCGGCCGTCGGCGGGGCGGCCAGTCCAGGGCGCGCTCGTCGTCGAGGTCGATGGCGACCACGGTCGCCCCGCGGCGCTCCATCTCAAAGGCCCAGAACCCGTCCCACGTGCCGACCTCCAGGGCCCGCATCCCGGTCATGTCCTCCGGCAGGTGGTAGCGGTCCACGACGCCCCGCAGGTCGAACATGCCGGGGGTCACGATCCCGCCGGGGAGCTCCAGGACGTGGTACCAGCCGTGCTCGGCGACGCGTTCGGCGATCGACATCGGCGCAGAGCCTACGCACGCGGCTGTGGTCGACGCCCCGCGGCCGCTCCGCCCGCCTGCTGCCCCGGCGGCTAGATTGCTCGCGATGCGGTCGGCCTTCGTCACCGGTGCGGGCGGCCTGGTGGGCTACTGGCTCGTGCGGGCCCTGCTGGACGGTGGTACCCGGGTCGTGGTCCTTGAGCGCGAGGGCCGTCCGCGCAGTGCGCTGCGCGTCGACGGCCTGGACGAGCGCTGCGTGGCGGTGCGTGGCGACCTGCTCGACGCCCCGCTGCTGGAGCGGGCGCTGGCCGAGCACGAGGTCGACGCGGTCTTCCACCTCGCCGCCCAGCCGATCGTGGGGACGGCCGAGCGCTCGCCGGTCGGCACCCTGGAGACCAACGTCCGAGGGACGTGGCTGCTCCTGGAGGCCTGCCGCGTCCTGCAGATCCCGCGGGTCGTCGTGGCGTCGACCGATCGCGCCTACGGCCCGGCGCGGGCGGGCGCGTTCACCGAGGACATGCTCCTGGACGCCCGGCACCCCTACGAGGTCTCCAAGGCGGCCGCCGACCTCATCGCCCGTTCCTACTTCCACACCTACGGCCTGCCCGTCGCGGTGACCCGGTTCTCCAACGTCTACGGGGGCGGGGACCTGAACCGCTCGCGCCTGGTGCCCGAACTGACCGCGGCGGTGCTCGCGGGCCGCGCGCCGGTCATCCGCTCCGACGGCACCCCGGAGCGCGACTACCTGTACGCCGCCGACGCCGCCGACGCCTACCTGGCGATCGCCGCGGCCCTGGGGCCGGACGGCGACGGGGGCGCCCACGGCCAGGCGTTCAACGCCGGCGGGGGCGCCCTGCACAGCGTGCGCGAGGTGTGCCAGACCCTGGTGGAGGTGAGCGGGGCCGACGTCGTCCCCGACTACCAGGGCGCGCCCGTCGCGCCCGGGCGGGTGGACCGCCGTCCCGTGGACAGCACGCGCCTGCGCGCGCTCACCGGCTGGGCGCCGCGGGTCGCGCTCGACGAAGGCCTGCGCCGCACGGTGGCCTGGTACCGCGAGCACCCGGGGGTCCTCGGCCCGTGACCGTGCCCGGGACGGCCCCCGCCGTCAGCGTCGTCGTGCCCTCGCACGATCGTCCGCTGCGCCTGCGCTGGCTGCTGAACGCGCTCGCGGAGCAGACCCTGGCCCGCGAGCGCTTCGAGGTCATCGTCGCGCACGACTCGCGCCGGCCGCAGACCGACGCCCTGCTGGCCGGGCACGCCCTGGCGGGCGCCGGGGTCCTGCGGTCGCTCGCCTTCGCCCCCGGCAGCGCCGGCCCTGCGGCCAAGCGCAACGCCGCGTGGCGCAGCGCCCGCGCGCCGGTCGTCGTGTTCACCGACGACGACTGCCGGCCGCCGGCGGGCTGGCTGCACGCGGCCGTCGCGGCCGTGGAGCGGCACCCGGGGGCGATCGTGCAGGGCCCGACGAGCGTGGACCCCGACGAGGCCGTCGTTCGCCTGCACGCCCCGCACGCGCGCACCCAGGTCGTGAGCGTCGACGACGGGCCGACGGTGTGGGCGCAGACCTGCAACATCGCCTACCCGGTCGGTGTGTTGGAGGCGTGCGGGGGCTTTGACGACACGCTGCCGCTGGCGGCCGGGGAGGACACCGACCTGGCCTGGCGGGCCCGCGCGGCCGGAACGCCGATGGTCGCCGACGACGCGATGCTCACCCACCACTGCGTCGAGCCCGCCACGCTCCTGGCCCGCGCCCGCGAGTCCTGGCGGTGGCAGCACCTGCCCTACCTGACGGCCAGGCACCCGCAGATACGCGCCTCCTACGCGGGCGGAGGCTACTTCTGGAAGCCGCAGCACGTTCGGGTGCCGTTCCTGCTGGCGGCGGCGGGCCTCCTGGCGTCACGGCGGCCGCTGGCCGCGCTCGCCGCCGTCCTGCCCTGGGCGGTGCCGTCGCTGCCGTCCTACGGCTCGTCGCTGCGCGGTCGCGCGCGGGCGGTCTCCGAACTGCCCGCCCACGCCGTCCTGGACGTCGTCGAGGTCGCCGCGCTGGCCCGCGGCTCCGTGCGGCACCGGTCGCTGCTGCTGTGAGGTCGCCCGGGACGATGCTTGCGACGCGGACCGTGCATATCCCCGGTTGCGTCGCAAGCATCGGTCATGGCCCCGCACCAGGCCCGCACCCCAGGGCGTCGGCGCGCCGCTAGCCTCTGCCCGCCCGTGGACGTCACCTTCCTGAACCCCGTCTACTGGCCCGAGGTCCGCCGCGGCTCCGAGCGGGTGGTCCGCGAGCTGGCCGACGGCCTGCGCGACGCCGGCCACCGGCCCCGCCTGATCACGAGCACCCCCGGGCGCCCGTCGACGGTGGTCGAGGACGGCCTGACCGTGCAGCGCGTGTGGCGCCCGCCGATCGAGCAGCGGCTGCGCCGGCGCCTGTACGAGGAGCACCTGGCCCACGTCCCCTTCACCTACGCGGCGCTGCGGCGGGGCGCGCGCCCGGACGTTGTGCACCCGTACTACGCCACCGACGCCGCCGCCGCCCTGCGCTACAAGCGTGCCGTCGGGGTACCCGTGGTGTTCGGGTACATGGGCCTTCCGCACCGGGTCTCGCTGGCCAACCGGCGGCTGCGCAAGGAGCTCGTGACCGCCGCCTGCGAGCAGTCGGACGCCGTCGTGGCCCTCAGCGAGCTGGCGGCCGAGCACTTCCGCACCTGGCTGGGTGTCGACCCGCACGTCATCGCGCCGCCGGTGGACGTGCGCACCTTCACCCCGGGGGCAGACCCGGCCGCTGACCGGTCGCCCGACCCCACGGTGCTGTGCGCCGCCGATCACACCCAGCCGCGCAAGCGCGTGGACCTGCTCGTGGCGGCCATGACGCTCGTCCGGCGCGAGCATCCGCAGGCCCGCCTCGTGCTCTCGCGGGTCGCGGGCGCGCCCCCGGCCGCCTGGGAGCGGGACGCCGGGATCGTCGAGGCCGACCTCGACGATCGCGACGGTCTGGTCGCCGCCAACCGCAGCGCCTGGGTCCACGCGCTGCCCAGCGTGGGGGAGGCCTTCGGGCTCGTGCTCGCCGAGGCGCAGGCCTGCGGGACCCCCGTCGTCGGGGCGCAGGCCGAGGTCGTGGGCGAGGACGACGGCACGGGCGTGCTGTTCGGGCCCGATCAGGACAGCCCCGAGGCGCTGGCGGCGGCCCTGCTGCGCGCGCTGGATCTTGCCCGCGACCCGGCGACGGCCGCCCGGTGCGTCGCGCGCGCCGAGCGCTTCTCACGCGAGCGCTGCGTCGACGCCCATCTGGCGCTCTACCGGCGGGTCGGCGCCGGTGGCTGAATGCGTCGTCACGTCCGCGGGGGCGTTCGGGGGGAGCACCTGGTCGCCCGAGCGGCGCGGACGGGGGCACAACGGTGCTTGAGTCCGCGGTCGCCCGCCTGCTGCGCGACACGCCTGACGATGCCCGTGTCCTGGACGTCGGCGGCTGGGCCAGCCCACTGGCCCGCGCGGACGCCGTCCTGGACCTGCTCCCGTACGAGACCCGCGGCCTCTACGGTCGCGAGGACGCCGGCCGCGAGCGCTTCACCGCCGCCACGTGGACGCAGCGCGACATCTGCGACGCCGAGCCGTGGCCGTACGCCGACGATGCCTTCGACGTCGCGGTGTGCTCGCACACGCTGGAGGACGTGCGCGACCCCGTCCGCGTCTGCCGCGAGCTCTCACGGGTCGCCCGCGCCGGGTACGTCGAGGTCCCCGCGCCGGTGCAGGAGCTCACCTGGGGGGTGCACGGGCCGTGGGTCGGCTGGACCCACCACCACTGGATCTGCGAGCGCGAGACCGACGGCGGCCGTGACGGCCTGCGCTTCACCTTCAAGCCCCACCTGCTCGGCGCCCCCGGGCGCCACCTGGCGGCGGGAACCGCGGACGGGCTGGACCCCGAGGACCTGACGATCGGGATCTGGTGGACCGGCGCGGTCGCAGCCCGCGAGCAGGTCCTCGTCGGCGCCGAGGCCTTCGACCCGTGGCTCCAGGGCCTGCTCGACGCGCACGGCGGCCCGGCCCCATTGGCGCGCACGAGCCGCCGGCCCTGGCGCCGCTGACCACCGCTCCCAGAGCGCCGTCCCACGCTGCGGAGCCTGCAGCGAAGGGCTCGGTGCGTCGAACACTGATCGTGCCCGCTCCTGGCCGGGTAGGACGCGCGTTCGACCGCGACCGCCGCCGCGCGACCCGCTGCGTGGAGTCTCGATGACATAGGGCAGCACTCAGGCTCCACGCGTCCCCGGCGTCGCCGGGCCACGGGACTGCGTGGAGGCTCGTTGACCTGTGGCAGCACTCAGGCTCCACGCACCCCGCCGCGGCCCGCCCGATAGCCTCAGCGGCATGTCCGGACATTCCAAGTGGGCGTCGATCAAGCACAAGAAGGCGATCGTGGACTCGCGCCGCGGGCAGGCGTTCACCAAGCTCTCGCGGGCCATCACCGTCGCGGCCAAGGCCGGCGGCGGCGACATCGAGGGCAACCCGTCACTGTCGCTCGCGGTGCAGAAGGCCAAGGACGCCTCGATGCCCAAGGACAACATCCAGCGGGCGATCGACAAGGGCACCGGGGCCGGGGCGGACGCCGAGTCCTTCGAGGAGGTCATGTACGAGTGCTACGGCCCGGGGGGCGTGGCCATCCTCATCGAGGCCCTCACCGACAACCGCAACCGCACCGGCAGCGACGTGCGCAACATCCTCAGCAAGGCCGGCTACGCCCTCGGGGAGCCCGGGTCGGTGGCCTACCTGTTCGACAAGAAGGGCGTGGTGACCGTCGATGCCGAGCGCTACGACGAGGACGACCTCATGGTCGCCGTCGACGCCGGGGCACAGGACATCGTCGCCGACTCAGGCAGCTTTGAGGTCATCACCGAGCCCACCGACTTCCAGGCCGTCCGCCGGGCCCTCCAGGACGCTGACGTCGACATCGCCTCCGGTGAGGTGCTGTGGCGCCCGCAGACCCGGATCGAGCTCGACGAGGAGACCGCCGGCAAGCTCTTCCGCCTCATCGACAGCCTCGACGAGAACGACGACGTCGGGGACATCCACGCCAACTACGACGTCGACGACGCGATCATGGAGCGCCTCGCCGGGTAGCGCCCGCCCGGCGCGGCGTCCGGGTCAGCGGCGCTCACGCCGGCGGCGTCGTGAGGCGCGCCCGTGGTCGTCGTCGGCCTCGCCGGTGTCGTCGGCACCCGCCTCGTCATCCTCGATCCGGCGCGCCCGGAAGAGCTTGACCTCGTGGCCGACGTTCTTCAGCCGCTTGCCGCCCGCGAACGACCACGCGATCTGGTCCCCGACCGCCTCTGAGACCTCCTCGGTGGCCACGACGCTGCCCGCCCGCGCCACCCCGCTCAGGCGGCTGGCCAGGTTCACCGGGGCCCCGAACCAGTCGCCGGCGCGGCTGACCGCGAGCCCCGAGGCGATGCCCACCCGCAGCTGGGGGAAGTCCTCGCCCTCGGCGGCGGCCACGTCGACGAAGGCCAGCGACGCGTGCACCATCGCCGCGGCGTCCGTCGACACCAGCAGGACCGCGTCCCCGATCGTCTTGACCACCCGGACCGGAGCGGACACGGCCTCCGCGGCCAGGTCCTCCAGACGCCCGGCCACGGCGCCCAGCGTCTCGGGCGGCACCTCCTCGCCCATACGCGTGAACCCGACGAGGTCGGCGAAGGCGACGACGACCTCGCGGGCCCCGGGCAGCGCGCCGGCCCCGCGCTCCTGCACGGTGACGACCTCGGTGGCCACCGCGTCGCGCAGGTGCATATGCAGGACGGTCTGCAGCAGCGGGCCGAGGGAGGGCACGAGCTGCTGCGAGGCGGCCTGGTAGCTGCGGGCGAGCTCCAGCTCGGTGGAGCCGGGCGCGAGCACGAGCTCGAAGGTGAGCCGTCGCATCATCTCGGCGATCTGGCTGAAGCTGCGCCCCAGGACCCGGGCCACGCCGAGGATCTGCTCCTCGCTGAGGCCGGCGTCGACGAACGTCCGCGCCATCCGCGCCGCCTCCACCTCGATCTCGGTGTACACGGCCAGTCCGGAGTCTTCGACGTCCGCCGGGATGCCGTTGGCCCGTAGGAGGTCGCGCAGGAACCCTGGGGCCACCCCGGCCTGCTCGGCCACCTGTGCCCCGGTGAGGCGGTGCTCGCCGCCGAGCGCCCGCTCGGAGGGCATCAGGACGAGCGTCTGGCTCTCGGTGGCACGCTGGAGGTCCTCGACCCCGAACCCCTGCTCGTCACGCAGCCAGCGCAGGAGCTCCACGCGCTGCGCCCGGGCCTCGCCGTCCAGGCCATCCAGCAGCCCGGCCGCGTCCAGGTCCTTGTCCGTCCCGGCGCTGTCGGTGTCGCTCACGCCGGGGAGGGTACGGCCCGCTCAGGCGACGAGCGGCGACCCGGACTGGCGCAGGCCGTGCAGGTGCCCGATGAGCGCCTCGGTGACCTTCGGGTCGAACTGCGACCCCGCGCAACGCGCGAGCTCGTGGATCGCGTCGGCGTGCGGCATCCGGGCGCGGTAGGGGCGGTCGGAGGTCATCGCGTGGTAGGTGTCGCAGGCCAGGATGATGCGGCTGCCGACGGGGATGTCCTCCCCGGTCAGGCCGTCGGGGTAGCCGGAGCCGTCGAAGGACTCGTGCTCGTGGCGGACGATGCGGGCGACCGCCCCGAGGCCCGGGATGGCCTGTAGGATCCGCCAGCCGATGACCGGGTGCTCGCGCATGAGCACCCACTCCTCCGCGTCGAGCTTGGCCGGCTTGTTGAGGATGTGGTCGGGGATGGCGACCTTGCCGATGTCGTGCAGCAGCGCCGCTGCCCCGACACGCTCGATCTCGGGCAGGTGCAGGCCGAGCGCGCGGCCGACGCTGCGGGCCATCGCGACAACCGACTCGGAGTGCTCGCCGGTGTAGCGGTCGCGCTCGAGGAGGGTCACGGCGAGGGCCTCGATGACGTCGGCGTGGGGGTTGTTGACGCTCTCCTCCTCGTCGCCGGGGCTGACCGTCGCCAGCCCGGGGTCGACCCGTCCGCCCCCCGCCCGGCGCGCCCGGTCCAGACCCACGGCGGCCCGGCCCAGCAGCGCGTCGATCGTGCCCAGGCGCCGGTGCTGGGCGGTGCCCGCGGAAACGGTGAGGTGCCCGACCTCGGCGATCTCGTGGGCCTCGACGCGGTCCACGAGGCGCTGGGCGCAGGCGACGGCGCCCTCCAGTTCGGTGTCGGGGAGCAGGACCGCCAGCTCGTCGGCCCCGGTGCGGCCGAGGACGTCGGCGGTCCGGGTGACCTCGCGCAGCGCCTCGGCGACCGCGGCCAGCGCAGCGTCCCCGCTGGCGGCGCCCCGGGCGGCGTTCAGGTCCCGGAAGCCGTCGATGTCGATGAGCGCGAGGCTGACGGGGGCCCCGCTGCGCCGGGTCCGTTCCAGCTCGCGGGCGGCGGTCTGGCGGAAGGCGTCGACCGTGAGCAAGCGGGTGCGCGGGTCACGGCCGGACGCCGCCGCGCGCTCACGCTCCAGCTGGGCGACCCGCTCGCGCGCTTCGGAGAGCTGGACGCGCAGGGACTCGACCTCGGGATCCGGTGCGGGGGGGCGGCGACGCATGCCACGATCCCTATCGGCCAACGCGCCGCGGTCTTGAGCGCCGCGGGCCAGGTCTCGGGGAGGCATCCGGACCGCCGGGCAGAATCCCGAACACATGATCGTCCTCGGCATCGACCCCGGGCTGGCCAACTGCGGCTTCGGCGTGGTCGCGCGCCGGTGCGGGCGCCTGGTGGCTCTCGACGGGGGCGTCATCGTCACCCGCGCCCACACCGCCGGCGAGCTGCGGCTCACCGAGCTGTACACGCGGATCACCGAGCTGCTCGCCGCCCACCAGCCCGACGCGATCGCGCTGGAAGAGCTGTACTTCGGCGCCAACGTCGCCAGCGCGATGGCGGTCGGGCAGGCCCGCGGGGTCATCCTCCTGGCCGCCGGCCAGCGAGCCCTGGGCTGCCACGGCTACACCCCGCAGCAGGTCAAGTCCGCCGTCTGCGGCAGCGGCCGCGCCGACAAGGACCAGGTCACGCGCATGGTGCAGTCGCTGCTGGCGCTGCCCGAACCCCCGCGACCGGACCACGCCGCCGACGCCCTGGCCGTGGCCATCTGCCACGCCAACCACGCGCCGATGCTGCACGCCGCCGCGCTGGCGGGGGCGAGCGCATGATCGCCCGCGTGGCGGGGGAGGTGGCCCTCCGCCGCACCGATCACGTGGTGGTGGAGACCGCGTCCGGAGTCGGCTACCGCGTGGCGGTCTCCGCGCAGACCATGGAGCGCGTCCCGCCCGTCGGCCAGAGCGTGAGCCTGCACACGGAGCTCATCGTCCGCGAGGACAGCATGGCCCTGTACGGCTTCGCCACCGAGGAGGAACAGGACCTGTTCACGCTGCTGCTCGGCGTGCAGTCCGTCGGCCCGAAGATGGCGCTCGCGGTCCTGTCGGGCGGCTCCCCCCGTGACCTCGTCGGCGCGCTGGCCGCCGGGGACGCCAAGCGCTTCCAGGCCGTGCCCGGCATCGGCAAGCGCACCGCCGAGCGGATCATCGTCGAGCTGCGCGAGAAGGTCGGCGTCCCGCAGGACCTCGTGCCTGCGGTCTGCGGGGGGCCGAGCCACGGCGACGACCCGCGCCTGCTGGCCCGCGACGGGCTCGTCGAGCTCGGCTACGAGCTGAGCGAGGCCGAGCGCCTGCTGTCGGGCGCGCCGGGCGACGCGACCGCCGAGCAGCTCATCGGCCACGCGCTGAAGGCGGCGGCCCGCGGATGACCGACGTGCCCCGAATCCAGACCCCCGACGTCCTGGACGAGGACGTGCAGGTCGAGGCCACCCTGCGCCCGCGCCGCCTGAGCGAGTTCGTCGGCCAGGCCGCGCTGTGCGAGCAGCTCGCGGTCTCCATCGCGGCGGCGCGCGCCCGCGGGGAGGCCATGGACCACGTGCTCCTGGCCGGCCCGCCCGGGCTGGGCAAGACGTCGCTGGCGCAGATCCTGGCCGGCGAGCTCGGCGTGCCCTGCGTGTCCACCGCCGCCCCCGCGCTGGAGCGCAAGGGCGACGTCGCCGCCTTCCTCACCGCCCTGGAGCCCCGCAGCGTGTTCTTCGTCGACGAGATCCACCGCCTGCCGCGAGCCCTGGAGGAGACCTTCTACCCGGCGATGGAGGACGGTCAGCTGCCGATCACCGTCGGCCAGGGGGCCGGGGCCCGGGTCATGACCCTGGACCTGCCGCCCTTCACCCTCGTCGGGGCCACGACCCGCGCCGGGCGCCTGACCACGCCGCTGCGCGACCGCTTCGGGATCCAGCACCGCCTGGAGCCCTACGGCACCGCCGACCTGGGGGCGATCGTGCGCCGCAGCGCGGCGATCCTTGGCGTGGCGCTGGCCGACGGCGGCGCGGAGGCCATCGCCGGACGGTCCCGCGGCACGCCGCGGGTGGCCAACCGCCTGCTCAAGCGGGTCCGCGACTACGCGGAGGTCAAGGCCGGCGGCATCATCACCGCGCCGGTCGCCGACGCGGCCCTGGAGCTCATGGAGGTCGACGCCGTCGGCCTGGACCGCCTGGACCGGGACATCCTGCACGCGATCTGCGTGAAGTTCGAGGGCGGCCCGGTCGGCCTGTCGACGCTCGCGGTGGCCGTCCAGGAGGAGACCGACACCCTCGAGGACGTCTATGAGCCCTACCTGCTGCAGTGCGCGTTCATCAAGCGCACGCCGCGCGGACGCGTCGCCACCTACCGGGCCTACGCCCACCTCGGGCTGGAGGCGCCGGCCTCCGATCCCGCCCTGTTCTGAGGGCCGTCCGGCGCTGCCGGTGCCCCGGCAGCGCCCGTCGTCCGGTCACCGCGTACCCTGTGAGACCGCACGGCGTGTCGCGCACCTCAGCGACCCCGAGCCCGAACGACCTTCCGATGGCCCATTTCTTCATCTGTCCCAACTGCGGCAACCGCTCGGCTGCCAACGACCGCAACGCCGGCTTCCACTCGCGCCCCAAGGGCTGCGACAAGTGCGGGTTCGGGTTTCTCTTCGAGCTGCTGGACGACTACTACCCGGCGCCCAACGCCGCGTTCTTCGCCTGCAACCAGGAGGGCAACGTGATTGCCTGCGGCCGCGGCTCCTTCGAGCTGACCGGCCTGGACGACCAGTCGGTCATCGGCCGGCCGGTCTCCGCCGTCCTCGGCCTGAACTTCGACGCCGGGGACGACCCCGTGTCCACCGCCCTGGAGTGGGGCGTGCGCCAGCTGGCCAAGCCGGTGCAGGTCAACGCCGAGGGCGACCGGGCCGAACGGGCCAGCGCCGACATCTTCCCCGCCTACGACGACGACGGCGGGCTGCTGCTCGTCCTCACGCCGACCGCGTAGCCGCCGTGCCCCGTCCGAGAACCGATCAGGCCCCTTCATGACCGACCGCCGCCGCAACCTGCTCATCCTCGGCTTCGTCGCCCTGCTGATGCTCGGCTCCGCCGTGGCCATCGCGACGAAGAAGACGCGCCTGGGGCTCGACCTCAAGGGCGGCGTCTCGCTCAGCTACCAGGCCAAGCCCACGAAGTTCGCGCCGACGGTCTCCCCCGAGGCGCTGGACCGCTCGATCGACATCATGCGCAAGCGCGTCGACGCGCTGGGCGTCTCCGAGCCGGAGATCCAGCGCTCCGGCGCCGACCAGATCACCGTCTCCCTGCCCGACGTCAAGAACGCGCAGGAGGCCGTCGACCAGGTCGGCACCACCGCCCAGCTGTTCTTCTACGACTGGGAGAAGAACGTCGTCGGCAAGTCGGGCAAGCCGGCGCCGAACGACTTCTCGGTGACCGGGGGCCCGGCCGCCGGCCAGCAGGGCTGCCTGCCCCAGTTCGATGCGGTGGCCCGGGCCAAGCGGCGTCCGGCGATGCCCAGCTCGAACACCTCCAGCGGCAACAAGTACTACCTCGTCAACGACAAGACACGGAAGGTCGTCGCCGGCCCCGACGAGACTGAGAAGGCCTTGCGCACCGGCGAGCAGGCCGCCAAGCTGCTCAAGCGTGACCCCGAGCTCCGGGTCGTCGAGGTCAAGGCGGGCACGACGCTCGTGCAGCGCGAGCCCGCCGCCGGTGACTTGGGCAAGGACGGCCCGGACTGCTACTACGTCCTGAACGACAGCTTCGCCCTGCGCGGGACGGACATCAAGAACCCTGAGCAGAACTTCGACCAGCAGACCCAGGCCCCGAACGTCACCTTCGAGTTCACCGACGCCGGGCGCAAGAAGTGGCAGACGGTGACGCGGGAGATCGCCCAGCGCGGGTCGAGCTTCATCGCCACCGCCGACGGGCAGCCGGTCACCGACCCGCAGAACAAGTTCCAGCACTTCGCGATCGTGCTGGACAAGCAGCTCGTGTCGGTCCCCTACATCGACTACCAGCGCAACGGCGACGGCATCGACGGCGCCAACGGGTCGGAGATCTCCGGCGGCTTCACCATCAAGTCCGCGCAGGAGCTCGCCAACCAGCTGAAGTACGGCGCGCTGCCGGTCAAGCTCGAGCTCATCTCCCAGTCCCAGGTCTCGGCGACGCTCGGCCAGCAGGCACTGGACCAGGGCGTGATCGCCGGCGCCGCGGGCTTCGCCATCGTCGCGCTGTTCCTGCTGCTGTTCTACCGCGTCCTCGGCGGCGTCGCCGTCGTCGCCCTCCTCGTCTACTCGTTGTACTTCTTCGCCCTCATCAAGCTCATCCCGATCACGCTGACGCTGCCGGGCATCGCGGGGCTGATCCTCACCATCGGGGTGGCCGCCGACGCGAACATCGTCATCTTCGAACGCGTCAAAGAGGAGATACGCGCGGGCCGATCCGTGGTCGCGGGCGTCGCCGCCGGCTACAAGAAGGGCCTGGGCGCGATCATCGACGCCAACGTCGTGACGTTCATGACGGCATTCATCCTCTTCGTCCTGTCCACAGCGGGGGTCAAGGGCTTCGCACTCGTGCTGGGCATCGGCACGCTCGTGTCGCTGTTCACGGCCGTCCTGCTGACCCAGGCGATCCTCGTCCTGCTCTCCAAGACGCGGTTGCTGTCCAGCAAGGGCGCCCTCGCGGTCGGCGACCGCTCCAGCGACAAGCCGGCCTGGGGTGGCTTTGACTTCTCCGGCGCGGCCCGCTGGTTCTTCTCGGCCTCCGGCGTGATCCTGCTCATCGGCGCGCTGGCCATCGGGGGCAAGGGCGTGAAGTTCGGCATCGACTTCGAGTCCGGAACCCGCATCACCGCCGCCCTCGTCAAGCCCGCCGACGAGAACGGCATCCGTGACGCCCTGACCAAGGCGGGCGTCGGCGAGGGCGCGCAGATCCAGGGCATCACGGACAAGACCCTCGGCGCCAACGCGTTCCAGATCTCCACCAAGCAGCTCAAACCCGTCCAGACCACGAAGGCGACGGCCGCCCTGGACGCCAAGTACGGCATCCGTGGCTCTCCGGACACCCAGTCGATCGGCCCGACGTTCGGCAACACCGTCGCCAAGGGCGCGATCATCGCGATCATCGTCTCGCTCTTCGTGATCAGCGCCTACATCGCGCTGCGCTTCGAGTGGAAGTACGCCGTCCCCGTGCTCATCGCCCTGATGCACGACATCCTCATCGTGGCGGGCGTGTACTCGCTGACCGGCCGGGAGGTGACCACGTCGACCGTCGCGGCGCTGCTGACCATCCTCGGTTACTCGCTGTACGACACGATCATCGTCTTCGACCGCATCCGGGAGAACATCCCGAGAATGCCGCGGGCCGCGTTCTCACAGATCGTCAACCGCTCGATGAGCGAGGTGCTGACTCGGTCGCTGGCCACGTCGTTCTCCACGGCGCTGCCGATCTTCGGGCTAATGGTCTTCGGCGGCGACACGCTGCGCGACTTCGCCTTCGCGCTGCTCATCGGCACCCTGTCGGGCGCCTACTCGTCGATCTTCATCGCCGCGCCGGTCTTCCAGCACTGGAAGGAGCGCGAGCCCGTCTACCAGCGCCGGGCGGGCCGGATCCGCGACGAGAACGGGGGCGTTGTCCCCGCCTACGCGACCGGCTCGGCGGCCAAGCAGGTCGAGATCAAGCCGCGGACGGGCAAGCGACGGGTCACCACTCCCGACGACCCATCGCAGGGCGTATCGGCGAGCGAGTTCAAGCAGCTCGTCGACGACCTGCGCGTGGACGCCGGGCCCCCGGTGGCCACGGCGGACCCCGACTTCGATCCGACCGCCGACGCGAGACCCGAGGACACGGTCATGAAGGACACCAGGGCCAAGCCCAAGAAGCCGAAAGCGGGCAAGCCCCGCAACCGCAACCACGGGAGGCCGCGCTGATGGCCGCGTTCTGCTGGATCATGATGGGACTGGCCATCTGGCACTTCACCATCTGGCTGCCCGACCGCTTCTGGGGCGGGATCGTCGGCGCCTTCCTCGGGGCGCTGATCGGCTCGTTCGTGGTGGCGCTGCTCATCAACGGCTTCAGCATCCCGGGCCGCAACGACACCGTGCTGCTCAGCGCGCTGGAGGGCGTGCCCGGCGCCGTGCTCGGGATCGCAGTCGTGTACTACGAGGGCATCCGCCGCAGCAACGCCGCGCAGGCGCCCGCCACCGCCTGACCGGATCGAACTGTCGGTCCGGCGCGCGACCGGCCGGGCGCCCGCCACGCCACAAGGGTGGCGTGAACACGGCTGCAGTGAGTATGATGTCGGTATGACCACCAAGATCGCGGTGAGCCTCCCGGACGACCTCGTGCAGGCTGCCCGGCAGGCGGTCGCCGAGGGTCGGGCGACGTCGGTCTCCGCGTTCGTCGCCGACGCCATGCAGCAGCGCGGCCGTTTTGATGGCCTCGCCGAGCTGCTGGCCGAGATGGAGGCCGACGCGGGTCCGCCGTCGCAGGCGGACCGTGCGTGGGCCCGTCGAGCGCTGGGCCTGGACTGATCGTCGGTGCCAGGCGTGACGCTGGACACCGGGGCGCTGATCGCCATCGAGCGCGGCGACCGCCGCCTGCAGGCCCTGCTCGCCGAGGCGACCACGGCGGCCGGCACGATCGCCGTGCCAGCCGGGGTCATCGCCCAGGCGTGGCGCGGGTCGGCACGCCAGGCGAGGCTGGCCCGGTTCCTTGCTCTGGACGCCGTTGTGGCGGTTGGCTTGGACGACGCCGAGGCCCGCGCGACGGGTGTGCTCTGCGGCGCACGGGGCACGTCGGACGTCGTCGACGCGTCCGTGGTGATCTGCGCCCGTTCGCGCGGGCACGGGGTCGTGACCGGTGATCCTGACGACATCGCGGCGCTGGACCCGGCCCTGCGGGTCATCGCGCTGTAGATGACACCGGCCGCGGGGCAGGAGCCTCGTGTCGGCCATGGCGTGAGGGCCGCACGACCCCGACATGAGGGTGGAGTCTCGCCGCTGTCATAGGCACGTCGGGTTCCGCGCGCCGCCGCGGGCGCGGCGGCGGCCGCGTGCGTGGAACCTCACTGCTCTCAGGGACACGCGAGCCTCCACTCCTCTCGCGCAGGCTCGCGGCGCGGCGCCTTTGCCTCGCAGACGTCACAACTTCGCGGAGGGAGCGGCCGGGCGGGGCCGGTCCGTCCACCGCGGCGCGTACCGTCGCCGGCGTGGACGTCCGCCTCGACATCGCCCCGTTCGACGTGCGCTGCGCCCTGGGCCTGCAGGACACGCTCGGGGTGAGCTTCCCGATTGCCCAGATCCTCGCCCGCCGCGGCCTCGGGGACCCGGACGCCGCCCGGGCGTGGCTGGCCGCCGCGGACATGCACGACGTCGCCGGGTTCGCCGGCATCGACGTGGCCGTGACGGCGATCCTCCGCCACGCCCGCGCGGGCACCCGCATCACCATCCACGGCGACTACGACGTCGACGGTGTCTGCTCGACGGCGATCCTCGTCCGGGCGCTGCGCACGCTGGGTGCGGACGTGGACTGGTACCTGCCCGGCCGGGTGCAGGACGGGTACGGCCTCCAGCCGGCCACCGTGCAGCGCCTCCGCGACCGCGGCACGCAGCTGCTGATCACCGTGGACTGCGGCATCACCGCCGTCGACGAGGTCGCGCTCGCCCGCGAGGCGGGCATGGAGGTCATCGTCACCGACCACCACGCGCCGCGCGCCGACGGCCGGCTGCCCGACGCCCCCATCGTCCATCCGGCGGTCTGCGGCTACCCGTGCCCTGAGCTGTGCGCCGCCGCCGTGGCCCACAAGCTCGCCGGCGCGCTGCTGGCTGCGGCCGGGGCCGACCCGTCGGAGCTCCACGCCGACCTGGACCTCGTTGCGCTGGCCACCGTCGCCGACTGCGTCCCGCTGGTCGGCGAGAACCGGCGTCTGGTCCGTGAGGGCCTCGTGGCGCTGCGCCGGACCCAGAAGATCGGGCTCCGAGCCCTCATGCGCGTGGCCAAGGCGGACCCGGGCGCGCTGGACGCCACGGCCATCGGCTTCCGCCTGGCCCCGCGCCTGAACGCCGCCGGCCGCATGCTGCGCGCCGACGCCGCCCTGGAGCTCCTGCTGTGCGAGGACGAGGAGCGCGCCCGGGTCGTCGCCGACGAGCTGGACCACCTGAACGCCGAACGCCGGCACGTAGAGACGCGGATCCTCTTCGCCGCGGAGGCCCAGGTCGCCCAGGCGAGCGCCGACGCGCTGCCGGCCGCCTTCGTCGTCGCGGGCGAGGGCTGGCACCCCGGAGTCATCGGCATCGTCGCCAGCCGCCTGGCCGAGCGCCACCACCGCCCCGTCCTCGTGGTCGCGCTCGACGCCGGCGAGGGCACCGGCTCGGGCCGGTCGATCCCCGGGTTCGACCTGCTCGGTGCGCTGAACGCGTGCGCCGGCCACCTGCAGCGCCACGGCGGCCACCGCGCCGCGGCCGGCTGCACGCTGGCCGCCGACGGGGTCGACGCGTTCCGGGCCGCGTTCGTCACCCACGCCGAGGCGGTCCTTACCGCCGAGGACCTGATGCCCGTCGAGCGCGTCGACGCGGTGGTCGGCGGCACCGACCTCGGCCTGGAGCTCGCGGACGAGCTGCAGGCCCTCTCGCCGTTCGGGATCGGCAACCCCACACCGAACCTCCTCGTCGGCGCGGCCCGCTTCGCGGACGCCCGGCCGATGGGGGAGGGCAAGCACGTCCGCTTCACCGTCCGGGTCGCAGGCGCCCAGGCGCGCGGGGTGGCCTTCGGCCGGTCGGCGCTCCCGACGGACACCGACCACGGGCTGCCGGCGACGTTCCGCCTGGAGCGCAACGAGTGGCAGGGTGCCGTCGAGCCCCGGCTCGTGCTGCGCCACGTCCTCGAGGACGGGCCGCCCGGCGAGGTCACCGTGGTCGGCGGGCGCCCCGGCTGGGAGGAGGCGGTCATGGCCGCCTACGGGGTACCTGTAACGCCGCTGCCCGAGGGGGCGCCACCCGCCCGCGGCCGGGATCCGTGGCGGGCGGCCGCCGGGCCGGGAGCCCGTGACCACCGCGGGGCCGGACCCGCCGGGGTCATCGGTGCCCTCGCCGCCTCCGGGGAGCGGGTGCTCGTGGCCTGCGCCGACGCCGAGGCCCGCATCGGCGCGCTGCAAACACTCGGTGGCGGCGCCGTGCACCTGGCCGACTGGGAGACGCTCGAGGCCGACGCGGCCGCCGCCGCCGGTTACGAGCACCTCGTGGTGCTGGACCCCCCGGCCGACCCGGCCCTCCTGGCGCGGGTCGTTGCCGCCACCCCGGACACGCTGGCGCATCTGGCGTGGGGCGCGGACGAGCTACGCTTCAGCGAGCATGTCCACACCGTCCTGCACACGCTGCGCGAGCCGATGGTTGCCGTCTACCGTGCCCTGCGGGACGGCGCCGATCCGGTCACCGCGCTCCGCGGGCCCGGACCGCGCCCCCGTCCATCGCTCCTCGCCGCCCGTGTCCTGCGGGTCCTGGGCGAGACGGGACTGGCCGACGTGCACCCGCGGAGCCTGTGCGTGCAGCTGCGGGTGGTCGACGGGCGCGTGGACCTCGACGGGTCCGCGACGTACCGCGCGTGCGCCGCACGGCTGGCGCAGGGAGAGCGATGGTTGAGAGCGATGCCGGTGGCGGCCTGAGCACGACCCGTTCGTCGGGCGACGATGCCCCTGGCGGCCTGACAGCGGCCAGCTCGGCGTCTGACCGGCGTCCGGTCGACGCGGTCGCCGAGCGCGGCAACGGCCGGGCGCCCGCCGCGCTGGCCGACCCGGTCGCAGCCAAGGAGCTCAACGAGAACGAGCAGCGCCTGCTCGCCGACCTGTACGCGATCGTCGAGGAGCACGCCCGCGACGCCGTCCTCACCGTGGACCGGGACCGCGTCCGCGACGCCTTCGTCTTCGCCTGCGAGCACCACGCCGACCAGCGCCGCAAGTCCGGCGAGTCGTTCATCACCCACCCGGTCGGCGTGGCGAAGATCTGCGCCGGCATGCGCCTGGACACCGAGACGCTCGTCGCCGCGCTGCTGCACGACACCGTCGAGGACACCACCGCGTCGCTGACGGAGGTCACCGACCGCTTCGGCGAGGAGGTCGCCAGCCTCGTCGACGGCGTCACCAAGCTCACGGGCATCACCTTCCAGTCCCGCGACGAGGCTCAGGCGGAGAACTACCGCAAGATGATGGTCGCGATGGCCTCCGACGTCCGGGTCATCCTCATCAAGCTCGCCGACCGCCTGCACAACATGCGCACGATCGGCGCGATGTCCAAGCAGAAGCAGATCGACAAGGCCAAGGAGACCCTGGAGATCTACGCGCCGCTCGCGCACCGCCTGGGTATCCACGCCATCAAGTGGGAGCTGGAGGACCTCGCGTTCGCCGCCCTGCATCCCCGCAAGTACCAGGAGATCAAGGGCCTGGTCAACCAGCAGCGCGAGGAGCGCGAGGTCTACGTCGACAAGTCCGGCGCCTACCTGGCGCGGGAACTCGAGGCCCTTGGCATCAAGGCCGAGATCCTCGGGCGCGCCAAGCACTTCTACTCCATCTACTCGAAGATGACCAAGAAGGGCCGCGAGTTCAACGAGATCTACGACCTCACCGCTATGCGCGTGATCGTCGACTCCGTCAAGGACTGCTACGGCGCGGTCGGCGTCATCCACTCGCTGTGGAAACCGCTCCCGGGCCGCTTCAAGGACTTCGTGGCGATGCCGAAGTTCAACATGTATCAGTCGCTGCACACCACGGTCATCGGGCCCGAGGGTCAGCCGCTGGAGATCCAGATCCGCACCCGCGAGATGCACGACCAGGCCGAGTACGGCGTCGCCGCGCACTGGATCTACAAGCAGGACGCGAACGCGACCGGAGCGTCCGCACCGGACCGGGTCACCGCGGGCCCGCTGGCCGACGGCGAGGCCAAGCTGAAGTGGCTGCGGTCCATGCTCGACTGGCAGCAGGACCAGGACCCCGAGGAGTTCATGGCCAGCCTCAAGGTCGACCTGATCGACGAGGAGGTGTACGTCTTCACGCCCAAGGGCGAGGTCAAGTCGCTCTCGGCCGGGGCGACCCCGCTGGACTTCGCCTACGATGTCCACACCGAGATCGGCCACCGCTGCGTCGGCGCGCGCGTCAACGGCAAGATCGTGCCGCTGCACTACGAGCTGCGCAGCGGCGACATCGTCGAGGTGCTCACCGCCAACCGTGAGCGCGGCCCGTCCCGCGACTGGATCGCGGTCGTCAAGACGACCCGGGCGCGCAACAAGATCAAGGCGTGGTTCAAAGCCGAGTCGCGGGAGGACACCGAGCACACCGGCCGCGCCCTGCTGCAGGAGCACGTGGCCAAGGCCGGCCTGCCGCCGCAGAAGATCGCCGGCTCACCGCTGCTGGCCGACGTCATCCGCGAGATGGGCTTCAAGAAGGCCGACGACTTCTACATCGCCCTCGGCGGCGCCAAGATCTCGCCGAAGGTGGTCGTCAACAAGGTCCTGCAGCGTCTGAAGCAGGGCGAGGCCGCCGAGGAGCAGACGACGACCGTCGAATCTCTGCTGGCCACCAAGCGCGAGCGGCGCCAGCCCACCGGCTCCTCCGGCCAGTACGGCATCGTCGTGGAAGGGGTCGACGACGTCCTGCTGCGGATGGCCAAATGCTGCCGGCCGGTGCCCGGGGACCCGATCGTCGGCTACGTCTCCCTCGGGCGCGGGATCACCATCCACCGCGACGACTGCCCGAACGCCGCTGCCCTGCGCAAGGACCCCGAGCGCTTCGTGCGTGTGCACTGGGAGGGCGGTCACGAGACCTCCTTCAAGGTCGAGCTGCAGGTTGACGGCTGGGACCGCCACCGCCTCTTGGAGGACCTCAGCCGGACGTTCGCCGAGTCCGGGGTCAACATCCTCGAGGCGCGCTGCGTCGTCGACACGCCGATGGTCCAGAACCGCTTCGTCGTCGAGGTCGGCGACACCCGCGCCCTGAAGGCGACCGTCAACAAGCTGCGCAACATCGACGGGGTCTTTGACGCCTACCGGGTGACCCCGGGGTAAATCGCCCCGGGGGGCGATTTACCCTTGGGAGTTTGTGGAGGCGACGGACTAACGTCCGCCACCTCCACAAACTCCCGGGCTCGGGTTGCCATCGAGGTGGCGGCTGGGGGAGCGGTTGTGCGACGGGTTGTTGTGAATCGCACGGGACGCCCTCATGGCGCGACGCCGGGGTGACGACGTACTCGGCATGGGGTCCTGTCTGCTGTCGCAATCTGCCTTAGGTTCGTTCGCGGCCTGCGTGGCCGCGGCGGTCGGGTAGTAGGGTCGGCCCGTGGGACGTCCGGCGACACGTGGGAGGCGACCGTGAGGCGGGTGCTGGTCTGCGCGCTCGTCGCCGTGGCCTGCCCCACGGGGGTCGCGGCCGCGCAGGACCCGGCGGACTGCCGCCGACGCCGGGCGTGCCGACGACCCCGCTGCCTCCGATCGTGCCGGCGCCCCCGCCGACGCCGGTCCCGCCTCAGGTCCCGGGCCCTCCGGCGCCTCCGCCGCCCGCGTCCCAGCCGGACACGATCTTCATCTCCTCTCGGGAGGAGATCGGGCACATCGGGCTGTTCGCTCTCGGCCCGCCGGGGGCGGCGGTCATCGTCGCCGAGCAGGTCGGCGACCAGGTGCGCCCGCTCGCCGCCCGCCGACTGGATGCCTCCGGGCGGATGCTCCTGCCGGACGCCGAGACCTCGAGCTGCGAGCGTCGCGTCCGCCGGTTCCTGGCCACCGTCACCCCGGTCCGCGGCACCCCTCGCACCTACACCACGGACATCCGCACACCGTCGTGCACCCATCGGATCACCGTCCGCGCACCGAAGCGATCCGGGCGCGGCAGGCTCGTGCACGTGCGCATCGTCGACCGCTGGGGCCTTGGTGACCGGAAGGTCCGGCTCTGCGTCAACGGCGGTCACCTCGGGCAGCGGTGCAGTCAGGTCGCCCTGGTCACCGGCTCGAAGGGCGTGACCCGACGGTTCCGGCCGCGCGCGAGCGGGCAACTGCGCGTCGTGGTGAGCCTGGCGGGCCACCGCACCACAACAAGGGTGGCGATCGGGTCGGCCAAGCCGCTGCCCGCCACCAGCGGCCCCGTGCTGCTGACCACCGGCGACTCGACGATCGAGGGCATCGACAGTGCGCTGGAGACGCTACGGCGCGGCCGCACGGGTCCGCTCGGCGGCCGTTCCGGGCACCCGCCTGAGCGGGCCCGGTAGCGACACCGACTGGCTGCGCCGGGGCCGCAAGCAGGTGTCGTCGCTGCACCCCCGCGTCACCGTGATCTCCCTCGGCGGCAACGAGGGGTTCCCGATCCGCGCGCAGGGCCACAACCTGGACTGCTGCGGTCCCTCGTGGACGGTGGCGCTCGCGGCGCGCCAGCGCGAGCTCATGCAGATCTACCGGCGCTCGGGCCACGGCGAGGTCCTGTGGCTGCTGATCCCGGTCCCCCGTAACCCAGCGTTCGCGAAGATCGTCGCCGCCGCCAACGCCGCCGTGCGCCTGGCGGCTCGCCGGCTCTCCCACGTCACCGTGCTCGACCTCGGCGCGATCTTCACCCCCGACGGCGCCTTCCACCAGAGCATCGGGCACGACGGGCGCCCCGTACGGGTCCGGGCGTCGGACGGCCTGCATCTCACCGCCGCCGGCCAGGAGATCGCCGCCGACGCGGTCCGGACGGTAATTGACCGCGACGGCCTGCTCGAGTAGCCGGCCGGGTGCCGCGGGGCCCGCTCGGGATGGGGTAGCTTGCGGGCGTGCACCGGCCCACGCACCTTCCGGTCAAGCCGCGCCGTGACGCGCTAAGGCGGCGCTTGGTCGCGGGGCTGGCCGCCGGGGCCGTAGCGCTCGTGACCCCGGCGCTTTCGTCGGCGGCCACCTGCGCCCCGCACTGGGTCGGCTCGTGGGCCGCCGCCCCGAGCGACGCCAGCAGCGGCCGTCCCCGCCTGCACGACCAGACGTTGCGCATGATCGTCAACCCGCACTTGGGCGGCAGCCAGGCGCGGATCCGCCTGGACAACCGCTTCGGTTCCCGGCCGGTGACCCTGGGGCCGGCGACCGTCGCGCTGGCGCAGACCGGTGCGGCGGTGCAGCCGGGGTCGCTGCGGCCGGTGACCTTCGGTGGCGTGTCGCGCGTGACGATCCCCGCGGGAGGCCGGGTGGTCAGCGACCCGGTGACGCTCGAGTTCCCCGCGTTCGCCGACCTCGCCGTGAGCGTCGCGGTCCCCGGGTCGGTGGCCTCACCGACCGAGCATCTGATCACCCGCCAGACGAGCTTCATCAGCGCTCCGGGCAGCGGCGACCTCACGGGGCAGGTCGGCGGCGACGCCTTCACGACGACCGCGACCGACGACCACTCCAGCGGGTGGTACTTGTTCAGCGGCGTCGACGTGCTCGCACCGGGAGGCACGAGAGCGGTGGTGGCCATCGGCGACTCGATCACCGACGGCTTCGCCGGGGCGCGTAACCCGCTGTTCGAGGACCTTGGGACCCTCGATACCAACGTGCGCTACCCCGATGCGCTCCAGCGCCGTGTGTCCGCCGCCGGTCTTCCGTTGTCGGTGCTCAACGCGGGCATCACGAGCAACCGCCTGCTGCTCGACGGTCCCGCACCGCAGGCCGGCACGGCCGGGCTCGCACGCTTCGGCATCGACGTCGCCGCCCAGGCGGGCGTGACGAACGTGATCGCCATGGAGGGCATCAATGATCTCGGGGAGGCCTCGGCCTCGCCGGACCAGCTCATCGCCGGTTACCAGCAGCTCATCGCCGCCGCCCACGCCGCGGGGCTGCGAATCCAACTGGGGACCATCACCCCCTCCGGCGGCACCACGGTGCCGACGTACGACTCGCCGCGCGTCGAACGACCCCGCCAGGCGGTGAACGCGTGGATCCGGAGCCAGCGGCTGGCCGACGGCGTGGTGGACTTCGACGCGGCCGTCCGCAACCCGCTGAACGCCAGTCGTCTGCTGCCCGCCTACGACAGCTCCGACCACCTCCACCTCAATGCCGCCGGGAACGCAGCGCTGGCGCGAGCTGTCGATCTGGGCGCGCTGGCCACGCCGGCATGCACGACGGCCGGTCCTCCGATCCCCGAAGCCCAACCAACCCAGCCGAAGACGAAGCCTCGCCTGCGCCTGCGTATCCGCCCGACCCGGATCCGGACCGGCCGCCGGAAGCTGACGCTGCAGGTCACCGCGACCATCGACGGTCGCCGCCGGAGCGTGTCCGGCGCGACGGTCCGGATCGCCGGCCGCCGCGTCAAGACGGACGCCTCCGGGAACGCCCGCATCACCATCCGCAACCGGTACGGCGGCCTTCGCCGGGCAACCGCCACCAAACGCAGCTACCGCATCACCACGATCACCTACCGCATCCGCTGACGCGCACTGGCCGGCACATTGTGGCAACGCGAAGCCCGGGAGTTGTGGGGCGGCGGACGTCAGTCCGTGGGTCCCCGACGATCATGGAAACCCAAGCCCGGGACGTTTGTGGGTGGCGGACGCAGTCCGTGGTCTCCCGGCCATCATGGATAACCAAGCCCGGGACGTTTTTGGGTGGCGGACGCAGTCCGTCGCCCACAAACTCCCAAGGTAATCGACGTTAGTCGATTGCCCCGCCCCCTGGGCGATTTACCCGAGGACCTGAAGCGCCCCGGGCAGGACGGTGAAGTGGGCTTCGGTCACGTCGCCGATGTAGTCACCGTCGACCTGCAGCGCGATCGGCCGGTCGTCGTCGCTGGAGATCGTCAGACTGTCGACGGCGGAGAAGGCGTCGACGGCCCGGTGGCGCGACAGGCGCGCCTTGGAGTGGAGCATCCGGAAGATGACGCCGGGCATGATCGTGGGCGTGGAGCGGCGCAGCACGACCCCCGACACCGTGGCGCTGTCGAGCGTCGCGCCCTCGGCCAGGTGCAGCGGCACGTGTTTGAAGTACGAGTACGGGTCGGCGTTCTGCACGAGGGTGGTGACCCCCGGCAGTCGGGTGCCGTCCGGCAGGGTCACGGTCATGCGCGGCGGGCGCGCGACGTACCGGCGGG
Source organism: Solirubrobacterales bacterium (assembly GCA_038234375.1). Classification (GTDB taxonomy): domain Bacteria; phylum Actinomycetota; class Thermoleophilia; order Solirubrobacterales; family Solirubrobacteraceae; genus Paraconexibacter. The sequence continues at coordinate 4,666 of JBBSUL010000014.1, read as the reverse complement.
TGAAGATGGCCAGGCCCGCGACCATGAAGTAGTAGGCGCCAAAGCGGCCCTTCAGCCGCGGATGGCTGTCCACGCGCTGGGTGACGCTGGCGTCCAGGCCGAGGCCGGCGCAGAACGTGAAGACCCGGTCGTTCACCTGCACGAGGTCCACGGCTCGCGGCCGGAAGTCGTCGGCGAGGCGCAGCAGGTGCTCGGTCGCGTCGATGATGTCGTTCGGGATCCCGAGCATGCGCGCGTACACGTTCGTCGCCCCGCCGGGCAGGCAGGTCAGCGGGGTCTGCGAGCCGACGAGGCCGTTCGCCGCCTCGTTCACCGTCCCGTCGCCGCCGAAGGCGACCACGACGTCGTATCCCTCCAGCGCGGCCTCGCGGGCGATGGCGGTGGCGTCGTTGCGGCCCTTGGTGTCGATCGCGTCGACCTCGTAGCGGCCCTGGAGGGCGTAGACGACGAGGTTGCGCAGTCGGTCTGAGACCGTCGCCGCGTGCGGATTGACGATGACGAGCATCCGCTTGCGGTCCGTCGGAGCGTCGAGCGCGACGGGGTCGGCTAGGCGCTCAAGCGTGTCGGACGGCGGCATGGCCCCAGTACACCTGATCGCGCGGCCTGTTACCAAGCCGACCGCGTTGGTGGCCGCACCGACTACGCTCGTCGCCGCATGCCCGTCAGTGTCAGTGTCATCGTGCCGGCCCGGAACGCGGCGCTCACCCTGCCGGCGACGCTTGCCGCCCTCGCCGACCAGACGTTCGACGAGCCCTACGAGGTCATCGTCGTCGACAACGGATCGCGTGATGCCACCGCCGCGATGGCGGCCGGGGCGGGGGTGCGCGTCGTCACCGGACCGGGCCGGGGTCCGGGGCCGGCCCGGATGGCCGGCGTCGGGGCGGCCGATGGTGACCTGCTGGCCTTCACGGACGCCGACTGCGCGCCCGAGCCGGGGTGGCTGGAGGCCGGGGTCCGGGCACTGCGGGCCGGCGCGGTCCTCGTGCAGGGGTGGACGGGACCGCCCGAGAACATCGTCGCCGGGCCGTGGGACCGGACGCTCCGTGTCGGCGCGCCGGTGGGCCTGTTCGAGACCGCCAACCTGTTCGTCGTCCGGGCGCCCTTCGAGGCGGCCGGTGGGTTCGCCGGCGGCCTGGAGGCGTCCGGGCACGCCCCGTTCGGCGAGGACGTCGTGCTCGGCTGGGCGCTGCGCCGCCGTGGCCTGGTCACGACGTTCGCGCCCGAGGCCCGGGTGCGCCACTGGGTGTTCGCGCGGTCCTTCCGCGCCCATCTGGCCGAGCTGGAGCGTCGAGCGCTGTTCGCCCACCTCGTCCGGGCCGTGCCGGAGCTGCGCACGACGCTGCTCTGGCATGGCGTCTTCCTGCACCGGCGGGACGCGGCCCTCACCGCGGCGGTGATCGGGGCCGGTGCTGCGCTCGCCACACGGCGGCCCGCTCCGCTTCTGGCGGCCGTGCCGTGGACGCGCGAGGTCGCCGATGACCTACGGACCCTCGGCCCGCGGCTGGCGGCGGGCCGTGCGCTGTCTGACGTCTGGTCGCTGGCCTTCGCCGCGCGCGGCAGCGCCCAGGCCCGCACGCTCGTCCTTTGACCACGACCGTCCGGTGCCGGTGGCGACGCCGCCGGAAGAACCAGCCCGGGTCCTACCCGGCCCCGACGCGCTCGGGCGTGAGCGCGCGCGTCACAGCCATCCCCGCTTTCGGAAGGCCAGGACCATCGCGGCGAGCAGCACCACCATCGCCCCGATAACCGCAGCGAAGGCGACCATCGAGCCCTCGCCCGGAACCCCGGTGTTCATGCCGAAGATGCTGGCCACCAGCGTCAGCGGCAGCAACACCACGCTGACCGAGGTCAGCACTCGCAGGAGGTCGTTGAGCTGGTGCGAGAGCACCGACTCGTTGGTGGACTCCAGGCCCTCGGAGACCTCCTTGAAGTTCTCCAGCATGTCCCAGATCCGCTCGGACGCATCGTTGATGTCGTCGAAGTAGATGTCCAGGCCCTCCGGGATGTAGCGCTTGGTGCGCTCCAGGTCGGCCAGCGCCGAGCGCTGCGGGCGCACGACCTTGCGGAAGTTGATGATCTCCTGCTTGGCGTTGGAGATGTCGCGCACCACCTCCTTGGAGCGGCCCTCGAAGATGTCCTCCTCCAGGCGCTCGAGCTTGTTGCCGATCTTGCGCAGCATCGGGAACGAGGCGTCGACGCAGTCGTCGACGACCTTGTAGAGCAGGTAGCCGGCGCCCTTGGAGAACAGGCCCTCGCGGAAATCCTCCCGGGTGCGGGCCCGCTCGAACAGGTACTCAAGCGGAGCCAGCGGCTCGTTGGCGATGGTGATGACGTAGTCGGGGCCGACGAAGATGTCGACCTCGGCGCCGTTGAGCCGCCCGACGTTCTTGTCGTAGGCCGCGAAGTGCAACACGACGAACAGGTACTCCGGATACTCGTCGACCTTCGGGCGCTGGTTGCGTGAGAAGACGTCCTCGTAGTCCAGCGGGTGGAAGTCAAAGCGCTCCTGGAGCCAGGCGCGGTCGCTCTGCCGCGGCCGCTCGATGTTGATCCAGCGCAGGCCGTCGTGCTCGAGGACCTCGGCACGCGCCGTGTCGGGCTCAGGCTCGAACGACGAACCCGGACCGCGGGCGCGCCCGGTCCGGCGCAGGCGTGGCTTGGGGAGGCTCGGCACTGGGACTTCGGGGCTCGTCGGTCAGGGGCATGAGGTGAAGCGGGCAGGACGCTGTACGGGCCATTCTACCCCGGGCGCGCATCGCGGTGCGCACGAGGGCGCCCGCCGGCGGCGGAACCGGCGCTGGCCGCGGCGGTCACGGGCGTGTACACTGGTCGGCACATAGCTGGACACATCCAGAGGGGTGGAGGGACTGGCCCGACGAAACCCCGGCAACCCCCCGCAGGCGGACACTCTGAATCAAGAGGGTGCGAGCAGCGGGAAGGGTGCCAATTCCTGAAAGATGTGGCCGGAGTTCCGCGCTGCTGAAGCATCGAACCTCCGCCACGAACGATCGCGGAGGTTCTTTATGCCGGCCACAGCCCTGAAGTGTCGAGAATGCAAGACGGAGTACCCGCTGGAGGCGCTGTACGTGTGCAACGTCTGCTTCGGGCCCCTGGAGGTCGCCTACGACCTGACGGCGCTCGGGGAAGACCCCGCGCAGACCCGGCGCCGCATCCAGGCCGGGCCCCAGACGATCTGGCGCTACTCGGACTTCCTGCCCCTGGCTCAGGGTGCGCCCGGCGGCTCGGCCCGGGGTAGCACGCGCGCCGGGCTGCCGGCCGGGTGCACGCCGCTCGTCCGGGCGGACCGCTTGGCCTCCGAGCTCGGCCTGGAGGAGGTCTGGGTCAAGAACGACGCGGCCAACCCGACCCACTCCTTCAAGGACCGCGTCGTCTCGGTCGCCACCCACCGCGCCCGCGAGATGGGCTTCACCACGCTGGCGTGCGCGTCGACCGGTAACCTGGCCAACGCCGTCGCCGCGCAGGCCTCGGCCTTCGGGATGCGCTCCTACGTGTTCATCCCCTCCGACCTGGAGGAGCAGAAGATCCTGGCCACCGGCGTGTACGGGACGAACGTGGTCGCGGTCAACGGCAACTACGACGACGTCAACCGCCTCTGCACCGAGCTGTCCGGCGAGCGTGAGAGCTGGGCGTTCGTCAACGTCAACGTGCGCCCGTACTACGCCGAGGGATCCAAGACCCTCGCCTACGAGATCGCCGAGCAGCTCGGCTTCCGCACGCCGGACCGGATCGTCTGCCCGATCGCCTCGGGCTCGCTGTTCACGAAGATCGCCAAGGGCTTCGAGGAGTGGCGCGTTCTCGGCGTGGCCACGGGCGACCTGCCGACCATGAACGGCGCCCAGGCGGAGGGCTGCTCGCCCGTGGCCACCGCCTACGCGGCCGGGCACGACGTCTGCCGGCCCGTCAAGCCGGACACGATCGCCAAGTCGCTGGCCATCGGCAACCCCGCCGACGGGCCCTACGCGCTGGAGCTCGCGCGCAGCTCCGGCGGCTCCATCGACGCGGTCACCGACGAGGAGATCCGCGAGGGCATCGGCCTGCTGGCCCGCACCACCGGGATCTTCACCGAGACCGCCGGCGGCGTCACGACCGCGGTGCTGAAGAAGCTCGCCGAGCGCGGCGACATCGACCCCGGCGAGCGCGTCATCCTCGTGATCACCGGCGAGGGCCTCAAGACCCTGGACGCCATCCGCGACACCTTCACCACCCACACCATCGAGCCGTCCTTCGACGCGTTCGAGGCCGAGTTCGCGACCGCCGGTGCGGTCGCCTGACCCCCCGTAGGAGAGCACCCCGATGAGCATCAAGGTCAAGATCCCCACCCAGCTGCGTGCCGCCTCCGGCGGCGACGGCGAGGTCACCGTCGACGGCGCCAACGTCACCGAGGTCCTCGACGCGCTGTTCAGCGTCCACGGCGAGCTGCGCGACCGCCTGTGCGACGCCGACGGCGGCCTGCGCCGCTTCGTCAACGTCTACGTCGGCGGCGAGGACATCCGCTTCGAGCAGGGGATGGACACCCCCGTCCCCGACGGCGGCGAGGTGCAGATTTTGCCGGCTGTAGCAGGGGGCTGCTGAAACGCTCGCGCAGAGCGCTCGGTTTCAGTCGGGGGTTGACCGCCCCCGAAGCCCGGTGGTCAATGGCATGCAT
>JBBSUL010000013.1:0-37927 GCA_038234375.1 Solirubrobacterales bacterium | reverse complement strand
TTCAAGGCGGGCTGCAAGCGCCTGATCGTCGCCGACGACTACTACCCCGCCCTGACGCAGCCCAACGTCACGCTGGAGACCGAGGCGATCACCGAGGTCGTGCCCGAGGGGGTGCGGACGGCGGACGGACGCGTCCACGAGCTCGACACCCTGATCCTCGGCACGGGCTTCCAGATCCTGCCCGTCGCCGACCCGCTGCGCGGGCGTGACGGTGAGCCGCTGGCGCAGCGGTGGGCGCAGCGTCGCGAGGCGCACCTGGGCACGGCGGTGTCCGGCTTCCCGAACTACTTCATGCTTGCCGGCCCGCACACCGCCACTGGCCACACGTCGCTGCTGCTGTACCTGGAGGCGCACATCGAGTACGTCCTGCAGGCCCTGGAGCACAAGGACCGCGCCGGCGCGTCCGCGCTCGACGTGCGGCCCGAGGCGCAGGCGCGCTTCGTGGCGGGGGTGCGCGAGCGGCTGGCGAGCACGGTGTGGACCGTCGGCGGTTGCCGCAGCTGGTACCTGGACCCCGACGGCAGCTCGTCGGTGCTGTGGCCGGGAACGACGTGGGAGTTCCAGCGCGCGACCGCGGTCTTCGATCCCGGCGACTACGAGGTCACGGTCGAAGCAGACGCCGGCGAGCCGGTCGCCGCGGTCGCGTAGGCCGCCGCGCGCGGTAGCGTCCCGGGCGTGGCCGCCTCCGCGATCGAGCTCGACGCCGACGGACGGGCGCTGCGCGTCTCCAGCCCCGACCGGGTCATCTTCCCGGCCACGGAGGCCACGCCGGACATCACCAAGCGCGAGGTCGTCGAGTACTACCTCGCCGTCGGGCCCGGGATCCTGCGCGCGCTGTCGCAGCGCCCGACGACGCTGGAGCGCTGGCCCAAGGGCGTGCACGAGGGCATCGTCCTGTCCACCCGCGAGAAGGGCGGTGGCGACGCGTTCTTTCAGAAGCGCGTGCCCAAGGGCGCCCCTGACTACCTGGAGACGGCGCGCATCCAGTTCCCGTCCGGACGGCACGCCGACGAGATCTGCCCGACCGAGGTCGCCGTGGTCGGCTGGGCGGCGCAGATGGGGACGATCACCTTCCACCCCTGGCCGGTGCGCCGCGCCGACGTCGACCATCCCGACGAGCTGCGCCTCGACCTGGACCCGCAACCGGGGACCGACTTCGCCGACGCCGTGCGCGTGGCCGGCGCGGCGCGCGAGCTGCTGAACGAGCTCGGGTACGTCGGCTTCCCGAAGACCTCCGGCGGGCGCGGTGTCCACATCTACGTGCGCATCGAGCCGCGGTGGACGTTCACCGACCTGCGCCACGCGGCGATCGCCTTCGGCCGCGAGCTCGAGCGCCGCCGTCCCGGCGAGGTGACGACGAAGTGGTGGAAGGAGCAGCGCGGCGAGTGCGTGTTCGTCGACTACAACCAGAACGCCCGCGACCGCACGATCGCCTCGGCGTACAGCGTGCGCCCGCGGCCGGGCGCCCCGGTGTCCGCTCCCGTGGAGTGGGATGAGCTCGACGGCGTGGACCCGTTGGACTTCACGATCACCACCATGCCCGCCCGCGTCGCCGCGCGGGGGGACCTGCACGAGTCCATCGACGAGGTCGCCCACTCCCTGCAGCCGCTGCTGGACCTGTACGAGCGCGACGAGGCCGAGGGCGTGGACGACATGCCCTACCCGCCCGACTACCCGAAGATGCCCGGCGAGCCCAAGCGCGTGCAGCCCAGCCGCGACCGGGACCGGGACCGGGACCGCCCGGAGGGCTGACCCGGAGGCCGGGACGCTTCCGCGGGACGGCCTCGTCTCATCGCCCGCGCCGGGGTCCCGGTGGGTGACCCGGTTGGTGGGAGGAGCCTGACCGCTGTCAGATGACGGCGAGGCTCCGCGCATGGTCACGACGGTGCGTCCCGCGCGGTGGGTGGAGTCTCATGGTTGTCCGACGTCCTTCAGGCTCCACTCGCGTCGAGGTTGGCCCGGCGGGCGTGGGGGGGCCGCACGAAGCGACCGCAGGGTCATCGGCTCGTGGCAGCGCCCGGTGGGGACCCGCGCAGGGGTGAGTGGAGCCTGAGTGCTGTCAGGTGACACCGAGGCTCCGGGCAGGGCCGCGTCGGTGCCTCCCGCGCGGTGGGTGGAGCCTGAGTGCTGTCTGACGACACCGAGGCTCCGCGCACGTCGGCGGCGGTGCCTCCCCCGCGCAGGTGCGCGGAGTCTCACGGCTGCCTGATGTCCTTCAGGCTCCACCCGCGACGGAGCCAGCGGGGCTACGGCCGGCGCCGCGCCAGCACGGCCACGGTGCCGCCGCGCCGGCAGAGGCCGGCGACGACCTCCGCGAGGACCGCGACCGGCAGCAGCGCCAGCCCGGCGACGGTCACGGCGAGGTCGCGGGCGTCCAGCGGCGCGTTGCGCTTGAGCAGGTGAAAGAGGTACGACGGGCGCGAGGTGCCCCGGCTCAGCGCGGACTGCCACATGCCGAACGGGTTGTGCTCGGCCAGCAGGTGGGTGGTCCGGACCACCTCGAAGCCGTGGCCGGCCAGCAGCCGCTCCAGGCCGCGGGCGGTGAAGTGCGTGCGGTGGCGCGGGAGGTCCAGGTGGTACCAGCCCCGTCCCCCGACCCGTGCCTGCCAGGAGTCCAGGTTCGGCACCCCGACCAGCAGGACGCCACCGGGGTGCAGCCAGCCGCGCAGGACGTCGAGGGTGGCTCCCGGATCGTCGACGTGCTCGAGGACGTGCCACAGGGTCACGGCGTCGGCGCTGCCGGACACGATGTGAGCGGCCGCGATCGACGCGTGCTCCAGCGTCAGGCCGTGCCGCACGCGTGCGGCATCCACGCCTCGGGCGGTCGGCTCGACCCCGCCCGCGTCCACGTACCCCGACGCGCGCGCGTGCGCCACGAAGCGGCCCCGCCCGGCCCCGGCGTCCACAAGCGCCGGCCCGCCGGTGCCGCCCGGGAAGGCATCGCGTCCGGCGGGGCCTCCGCGCCCGGCCAGCCCCCGTTCCACCAGGCGCAACCGCTGGGCGTCGAAGGCTCGCAGCAGCGGTCCGGCCAAGCGGACGCCGCGTGGGGCGGTGGCGGCGTAGTCCCCGCTCTCGTGCAGGTCGACGTCCACGGGCGCCGGGTCGACGGTCACGGCGGTCCCGCAGTCCGCGCACCGCGCCAGCGCGACCTCGCCGACCCCGAGCTCCGACGCCGCCGCCGTCCCCCACGGCCGGGTCGCCCCACCGCAGGCCGGGCAGGCCGGGGTCCCCGGCGACGGCGAGACCGGAGCCCTCACTTGTTGACCGTGTAGGTGACCCCGTGCTCGGCCATGGCGTCCAGGAACGCGGCGGCGTCGTAGGCCTCGGCGGGCGCCAGGCCCCCGGCCCGGTCGTAGCCGGCGGCGGCCATCAGCGCCGCCCCGTGCACGGTGGTCCGCGCGGTGATGCCGTAGATGTCCGGCCCCTCCAGGACCCCGCGGCGGACGGGCCCGGAGTCGGCCGGAGTGGCCTCGCACACGAGCGTGTAGCGCACGGCCTCCCGTGACACCTCCGGAGGCCCGGCCGGCAGCCGGTCGATCGCGGCCATGAGCGCCCCCCGCAGCGGGGTGCGCAACAGCAGCGTGGTCACCGGGGTGAGCGCGGCCAGCGCGGGCTCGGCGGCGCGCACCGGCACGAAGGTCGACGCCGCCATCAGCACCCTCACCCGCTCGGTGTCCACGTGGCGGGGCACGGTGATCGCCTCGCCACCCGGATACCGCGCCACCGCGCGTGTCCCAAGCCGCGGACCGAAGTCGAAGCTCCGCCCGAGCGGCTGGCGCAGCGGGGCGCGGCGCAGCCCCCCGTCCTCGTACACCAGCTCCTCCCCGGACAGCTGCAGCAGCGCGGATTTCGCGGTCCCCCGCGTGGCGCCGAAGCCCGAGATCGCGTAGGCGATCGTCAGGTCCGACAGCGGCCCGGCGCCCGCGGCGGTCAGGTGGCACAGCAGGTCGCCCGGCAGGTAGTCGAAGCCCATGCCGCTGACCAGCGCGACGCCGGCGTTGGCCGCCGGCCGTCCGTACTCGTGCACGACCGAGCGGATGAACGGCTGCTCGCCAGTCGTGTCGACGTAGTGGACGCCGGCGGCCACCGCCGCGCGGACGACGCCCTCGCCGTACAGGCCGAACGGCCCCGCGCAGGCGATGACCGCTCCGCACCCGTCCATGGCCCGGACCAGGGCGGCGTGGTCGTCGTGGGCGGCCGGGCGCACACAAGCAGCGTCGAGGCCATGGCGGTCGGCGACCGCCGCCAGCGCGTCGGCGCGGCGCCCCGACAGGACCACCGCCAGGCCACGGCGCCGCAGCTCGGCGACGACGAGGTCGCCCGTGTAGCCGGTGGCGCCGTAGACGGCGATCGGGCGGACGGCGGCGGCGGACATGCGCGGCACCCTAGACGAGGCCGCCCGCCCGCTCCGCCCTCCGCGCGGTCCGGCCGCGAGCGGTCCGACGCGCGATGACCCGATCCCTCATCATTGCCCCAATGGCTGAGCCGCCCGTCCGGACCGTCGAGGAGAACCTGGCCTGGGAGGCACGCTGGCGCCCGCGCGCGGCGCTGCTGGCGCTCGTCGCCGGCAGCTTCACGCTGCTCGGCGGGATCGCGGCGTCGGTCACCTACACGGACTTCCCCTCCGTGTCCGTGCTCGACGGCCTGCGCGACGCTGCCGGGCAGCCGCTGAGCGTCGGGCGGGGGCTGCGCACGAGCCAGCTCGTGTTCTACGACGACAAGCTGCTCGAGCTGCTGGCGACGGCCGTCGTGCTGTCGCTCGGGTCACTGGCCATCGCCGGGGTGCTCGGCTACCTGTACCGGGCGACGCTGCACCGCAACCCCGGGTTCTCCCGGCTGGCGCTCATCGTCGCGATCGCGGGCCCCGTCATGCTCGCCGTCGCGGGGATCGTCCTGCAGGTGGCGATCTCCGTGAAGGCCTCCTCCTACGTCTCCGACGGCGACTACTCGACCGCCGGAGCGCACGATGCCCTCCAGGGCGGCGCGGTCCTCGCCGCCCAGGTCCTGCGCCAGTTCGGCGTCCTTCTGCTGGCGGTCGGCTTCGTCCTCATCTGCCTGAACGCCATGCGGGTCGGCCTGCTCACGCGCTTCATGGGGATCCTCGGCATGATCGTCGGCGCGCTGTTCGTGATCCCGTTGGGCTCGAACGTCCCGGTCGTGCAGTGCTTCTGGCTCATCGCGGTGGGCTTCCTCATCTTCGGCAAGTGGCCGAACGACGCGGTGCCGCCGGCGTGGGCCAGCGGGGAGGCGGCGCCGTGGCCGTCGCAGATGGAGCTCCGCGAGCCGCGCGACCGCGCCACCGCCGCGACGCGTGCCACCGCGGGCGAGGACGCTGAGGACTCCGACGACGACGCCGAGCGCGCCGCCGACGCCCCCGATCGCGCGGATGCGCTCACCGAACCTCCCGCCCGCCGCCCCTCAGGCCAGCCGACCTCCAGGAAGCGCAAGAACCGTAAGCGCCGCTGATCACACGTTCCGAGGCCTGGGCCCTGGGTAGGCTCTGGCCATGTCCCCCGAGACGCCCGACACGGACCTGCAGACGCGGCTAGGTGAGCTGCTGGAACAGGAGCGTTTCGCGCCCCCGTCGAGCTTCGTGCAGCAGGCGCTGATCACCGACGAATCGGTCCACCGCCAGGCCCAGGCCGACCCCGCCGCGTGGTGGCACGAGCAGGCCCTGGACCTGCTGGACTGGGACACCGAGCCCCAACAGGACCTCGACGACTCCCGCGCGCCGTTCCACACCTGGTTTGCCGACGGCACCCTGAACGCCTCGGCGCAGTGCCTGGACCGCCACGTCGACGCGGGCCGCGGCGACCGCGTCGCCTTGAAGTGGTTCGGCGAGGAGGGCGAGCAGCGCGACCTCACCTACGCGCAGCTGCTGGCGGACACGCAGCGGATGGCCAACGCGCTGAAGGACCGCGGCGTGCGCGCCGGCGACGTCGTCGGCATCTACCTGCCGATGATCCCCGAGGTCGTGGTCGCGATGCTGGCGTGCGCGCGCATCGGGGCCCCGCACAACGTCGTCTTCGGCGGGTTCTCCGCCGGATCGGTACGCGACCGCATGGAGGTCTCCGAGGCCAAGGCGCTGATCACCGTCGACGGTGCCCGGCGCAAGGGCAAGATGGCGCCCGTCAAGGCGACCGTCGACGAGGCGATGGGCGGCCTGGAGACCCTGAAGACGATCTTCGTCGTCCGGCACACCGGGATCGACGTCGAGATGGACCCCGACCGCGACGTGTGGGTGCACGACGCCATGGACGCCGCGGACGCCGAGTGCAAGCCCGAGTCCTTCGGCGCCGAGCACCCGCTGTTCATCCTCTACTCGTCCGGCTCGACCGCCGCCCCCAAGGGGATCCTGCACACGACCGGCGGCTACCTCACCGGGGTGACGTGGACGCATCGCTACGTCTTCGACATGCAGCCCGAGCAGGACGTGTGGTGGTGCTCGGCGGACGTGGGCTGGATCACCGGCCACTCCTACATTGTCTACGGCCCGTTGAGCAACGGCGTGACGAGCGTCATGTACGAAGGGGCGCCCGACTACCCGCACAAGGGCATCTGGTGGGAGCTGTGTGAGCGCTCCAAGGCGACGGTCTTCTACACCGCTCCGACCGCCATCCGCGCGTGCATGAAGTGGGGTGCCGAGCACGTCGAGAAGGCCGACCTCAGCGCCCTGCGCCTGCTGGGGACCGTCGGTGAGCCGATCAACCCCAAGGCGTGGCTGTGGTACTCGGAGGTGGTCGGCGGCGGGCGCTGCCCGATCGTCGACACGTGGTGGCAGACGGAGACGGGCGCGATCATGATCACCACCCTGCCGGGCGCCCAGGACGCCAAGCCGGGCGTGGCCGGCACGCCGCTGCCGGGCATCGTCGCCGAGGTCGTCGACGAGGACGGCAACGCGGTCGACGCCGGGACCCAGGGCCTGCTGTCGCTGCCCCAGCCGTGGCCGGCGATGCTGCGAACGCTCTACGGCGACGATGACCGCTACGTCAAGACGTACTGGGAGAAGTTCGGGCCGGGGCGCTACCTGGTGGGGGACGCCTCGCGCCAGGACGAGGAGGGTTACGTGTCGGTCATCGGCCGCATCGACGACGTCATCAACGTCTCCGGGCACCGCCTGTCGACCGCCGAGGTCGAGTCCGCGCTGGTGTCCCACCCGAAGGTGGCCGAGGCCGCCGTCATCGGGCAGGCCGACGAGGACACCGGCCAGTCGATCGCCGCGTTCGTCACGCTGGAGGGTGACCTGGGCGGGGACGACGCGATGGTCGGCGAGCTGCGCGAGCACGTGGCCACCCGCATCGGCAAGCTCGCCCGACCCCAGCGGATCCTGTGGGCCGACGACCTGCCCAAAACCCGCTCGGGCAAGATCATGCGCCGGCTGCTGCGCGACATCGCCGAGGGGCGCGCGCTGGGCGATGTCACCACGCTGCGCGACCCCGACGTCATGTCCGCGCTGGAGGGGCAGATCAAGCAGGCGCGGGCCGCGGAGGAGTAGGCCGCCCGCCCGCCCGCCCGCCGCTCCGCGCCGTGATGTGGCGAGCGATGGGTGAAGATTTTGGCGTGCTATAACTTCGGGTATGGCTCCCATCGAACCTGCCGGGCCCGTGTCGGCCGCCGTCGAGGACTACGCCAAGGCGATCTACTCGCTGACCAGCCACGGCACCGACGCGGCGTCCACGAACGCCCTGGCCGAGCGCCTGCAGCTCACGCCCGGGTCGGTGTCAGCCATGCTGCGCAAGCTCGCCGAGGCCGACCTCGTCGAACACGTCCCCTACCACGGGGTGCGCCTAACCGCCGCCGGTGAGCGGGTCGCGTTGACCGTGCTCCGGCGCCACCGGCTGCTGGAGCTGTTCCTGGCCGAGATGCTCGAGGTGCCGTGGGATCGCGTCCACGACGAGGCCGAGGTGCTCGAGCACGCCCTGTCAGAGAACCTCGTCGAGCGCATCGCGCGCAAGCTCGGCGACCCGACCGTCGACCCGCACGGCGACCCGATCCCCACGCGTGAGCTGACCCTCGTCGAGCCGGCGACCCGAAACCTCGCGGACCTGTAGGCCGGCGACGAGGCGGTGCTGGCCCGGGTCTCCGACCGCGACCCGCAGATGCTGGGCTACCTCTCCGACCTCGGGATCACCGTCGGCCAGACCCTGCAGGTCGTCGAGCGCCAGCCCTTCGACGGCCCGGTCATCGTCCGGGCCAGCGGCCGCACGCACCCGCTGGGCATCGCGCTGGCCCGGGCGATGCGCGTGGGCGACGGGATCAGGAGCGCATGACCCCGCCGCTCGTCGACCTGGCCGAGCAGCAGCAGCCGCCCGTCCCGTTGGCCGGCATCCCGATGCCGATGACGCCGCTGCGCCAGGCCCGCGCCAAGGGCCCGGTTCGCGGCCGTCTGGCCCTGCTGGGCCCCGCGTTCGTCGCCGCCGTCGCCTACATCGACCCCGGCAACTTCGCCACGAACTTCGAGAGCGGCGCGAAGTTCGGCTACAAGCTCGTGTGGGTCATCGTCATGGCCAACCTCATGGCCGTGCTCGTGCAGTACCTGTCAGCCAAGGCGGGCCTGGCCTCCGGGCGTAGCCTGCCCGAGCTGTGCCGCGAGTCCTTCCCGCGGACCGCGAACGGCTTCCTGTGGCTGCAGGCTGAGGCCATCGCCATCGCCACCGACCTGGCCGAGTTCGTCGGCGCCGCGATCGGGCTGAACCTGCTGTTCGGCATCGGCCTGTTCCCTGCCGGTCTCATCACCGCCGTCGTCGCCTTCATCATCCTCGCGCTGGAGCAGCGCGGCTACCGGCGCTTCGAGCTGGCGATCATCGCCCTGCTCGGCCTGGTCGCGCTCGGCTTCGTCTACGACTTCTTCGCGGTCGGCAACCACTCGGCCTCCGGCATCGCCGGCGGCCTCGTCCCCGGGTTCACCGGGTCGGACTCGATCCTGCTGGCCATCGGGATCATCGGCGCGACGGTGATGCCGCACGTCGTCTACCTGCACTCGGCCCTCACCCAGCGGCGCATCGAGCCCGCCGATGAACAGGAGAAGCAGGAGCTGCTGCGCTACACGAAGGTCGACGTCGGCCTCGGACTGGGCATGGCGGGCGTCATCAACCTGTCGATGCTGTTCATCGCCGTGGCGCTGTTCAACCGCACCGGACGCACGGAGGTGGACTCCATCGAGGCGGCCCACGACGGGCTGACCAACCTCGTCGGGGGTGGGGCGGGCCTGGCCTTCGCCGTCGCCCTGCTGGCCTCCGGGCTGTCGTCCTCCAGCGTCGGCACGTACGCCGGACAGGTGGTGATGCAGGGGTTCATCCGGCGGTCGATCCCGCTGTTCCTGCGGCGCGCGGTGACGATGACGCCGGCGCTGATCGTGCTCGCGATCGGCCTGCCGACCACCGACACGCTCGTGCTCTCGCAGGTCGTGCTGTCCTTCGGCATCCCGTTCGCGCTCATCCCGCTGATCCTCGTCACCCGGCGGGCGGACCTCATGGGCACGCTGGTCAACCGGCGGTCCACGACGTTCGTCGCCAGCGTCATCGCGGCCATCATCTCCGCGCTGAACGTGTATCTCGTGTACGACACGATCTTCGCGTGACCCTCGGCGCGGACGGTCCGGCGGGTACGGTGACGGGCATGGTCGCCGACGGCCACCGCACCGCAGAGCGCCGCAGTCTGGCCTTCCACGCCGCCATCGCCGCGCGCCTCGACGATGCGGTCGTGGCGCGGGCCCGGACACGGGTCGACGGATGGCTGCGTGACGACGGTCCGGTGCCCGCGCCGGCCGCCCGGGACTGGGGTGCCCTGCTCGCCGGACCCCGGCGGACGCTGGCCGCGGCGCTCGTCCGCGACGACGAGCGCATGCGCGACCTGCGTCAGAACACGCCGTTCGCGGGGGTGCTGAGCGCGGCCGAGCGCTGGCGGATCGTCCGCGAGGTGCGGTGATGCGCCGGGAGCAACTGGAGCACGTGATCCGCGCGGCCTCGACGCTGGCCGACGATCCGGACATCGTGGTCGTCGGGAGCCAGGCGATCCTGGGCACCGCTGCGGACGCGCCCGCGGAGCTGCTGGCCTCGATCGAGGCCGACGTCTATCCGCGCGCACCCCGAGCGCGCCGACCTCATCGACGGAGCGATCGGCGAGGCGTCGATGTTCCACGACACCTTCGGCTACTACGCCCACGGCGTCGGCCCCGAGACCGCCAAGGCGCCAGACGGATGGCAGGACCGCCTCGTGCTTCTGCAGGGGCCGGGCACCGCCGGCGCGCGCGGCTGGTGCCTGGAGGCGCACGACCTCGTGCTCGCCAAGCTCGTGGCCGGTCGCGACAAGGACCTCGCCTTCGCGCGGGCCGCGCTGGCCGCCGGGCTCGTGTCGGCAGCCGGCCTGGACGCCCGCATGGCAGCCCTGCCCCTCGTCGACGACCAGCGTGAGGGCGTCACGCGCCTGGTCGCGTCGCTGGCGCAGTAGGCGCGCGGCCGCGCCGAGCGCAGACCGCACGTTGCGGGTGACCGTCGTGGGCCGGGCTCAGGCGGCCGCTACGGTCGAGGACCCGCATGGCCACCGCTTCGTCCACCACCCTGCCCCCGGACCCCAATGACCCCTGGCACACGCTGCTGGAGGCCGGTCGCGGCGATGCGCGCCTCGTGCGCGAGTCGGTCGACCGCCCTCGCGACGCGCGCACCGTCCCCATCCCCGAGGACCTGCACCCCGACGTTCGCGCCGCCCTGGCCCGGCGCTCCATCACGAGCCTGTACACCCACCAGGCCGAGGCGATCGAGGCGGCGTGGGACGGGCCGACGATCGTCACCACCGGCACCGCCTCGGGCAAGTCGCTGTGCTTCACGCTCCCCACGCTCGACGTGCTGTGCCGGGACCCCAAGGCCCGGGCGATCTACCTGTACCCGACCAAGGCGCTGTCCCAGGACCAGGCCCGGTCCCTGCACGCCTTCGGCCTGCACAAGCAGGTGCGCCCGGCGATCTACGACGGGGACACCCGTCAGGAGGACCGGCGCGCGATCCGCAAGCAGTCAAACCTCATCCTCACCAATCCGGACATGCTGCACCTCGGGGTGCTGCCCCACCACCGCCTGTGGGGCGACCTGTTCGCCAACCTCGCGGTCGTCGTGGTCGACGAGGCGCACGTCTACCGCGGCGTGTTCGGCTCGCACGTGGCCAACGTGCTGCGCCGCCTGCGCCGCATCGCCCACGCCTACGGCACCGACCCGCGCTTCCTGCTGGCCTCGGCGACCATCGCCAACCCGCTCGAGCTCGCGCGGCGCCTGACCGGCCTGGACGACGTGGCGCTCGTGGACGAGGACGGCGCCCCCGCCGCCCGCCGCCAGATCGCCGTGTGGAACCCGCCCGTCGTCGACGAGGCCCTGCAGACCCGCGGCTCCTCCCTGGCCGAGGCGGCGGAGATCGTGGCCGACCTCGTGCGCGAGGGCGCGCGGACGATCTGCTTCATCAAGTCCCGCAAGGGCGTCGAGCTCGTGGCCAAGCTCACCCGCGAGCGTCTGGACGCCCACCAGGCCCAGCGCGTGGCCCCCTACCGCGCCGGCTACACGCCCCAGCAGCGCCGCGAGCTGGAGGCCCAGCTCGTCGCCGGCGACCTGCTGGCGGTCATCACCACCGACGCGCTGGAGCTCGGCATCGACATCGGCGCCCTGGACGCCTGCGTCGTGGTGACCTTTCCGGGCACCGTCGCCTCGCTGCGCCAGATGTGGGGCCGGGCCGGGCGCCGCGGCCGGGGCCTGGCGGTCTACGTCGCGGGGGACGACGCCCTGGACCAGTTCTTCTGCCGCCACCCCGACGAGTTCCTCGGCCGTCCCGTCGAGGCGGCGATCCTCGACCACGAGAGCGAGGAGATCCACGCCGCCCACCTCGTTTGCGCCGCCCACGAGGGGCCGATCGATGCCGTTGCGGACGTCGAGACGCTGGGGCCGCGGCTGCGCGCTGCCTGCGAGGCGCTCGTGTCCAGCGGGGTGCTGCTGGAGCGCGGTGGGACCTTCGTGCTGCGTGCCCCCGAGGACTTCCCCGCCGCCCGCGTCTCGCTGCGCAGCGCGTCGCCCGACAGCGTGGCAATCGTGGACGTCGAGTCCGGCGAGCTGCTGGGGACGGTGGACACCGCGCGCGCCCACACGACCGTCCACGCCGGCGCCGTCTACCTGCACCAGGGCCGCTCCTACGAGGTCGACGACCTGGACCTCGACGGCCGGCGCGCCCTCGTGCGCCCGTTCTCAGGCGACTGGTACACCCAGCCCAAGAAGGAGACCGACACCTTCGTCGAGCGCCTGCTGGAGCGGCGCACCACCATGGGCGTGGAGCTGAGCTACGGCGTGGTGACGGTCACCGACACCGTGCACGCCTACCAGCGCAAGCGCCTGCCCTCGCAGGAGGTCATCGACCTGCAGGGACTCGACCTGCCGCCGACCGCGTTCACCACCCGGGCGCTGTGGTTCCCGTTCACCGCAGGGGATGTCCTGGACACTCTGCCGATGGACCTGCTGCTCGGCGCCCTGCACGCCGTCGAGCACGCCCAGATCGCCGTGCTGCCGCTCATCGCCATGTGCGACCGCTGGGATATCGGGGGGCTGTCGACGAACCTGCACCCGCAGACCGGGGGCCCGGCGATCTTCATCTACGACGGGCATCCCGGCGGGATCGGGATCACCCGGCAGGGCTTTGCCTCGTTCGAGCGCCTGTGCGCCGACGCGTTCCGCCTCATCGAGGAGTGCCCGTGCGAGCTCGGCTGCCCGTCCTGCGTGCAGTCGCCCAAGTGCGGCAACCTCAACGACCCACTGCACAAGCGCGGGGCGCTGGAGGTGCTCTCACGGATGCTCGCGGCCGGCGCCGAGCCCAACGCAGCGTCGCCACCGTGACGCCACGCCTCCCGCACCCACGGCCACTTCGTGCTGACGGCCCGTCCGCTTGGTCCAGGCCCTTGCCCGGCCGGCGACGGGCCGTCATCGTGATGCCTTGACCGACGAGCGCGCAGGCGACGATGACCCGCACCACCGGTTCTCCCAGGCGTTCTGGGACGAGCGCTACGCGGTGCGCGGCGAGGCGTGGACGGCGACCGTCAACCGCCATCTGCCTGCCGTCGCCGCCGAGCTTGACCCCGGACGGGCGCTGGACGTCGGCTGTGGCGACGGCGCGGACGCGATCTGGCTGGCGCAGCACGGCTGGCAGGTGACCGCCGTCGACGTCTCTCCGGTCGCCTTGGCGCGCGGCGCCCGGCAGGCGGCCACGGTCGGCGGCGACGTGGCCGACCGCATCGACTGGCGCGAGGTGGACGCTCTGCAGTGGGGTCCGCCACCGGTCGCCTTCGACCTCATCGTCACCGTGTTCATCCACTTCCCGCCCGCGGACCGCGACGCGCTCATCCGGCGCCTGGCCGCGGGGGTGGCGCCCGGCGGCACGCTCATGGTCGTCGGCCATCACCCGTCCGACCTGCAGACCACCGTCCGCCGGCCGCCGCAGCCCGAGCTGCTGTACACGGCGTCGCAGGTCGCCGCCCTGCTGGACCCCGCGCCTTCCAGGTCGTCGTCGACGCCGCCCCCGAACGCCAGATGCAGGACGCCAGCGGGACGACGGTCACGGTCCACGACGCCCTGTTGCGGGCACGGCGGCGTCGCTGACCGGGACCGTCTGCAAGGTCACGGTCCGTGGAGCATTCGTGCGGCCTTGCGGGCACAACCTGCGCGAGGGCGTGGCCGGGGGACGAAGAGCCGCCGGACCGCCGAGGCTTTCGCCGTGCGGGGCGCGCGCGTCGCGCGTCACCGGCTGCGTGGAGTATGCGTGTCCTCATAGGACACTGAAGCTCCGTTCACACCGCGGGGCCCGGCTGTGGGGCGTGCGTGGAGGCTCGGTCCTGACCGACGACACCGAGGCTCCGCGCGGTGCCGCCGGTCAGGGGCTCGGCGCCGTGTCCACCCGGATGAGGGTCGCGTCGGTCTCGCTGCGTGCGGAGACCGTCGTCGGGCCGACCGCCTCGACGAGCGAGCTCAGCGACTCGGGCAGCGCCAGGCCGCGGACGAGCAGGGCCATGAGCGTCGGCGGTGACAGGGTCGCCCGCAGCGCGCCGGTGGCGTCGGTGCTCCCGCTGCCCGCGGTCTCGGTGTCCGAGGCGTCGACCACGCTGTCGATGTCCGTGTTCAGGTCGGTGGAGACCACGAGCACGTCGTCGCGCAGGCCGATCACTGCGACGTCCTCGTCTCCGCGGGTGATGGTGTAGCGGTCCTCTCCACCACCCGTGTCGCCGGTGTCAAAGCCGCCGTCGACGCTCGGGTTCTGGTTGCGGATCGAGATGCCGGCGGTGTCTCCGCCGAGGCCGAGGGAGGCGGCGATCCCGGCCAGCCGACCGGCGCGGCTGAGGCGCGTGAGCACATTGCGGACGCTGTCGGCGTCCTCGGTCTGCGCCCGCAGCGTCACCTCGCGCTCGTCGGTGACCGTCACGGTGCTGTCCTGCGTCAGGGTCCCGATGACGCTCTTCTCGACGTCGATGCCGGCAAAGCGCGCGAGCATGCCCCGCACCATCGCGTACATCCGCAGGCGGTCCGGGGCGGCGAGCGCCACGAGCTGCTGGGCCACCGCGAAGGTCTGGGCCGGGTTGCGGATCCCGACGACGGTGGGGGCATCGCCCTTGGGCGTCGGGGCCTCGTCCCCGTCGGCGATCGGCAGATCCGTGCCGCCCAGCGTCGAGGCGTCCGTGCGCAGGCGGGCGAGGACGTGGAGGCCGTCGTCGTCGACGGTGACGGCGAAGCCGCCCCCGCGCAGCGCGGCGATCCACGGCAGCTGGCGGGCGTCGGCCGCGGTGGGTGCGAGCAGGCGCCGGAGCATGGGCCCGCTCACCCCCACGCGCACGAGGGGAGGCTCCGCGTCCGTTCCGCTGTCCTCGCCCGTCCCCGACCGGGAGGCGAACTGCTTCTTCGTCAGCCCCGCGGACCGGCCGGTCTTCAGCCGGCGGTCGATCGCCTGGTGCAGCGCGTCCATGCCGGAGGCCAGCAGCAGCACCCGGTCGCGCTCGGCTAGCATCACCGACGCGCCCTCGTACACCGTCCAGCGCTTGTAGTCCGTCCCGGGCTGCAGGTCGCCGGAGCCCCGTAGCACCTCCGGCAGCGACGATCCGTCGGCGGTCACCCACGACCCCAGCGTGACCCCCCGGCTTCCGGTGCCCGTCCGGGCCAGGACCAGTGGGTTGCCGGCAAGCGAGCCGGCCTGCCCGGACGGCGACAGGCCGGTCCGGTCCTCCACCAGCTGCTGCACCCGATCGGCGATGGCGCGCGCGCCCGAGCCCGTGTCGGCAGCGTCCAGCGCGGCGCGCAGCGGCCCCGAGCCCGCCTTGGTCTGGACGACGGCCACGACGGTCGCCGACTGGGGGATGTACCGGAGCGCTTCGGTCAGTGGGTCGCGAATGGTCAACGTGGAAGGGCCTGCCGGACCGGCGGAGCTGCGGACGTCGTCGCTGCCACCCGGGCAGCCCACGACCAAGAGCACCAGCAGCATGCCGGTGGCCAGGGCGGAGATGGCCATGACGCGAGGTTGGGTCACTGGTGCGCAGACCGTATTGGTTCGTGCGCGCCCCGGGTGCCGGGCACGGCCCCGGCGTGCGCGTCGAGACCGTCCCGGGTGGTGGCGCGACCGCGGCACCGGACAACCCGACCGCGGCAGGCGGCGGAGGCGTATGGTCAGAGCCATGCAGACGGTCACCCCTCAGCCACCATCCCGCGCGGCTGCGCAGGGTGCGCCTGTGGTCGTGCTCGCCGACGCGCGCACGAGCACCGAGCGCACCCTCATCGAGCGCTGGGCGAACGAGCACCACCCCGACGCCACGCTCGTCCACACCGGCGACCCCGCCCTCGCGCAGCGGCTGGCCGAAGCGGACGATCCCCTCGTGGTCCCCGTGCGCCTGACCTGGCTGCCGCGCGAGCGCGACGGCCGGCTGCAGGCCGGGCCCCTGGACCTGATGGCCCTCGCTCACCCCCACCGGCCCTGGCCGGTGCTGCAGTCCCGCATCGCCCGCGTCGCGCCCGATCGGGTCCGGGTCACGGCCGGGGAAGGGGCCCGCGTCAGCGCGCTCCGCGACCGCTTCCGCCGCCAGTCGGGCGCGCACGACGACGCGGCGTTCGGCCGCTTCGTGCACGGCCAGGCGATGGTCGCCGTCGACCGCGCCGAACGGCAGGTCATCGGCGACCGCTACAAGATCCCCCGCCTGGTCGCCGAGCAGATCACCGCCTCCGCCCGCTTCCACGAGGAGGTCGGCAAGGTCGCCGCGGATCTCGGACGCGAGCCCGAGGGCGTGCTCGACGACGCCACCATCTGCCTGCGTGAGCTTGTCGCCGTGCAGAGCCGCGTGGCCATTGACGCCTTCCGCCTGGTCATGAGCCCGCTGCACGCCAACGCGTGGGACGTCGAGGTCGACGTGGACTCCCTGGAGCGGCTGCGCGAGCTCAACCGCAAACACGCGCTGGTCTTCCTGCCCTCGCACCGCTCCTACTCGGACCCGCTCGTCCTCGCCGCGGTCCTGAACAACCACGACTTCCCGCGCAACCACACGCTCGCCGGCGGGAACATGTCGTTCTGGCCGATCGGCCCGCTGGGCAAGCGCGCCGGGCTGATCTTCATCCGGCGCACGTTCGGCGACGACGCGATCTACAAGCTCGCCGTCCGCGAGTACTTCGGCTACCTGGTCTCCAAGCGCTTCAACATCGAGTGGTACATGGAGGGTGGGCGCACCCGCACCGGCAAGCTGCGCCCGCCGCGCTTCGGCCTGCTGCGCTACCTCGTCCGCGCGCTGGAGGACGAGCGCGCCGAGGACGTCATGCTCGTGCCGGTGTCGATCGTCTACGACCAGCTCTCCGAGGTGGGGGCGATGGCCGAGGAGCAGGTCGGCGCCAGCAAGAGCGGCGAGGGGCTGCGGTGGCTGGCCGACTACGTGCGCGCCCAGCGCCACAAGGTCGGGTCGGCGCAGGTGCGCTTCGGGGACGCGTTCTCGCTGCGCGACGCGCTGGCCGACGCGCCCGGCGACGGGCTCCAGCTGGAGAAGGTCGCCTTCCGCGTGCTGGACGGCATCAACCGCGCCACGCCGATCACCTCGACGTCGCTGGTGACCTTCGCGCTCCTGGGGGCGCGGGACCGCGCGTTCACGCTGGAGCAGCTGTCGCGGGTCGTCGCGCCGCTGCTGGACCTCATGGAGGAGCGCGGGGTCCCGGGGCCCATCGAGGTCCTGCGCGGGCCCCACGGCCTGCGGCGCACCCTGGACCAGCTCTGCGAGGCCAACGTCGCCCAGTGCTACAGCGGGGGCACCGAACCGGTGTGGTCGGTCGTCCCCGGCCGCCACCACGTCGCCGCCTTCTACCGCAACGGCGTGCTGCACCACCTCGTCAACCGGGCGATCGTCGAGCTCGTGATCCTGCGCCTGAGCCGCGAGCAGCCCGACGGGGACCCCGTGGAGGCGGCGTGGGAGGACGCGCTGGCCCTGCGCGACCTGCTGAAGTTCGAGTTCTTCTTCGCCGACAAGGAGACCTTCCGCCTCCAGCTGCGCGCGGAGCTTGACCGCATGGCCGAGAACTGGCGCGAGCAGGCCGCCTCGCCCGAGCAGATGAACCAGGCCCTGGTGCAGATCCCGACGTTCGTCGCCCACCGCGCGCTGCGCGCGTTCGTGGACGCGCAGTTCGTCGTCGCCCGGCAGCTCGCCAACCGCGACCCGCGCGACGCGGTGGACCGCGAGGCCTTCCTGCAGGAGTGCCTGGGGGTGGGGCGCCAGCTGCTGCTGCAGGGTCGGCTGCACGGCCCGGAGTCGGTCTCGCAGGAGCTGTACGGCGCGGCGCTGTCGCTGGCCGCCAACCGCGACCTCGTCGATCCCGGCCGCGAGGAGGTCCACGCAGCGCGCGAGGCCTTCCTCGCCGAGATCCGCGAGGTGCTCGAACGCGTGTCGCACATCGGCCGCCTGGACGCCGAGCGCCTGGAGCGGGTGCTGGCCCGGTGAGCGACGCCGACGCCAACGCCACCACCGACGTCAACGCCCTCGTCGCGGCCATCCACGCCGCGCCGCCGGGTCCCGAGGTCGCCGCGTTCTTCGACTACGACGGCACGCTCATCAGCGGGTACTCGGCCGCCGCCTTCTACCGCCACCGCATCCTCTCCCTGCAGCTCGGCCCGGTCGAACTCGTCCGCACCCTCCTGCACAGCGCCCGCGGGATCAGCTCCGAGGAGGAGTTCGCCGCCTTCCTGGAGCTGTCGCTGAGCGCGTGGAAGGGCCGGACGGCGGACGAGATGCGTCAGCTCGGCGACCGCCTGTTCAAGCACGAGATCGCCGGCCGTCTGCACCCCGAGACCTGGCGCCTGGTCCAGGCCCACCACGAGCGCGGGCATACCGTGGTCGTGGCCTCCTCGGCCACCTCCTTCCAGGTCGCGCCGATGGCCGAGGAGCTCGGGGCCGCCCACGTGCTCTGCACGCAGCTCGAGCTCGATGGCGACCGGATCACCGGACGCACCACGGGGCACGCCATGTGGGCAGGCGGCAAGGCGGCGGCGGTGCTGCGCCTGGCCGCCGATGAGGACCTGGACCTCGACGCGTCGTTCGCCTACTCCAACGGCCACGAGGACATCGGCTTCCTGGACACCGTCGCCCATCCGGTGTGCGTGGAGCCCGACGGCGGCCTGACGCGGATCGCCGCCGAGCGGGGGTGGCCCGTGCTGCGCTGCGCGCCGCGTGGCGGGACGCTGCCCGGCGTCACCGACGTGGTCCGTACCGCCGCGTTCTACGGCGGGCTGGCCTCGGCCTTCGGCACCGGCATCGGGCTGGGCCTGCTGAACCGCTCGCGGGAGACGGTCGTCAACATCACCGGTGGGGTCGGGTCGGACGTCTCGCTGGCCGTCGCCGGCATCGACGTGGACATCGTGTCCGGGGCCGAGCACCTGTGGTCCGCGCGCCCGTGCGTGTTCGTCTTCAACCACCAGTCCAAGATCGACCCGATCATCATGATGAAGCTCCTGCGCGGCGGCTTCACCGGGGTGGCCAAGAAGGAGGCGGCGAACGTCCCGGGCTTCGGCCAGTTCTTCCGCCTGGCGGGCGTCGCCTTCATCGACCGCGCCGACGGGACCAAGGCCCAGGAGGCGATGGCGCCCGCCGTGGACCGCCTGCGCGACGGCACCTCGCTGGTCATCGCGCCCGAGGGCACCCGCTCGGCCACGCCGCGGCTGGGTCCGTTCAAGAAGGGCGCGTTCCACCTGGCCATGCAGGCCGAGGTGCCGATGGTGCCGATCGTCATCCGCAACGCGGGCGAGGTCATGTGGCGCGGCGCCCAGACCGTCCGCCCCGGCCGCGTGGAGGTCGCCGTCCTGGAGCCGGTGGACACCAGCGCCTGGAAGGCGAAGACCGTCAGCACCCACGTGGACGAGGTGCGAGAGCGCTTCGTGAAGACCCTGGCCAACTGGCCGACCGATCAGGAGAGCACCGCATGAGCCGAGACATCTGTGTCGCCGTCGTCGGAGGCGGCTCGTGGGGGACCACCGTCGCCGCCCTGGCGGCCGGGAACACCCCGACGATCCAGTGGGCGCGCAACGAGGACGTCGCCCGGGAGATCGATGAGCAGCACACGAACACGCGCTACCTGGACGACCGCAAGCTGCCCGAGTCGCTGCGGGCGACCAGCGACATCGCCGAGGCGGTCTCCGAGGCCGACGTCGTGGTCATGGGCGTCCCGTCGCACGGCATCCGCGGGGCGCTGGAGGACGCGGCACCCCACATCCGGCCGTGGGTGCCGGTGCTGTCGCTGGCCAAGGGCCTGGAGCAGGGCACGCGGATGCGCTGCACCGAGGTCATCTCCGAGCTGCTGCCCGGGCACCCGGTCGGGCTGATGGCCGGCCCGAACCTCGCGCGCGAGGTGCTGGACGGGATGGCCGCCGCCGCGGTGGTCGCGATGGCCGACGCGCGGATCGCGATGTCCCTGCAGGAGCTGTTCGTCTCGCGTCGCTTCCGCGTCTACCGCAACGACGACCTGCTGGGGTCCGAGATCGGCGGGGTGCTGAAGAACGTCATCGCCATCGCGGCGGGGATGGC
The DNA here is from genome assembly GCA_038234375.1 of Solirubrobacterales bacterium. Taxonomy (GTDB): domain Bacteria; phylum Actinomycetota; class Thermoleophilia; order Solirubrobacterales; family Solirubrobacteraceae; genus Paraconexibacter. The sequence continues at coordinate 17,883 of JBBSUL010000013.1, read as the reverse complement.
CGAGGGCCTGGGCGTCGGCGACAACACGCGGGCCATGGTCCTCACCCGGGGCCTGGAGGAGATGACGCGCCTCGGCGTGGCGATGGGCGGGCAGCCGCGCACGTTCGCCGGCCTCACCGGCCTCGGCGACCTGATGGCCACGTGCATGAGCCCGCAGTCGCGCAACCGGCGCGTCGGTGAGGCGCTGGCGCGCGACAAGACCCTGGAGCAGGTGATCGACGACATGAACCAGGTCGCCGAGGGCGTGAAGACGGCCAGGACCGTCATGGAACTCGCGGAGGAGCACGACGTCGTGCTGCCGATCTGCGCGGAGGTCGACGCCGTCGTCAACGAGGGCCGTCACCCACGCGACGCCTACCGCGGCCTGCAGCAGGCCACCGCAGAAGCCGAACACCATGGGGTCGCGTGACATGCTCGCCCAGGGGCTGTGGAATGCTCGCCTGGCGGCTCGCATTCCATTGGGCAAGCTCGCCTAGAGGCTCGCTTGCCCGGCTACGAACACCTTGGAGGTTGTGATGAGTGATCAGGCCAGTACCTGGGGGCAGGCTCGGGAGATGAACGCCGTCGAGGCGCTGATGTGGCGGGCCGAGGCCGATCCGCAGATGCGTTCGACGATCACCTCGCTGGAGCTGCTGGACCTCACCCCTGACTGGGAGCGCTTCCGGGCCGCGCACGACTGGGCGACCCGCCTGGTGCCGCGCTTTCGCCAGCGCGTCGTCGAGCCCGCGCTGGGCGTCGGCACCCCGACCTGGGTCGTGGACCGCCACTTCGACCTGGACTACCACGTGCGCCGGGTGCGCCTGCCCGAGGGCGGTGGCTGGTCGGACATGCTGAAGGTCGCCGAGCAGCTGGCGATGACCCCGTTCGACCGGGCGCGCTCACCGTGGGAGGCGACGCTGATCGAGGGTCTGCCGGACGGGGCCAGCGCCTACCTGCTCAAGCTCCATCACGCCACCACCGACGGCTTGGGGGCCGTGCAGCTGCTGGGGATGCTGCACTCGACCACGCGCGAACCCAACCGCGGCAAGCCCCAGCCCCCGCCGCCGGACCACGAGTACACGACGTCCACCGGGCTGCTCGGAAACCAGGTCACCCGCGAGGTCGCGCGCGTGCCCGTCGCCGCGCTGCGCCAGACCGCGGCGGTCGCCCGCGCCCTGCAGCGCCCGGACCGTGCGGTGGCGCAGGCGGCACGCTTCGGGGCGTCCCTGCGCCGGGTGCTGGCCGACCCCGACGCCGAGGGCTCGCCGCTGCTGCGCGAGCGCAGCCTCTCCTGGCGCTTCACGACGATGGACGTCTCCTTCGCCCGGCTGCGCGCGGCCTCCAAGACCGTCGACGGGTCGCTGAACGACGCGTTCGTCGCCGCCCTGCTCGGCGGCTTCCGGCGCTACCACGAGGAGCTGGGCGAGCCGATCGACACGATGCCGATCGCCGTGCCGATCTCCATCCGCAAGGACGACGACGCCGAGGGCGGCAACCAGTTCGCCGGCGCGCGGCTCGTGGCACCGGTCGGCATCGTCGACCCGCAGGAGCGGATGCGGGCGATCTCCAAGCTCGTCCGCACCGCCCGGGACGAGCCGGCCATCGACGCCCTCGGGCTCGTGGCGCCCGCGCTGTCCCGGCTGCCGGCGCCGGTCATCTCCCAACTGGCCGGCGGGCTGACCAAGGGCTCGGACCTGCAGGCCAGCAACGTCCCCGGCATCCGGGAGGACCGCTACGTCGCCGGGGCACGGATCGTCCGGGCCTACGGCTTCGGTCCGCTGCCGGGCTGCGCGACGATGATCACCCTGGTCTCGCACGGGGACCTGTGCTGCATCGGCGTCAACGTCGACAAGGCCGCGATCACCGACGGCCCGCGCTTCGAGCGCTGCCTGCACGAGGGCTTCGACGAGGTCCTGGCGCTCGTGCCGGCCCCGAAGGAGGCGTCACCCGCGCCGGCGGGTGACGCCGAACGCCCGTCGTGATCGCCGTCGACCATCCCGAGGACCGGATCCTCGTCACCATCCCGATCAGCCACTACTGCGAGAAGGCACGCTGGGCCCTGGACCGCGCCGGGCTGGCCTACACCGAGCAGCGCCACGTGCAGGGCGTACACCGCGTGGCCGCGCGGCGCGCGCGAGGCGGGCCGACCGTCCCGGTCCTCGTCACGCCCGACGGCGTGTTCGCCGACTCGCGGGCGGTCCTCTTCTACGCCGACGCGACGGGCCCGCCGCAGGCGCGCCTGTACCCGGACGACGCTGCCATGCGCCGCGAGGTGGTGGCCCTGGAGGAGCGCTTCGATACCGTGCTCGGCGTCGAGTCCCGGCGCTGGATCTACCATCAGACGCTCGCCGACCCCAAGACGTTCACCCCGTACAACCTGCCCGGCGTGCCGGCCTGGGAGCGACGCATGTTCCCGCTCGCCATGCCGGCGATGAGCGCCTTCCTCAAGCGCTACCTCGACGTGACCGACGCGACGGCCACTCGGGCGCGGACGCTGCTGGAGGGCGAGTTCGACGCGGTGGCCCGGCGGCTGGCCGACGGACGCCGCTACCTCACCGGTGAGCGCTTCACCGCGGCGGACCTCGCCTTCGCGGCGCTGGCCGCCCCGCTCGTGGTGCCCGAGCAGTACGGCGTCCGGCTGCCCCAGCCCGGCGGCCTGCCGGCGGGCATGGAGTCGGCCGTCGCCGCCTTCCGCGCGCGCCCGGCGGGCGCCTTCGCCCTGCGCCTGTTCCGCGAGGACCGCGGGCGGGTGGGCCCGGTCGCGCCGGCCGCACCGGTCGTCGCGTAGGTCACCGTGGGTCGGTCACCGGCCGACGGGACCCGGGTTGGGCCCGACGGCGAGTCCGACGGTCCGAAAGCCGGACTGGCTGCCCAGGACATCCTGCCGCAGGGGGTGGCAGCACAGGGTTGCGGTTTCCGAACCGCTGTGTGGCCACCCCCTCGAAGGGCTCAGCCCGTGATCTGCTGGGCCGCTCGTTCGGCGAGGCGGAACTTCTGCACCTTGCCGGTCGGCGTGGTCGGCAGCTCGTCGGCGGCGATGAGCAGCACGTGCTTGGGGACCTTGAAGCGCGCCAGGCCGTCCTTGCACAGGGCGATGAGCTCGGCCGGATCGACCTCGGACCCCGGCTCGGCGACGATCCAGGCGCAGCCGACCTCGCCCCACCGCTCGTCGGGCACACCGACCGCGTAGGCCTGGCTGACCTGAGGGTGGCCGCTGAGCAGGTCCTCGACCTCCTTGGGCATGACGAGCTCGCCGCCGGACTTGTACAGCTCCTTGCTGCGCCCGGTCAGCTGCAGGTAGCCGTCCTCGCCCACCCGGCCGAGATCCCCGGAGTGCACCCAGCCGTCGCGCAGGGCGGCGGCCGTCTGGTCGGGCTTCTCCCAGAACCCGGTCATGTGCGTCGGGCCGGTGGACACGAGCTCCCCGGTCTCGCCCTCGCCGAGCGCCTCGCCGGTCTCCGGGTCGACGGCCCGGTAGCGGCACAGGTCGCCGCCGCGGTCGGCGATCCCGGCGACACCCGCGAGCTTGGGCCGCCCCACGGTGCTCGCGTGGCGCTCGATGCGGTCCTCGGGCAGCGTCAGGGTCATCGCGCCGCCGCACTCGGTCATCCCGTAGCCGGTGGTGAACTCGGTGATCCCAAGCTCGGCGCGGACCTTCTCCCACAGCCACACCGGGGCCGGCGCGGCCCCCGAGAGGAGCGCGAACACCGAGGACAGATCGTGCTCGCGCCGCTCGGGCGCCCCCAGCAGGGCGATCGTCATCGTCGGGACGCAGAGGATCTCGGTGGCCCCGTGACGCTCGATCGACGTGAAGTAGTCGGCCGGGGCGAACGCGGTCCGCGGGACGATGGCGCCACCGACGAACATCGCCGCGATCAGGCCCTCGACGTAGCCGAACATGTGGTAGCAGGGCAGCGAGAACAGGATCCGCCGGCCGTCCTCGAACGCGCGCGTGAGCGCCGATGCGTAGCCGGTGCGCTGGACGGCGTCGTGGGTGACCATGACGCCCTTGGGCGAGCCGGTCGTGCCCGACGTGTAGAGGATGTCCCCGACGTCGCCGGGGTCGGCCTGCTGTCCGTTCGCGGCACCGCGGCGCTCCTCGCCGAGGGCGGCGAGGCCGTCGACGGTCAGCACGCCGTCACGCTCCGGTGCGCCGGCGGCGGGCAGGAGCACGACCGCCCGCAGGTCCGGCAGCGCCGGCGCGTCACCGGCCTCCCACCCCGGGGCGACGGCGTCCAGCATCGCCGGGTAGTCCAGGCCCGAGAACCTGGTCATCGTCACGAGCACCGTGCAGCGGGACTGGCGCAGCACGTACCCGAGCTCCTCCTCGCGGTAGAGGAAGTTGAACGGGATGGCGACCGCCCCGGCGCGGGCGATCGCGAACTTCAGCGGCACGAACTCCGGGTGGTTGGCCATGAGCATCCCGACGCGGTCGCCGCGCCGCACGCCCAGCGTGGCCAGTCCGTCGGCCAGGCGCCCGGCCTGCGCGGCCACCTGCGCGTAGGTCAGCGTCCGGTCGTCGGTGACGACGAAGGGCCGGTCGGCGAACGCGTCGGCGGACGCGCACGCCTGCAGCCGCGCGTCGAGGGTCATCGGCTCCCAGGCCGGGTGCCGCGCTTCCAACGCCGCCCGGCGCTCCGCGATGCTGTCCATCTCAGGCCTCTGGGTCAGCGTCCGCCGGTCGGCTCAGCGCTCGGCCGCGTAGAGGTCCTCGATGACCTCGGCGTACTTCTGGGCGATGGGCTTGCGCTTGAGCTTCATGGTCGGGGTCAGCTCGGTGCCGCCGGGCATCCACTCGTCGCCCAGCACGGCGAAGCGCTTGACCTGCTCGACGCGCGCCAGGTGGGAGTTGGCCTCCTGCACGGCCTCGTCGAGCATGGCGCGAACCTCGTCGCTGGCGGCCAGGTCGGCGGCCGACGCCCCCTCCTGGTCGAGCTGCTTGGCGACGCCGGGCACCGCGTCGGGATCCAGGACGAGGAGGGCCACGTTGTACGGGCGGCCGTCCCCGACGCAGATCGCCTGCCCGATGAGCGCGTGCGCGCTCTTCAGGTGCGACTCGATGTTCGCCGGGGACATGTTCTTGCCTGCCGCGTTGATGATGAGCTCCTTCTTGCGGTCGACGATCTTCACGTACCCGTCGTCGGAGATCTCGGCGATGTCCCCCGTCTTCAGCCAGCCGTCCTCGGTCATCGTCTCGGCGGTCTTCTCGGGCTGGCCGCGGTAGCCGCGCATGACCAGGTCACCGTGGACCTCGAGCTCCCCGTCGTCGGCCAGGCGCACCTTCACCCCGCCGACCGGCGTGCCGACGGTGCCGATGCGGTTGGCGCCCAGCGGGTTGATGCACACGCAGCATGAGGTCTCCGACATGCCCCACAGCTCGAGGATCGGCAGGCCGATGGCGGCGAAGAACTCCAGCAGCCCGGGAGGCGACGGGGCGGCACCGACGACGATCCAGCGGGTCTCATCCAGGCCGAGCTTGGCCCGCAGCTGCGACAGGACCGCCTGGTCGAGCTTGGCGTGCGCGGCGCCTAGCTCGTCCGGGACGTCCTGGCCGGCGGAGCGCAGCTGGGCGACCTGGTCGCCGACCTCCAGCGCCTTGGCGATGCCCGCCCGCTTGGCCTCGTCGGTCTCGGCGGCGATGCCGGCGTCCAGCGCGGCCTTGAACTTCTCCCAGATCCGCGGGACGGCGCCCCACACCGTGGGTCGCGAATCCTGGAGGCCGGCCAGCAGCTGGCTGGGGTCGGCGACCGAGGTGACGGTCATGCCGTGGACGAAGGACTGGTAGTACGTCGCCCAGCGGTCGGCGATGTGCGCGTGGGGCAGAAAGGACACGACCCGGTCGCCCACCTCCAGCGGCAGGACGGCGTGGCAGCCGCGCAGCTCGGCCAGGATGTTGTTGTGGGTGAGCTCGACCCCCTTGGGCGGGCCGGTCGTGCCCGACGTGTAGATGAGGGTGGCCAGGTCCTCGCCCTCGACCGCGCGCCACGCGGCCTCGAAGTCGAACCCGTCCAGCGGCGCGGCCTCGACGTCGGCCAGCGGCGTGGTGCCGTCCGGCGTGCCGTCGATGCACAGGATGTGCTCGACGGCGGTGTCCTTGGTCGCGGCGACCACGCGCTCGGCGAACTGCTCCTCGCAGACGACGACGCGGTTGCCCGCGTTGCTCAGGAGGAAGCGGCTCTCGTCCGCGGGCAGCGTGTTGTAGACCGAGAACGGGCAGGCCCCGAGGTGGAAGGCGGCCGTGTCCACGAGGGCGAACTCCGGCCGGTTGGTCATCATCAGCGCGACGGTGTCCCCGCGCGTGACGCCCAGGGCCGCCAGGCCCGCGGCGATCCGCTGCACGCGCTCGCCGTACTGGGCCCACGTCAGCTGCACCTCGCCGCCGACGTTGCGCACCGCGACGGTCTCGGCGTGGCCGGCGACCGTGGCCTGGAAGAGCTCACACAGCGTGGTGGCGTCGGCGAGCGGGTCGGCGGAGGCTGCGGGGGCATCCTGGGAGACGGACATGGGGGTTCCTTGGGTCGGGGGGCCGCGGAGCGGACAGGGTCGATAAGCACTCTCTCACGACAGCGCGTCCGCTGCCACCGGCAACCGGCGGGGCCGGTCGCGCCACGCGGACCGCGTGCCGCTCGCCTGCTCAGCAGCCGGTCGGCAGGGCCACGAAGGCGGAGGTCAGGCAGGGGAACCGTCCGGTCATCCGGAAATCAGACCGGCGGACGGCGAGCGCGCAATGTACGCCTCCGTAACGTTCGGCCCGGATCGCGGTACTCTGCGGCAATGAACGAGCGAATCAGGACGGTCGTCGTCGGTGCGGGATTCTCCGGCCTCGGGGCCGCGATCCGGCTGCGGCGCGGCGGGCACGACGACTTCGTCGTCCTCGAGCGATCAGAAGACGTCGGCGGCACCTGGTGGGACAACACCTACCCGGGCTGCCGCTGCGACGTGCCCTCGAACCTGTACTCGTACTCGTTCCTGCCCAACCCCGACTGGCCCGAGACCTTCTCGCCGCGCGGCGAGATCCAGCGCTACCTGCGCCGCTGCGCGGAGGACGAGGGCATCGTCGGGCACATCCGCTTCGGCGTGGCCCTGGAGCGCGCGGCGTGGGACCAGGACGCGGTCGCGTGGCGGCTCCACACGTCGGCCGGGGAGGTGCTCGCCGAGCGCCTGATCACCGGGACGGGCGGTCTGGTCGAGCCCAAGCTCCCCGAGATCCCCGGGCTGGAGGCGTTCGCCGGGCCGATCGTCCACACGGCGCGGTGGGACCACTCGCTCGAGCTCGAGGGCAAGCGTGTCGGGGTCATCGGCACCGGGTCCTCGGGCATCCAGGTCATCCCCGAGCTGGCCAAGGTCGCCGGGCACCTCGACGTCTTCCAGCGCACCCCCGCCTGGGTGCTGCCGCACCTGAACCGCCGCACGTCTTCGCTGGAGCGCGCACTGTTCCGAAAGGTCCCGGTTCTGCAGCGCGCCGACCGCGCGTTCACCACCGCGTACATGGAGCTCACGAACCTCGTGATGACGCGCCGGCCTGCGGTCCTCAAGGGCCTGGAGGCGGTCTCCCGCTGGCACCTGCGCCGCCAGCTCCCGGACCATCCGGAGCTGCACGCGGCGCTGACCCCGGAGTACCGCCTGGGCTGCAAGCGGATCACGCTGTCCAACCGCTACCTGCGCACGTTCGCGCGTGACCACGTGGACCTCGTCACCGACGGCATCGCATCGATCGACGCCGGCGCGGTCGTGACGGCGGACGGGGAGCGTCACGAGCTCGACGTGCTTGTGCTCGGCACCGGCTTCCAGGTCACCGAGATGCCCGCCGCCGCGCGCGTCGTCGGACGGGACGGGCGCACGCTGCAGGAGACGTGGCAGGGCGCGCCCGAGGCCTACCTGGGCACCACGATCTCGGGCTTCCCGAACCTCTTCACCCTGCTGGGGCCGAACACCGGCCTGGGCGCGGGGTCGATCGTCACGATGGTCGAGGCGCAGCTGGACTACGCGATCGCCTGCCTGGACGCGATGGACGCGCAGGGCCTGTCGATGCTGGAGGTCCGTGAGGACGTGCTGCACGCCTACAACGACGAGGTCCAGCGGCGCAGCGACGGAACGGTCTGGTTGGACGGCGGGTGCACCAGCTGGTACCTGGCCGACGACGGGCGCAACGTCACCCTGTGGCCGGACCTCATGGCCGCCTTCGAGAAACGCACGCGCGCCTTCGACCTGGGCGAGCACGTCGTCACCCGAGCCGACGAGATCGCGCCCGCGCCGGTCCCCGCCGCGGTCTGATCGGGCGGTCCGCTGGCCGGTGTGGTGTGTCGCGCGGCGGGAGCGCGCGGCGAACGTAGTCCGTCGGGACGGGGCCGCCGGTCCAACGCGGATCGTGTCCGGTCGGGGGTGGGCATGATCAGTGGTCGCCGTGTGATGAGGCGGCTGATGTCGCGCCGGGTGACACCTGAAGCAGGCATCCGGCGCATGAGGTGTCATCAGACGCGGCGCGCTGCGATCCGGTGTGCCCGGTCGGCGGCGCGGGCCGCCCCGCTGTCAGGAGGGGCCATCGGGTCGAACGCTCATCGTGCCCGGCTTGGGGCCAGTGCTCGGCGGTCCGCCGGTCAGCGTGGCGTGGGCGGTGCCGTCATCCTGAACGAATTCCGTAGCGCGACCCTCAACGAGACCGACAATCCGTCTCAGAAGCGCTCGCGGCGGACCGTCGTCTTCTTGCCCTTGATCGTTCCGGCGCGCAGAGCGGAGATGACCTGGTCGGCGGCCGCGTCAGGCACCTCGACGAGCGAGAAGCGGTCGGAGATCTGGATGCCGCCGATCTGCTTGCCGTTCAGGTGCGACTCGCCGGTGATCGCGCCTACGAGGTCCTGTGGCCGGATGCCCGCCGTGCGGCCGCTGCCGATGAAGATGCGGGTCATGGGCGCGCCGTCGGCGGCGGGCCGGCGCGGGCCGCGGCCGGTCGCCCGGTCGCCTCCGGGACGCGGCGGGCGGGGCGGGGCGGCTTTCCCGCCCTTGCCCTTCGGCCCGTCGCTGGGGGCGGACGCCTGGGGGATCTCGTCGTCCTCGTCCTCGCTGCCGCCCGTCGTGGCGTCGTGCGCGAGCTTGACCGCGGCCAGCGCCACCTGCATGAGGTCGTACTCGTCGGCGAGCGTCTCGACGACGACGGACACGTGGTCCAGGTCGCCCTCCATGAGCAGCTCGTGCAGGGCGGTGCGCGTGAGCTCCAGCCGGCGGGCGTGCAGGTCGGCCACGGTGGGGATCCGCTCGACGGCGATCCGCTGGCCGGTGACCCGCTCGATCGACTTGAGCATCCGGTGTTCGCGCGGCTCGGCCAGTGTGATGGCCACGCCCTCGCGTCCGGCGCGGCCGACCCGTCCGATGCGGTGCACGTAGGCCTCGGGGGCCGCGGGGACGTCGTAGTTGACGACGTGGGTGAGCTGGTCGATGTCCAGGCCGCGGGCCGCGACGTCGGTGGCCACGAGCAGCTCGGCGGTGCCGGCGCGCAGGCGCCCCATGACGCGGTCGCGCTGCTCCTGGGTCATGCCGCCGTGCAGCGCCTCGGCGCGGTGGCCGCGGCCGTTGAGCGTCTCGGTGAGCTGGTCGACCTGGTCGCGGGTGCGGCAGAAGACGATCGCCGCGGCGGGCTGCTCGACGTCCAGCACTCGGCCGAGCGCCGCGGGCTTGTGGTAGCGGCTGACCAGGAAGGCGGTCTGGCGGACCTGCGGCGCGTCTCCGGCGGCCGTCTGCTCGCGCTCGATCTCGATGCGGACCGGGTCACGCAGGTGCTTGCGTGCGAGCTTGGCGATGCGCCCCGGCATCGTCGCGGAGAACAGCACGGTCTGGCGGCCCGGAGGCGTGGTGTCGAGGATGGCCTCGATGTCCTCGGCGAAGCCCATGTCGAGCATCTCGTCGGCCTCGTCCAGCACCACCATCTGCAGCCCTTCCAGCCGCAGGGTGTTCCGGCGGATGAGGTCCAGCGCCCGCCCGGGCGTGGCCACGACGACGTCGACGCCACGCCCGAGGGCCTTGAGCTGACGCCCGACCGGCTGGCCGCCGTAGATCGGCAGCACCCGCGCGGCGAGCTTCAGGCCGTACTTGTGGACGGCCTCGGAGACCTGGATCGCCAGCTCGCGCGTGGGCACGAGCACGAGCGCGAACGGGTACTGCCCCTTGCCGCCCGGCGGCATGCGGTGCAGGATCGGCAGCGCGAAGGCGGCGGTCTTCCCCGTCCCGGTGGCGGCCTGGCCGAGCAGGTCGCGCCCGGCGAGCACCGGCGGGATCGCCTCACGCTGGATCGGCGTGGGCTCCTCGTAGCCCAGGGCGGTCAGGGCCTGTTCGAGCTCGGGGCGCAGCTGGAGGTCGGCGAAGGTGCCGGAAGGAGTGTCCTGCGAGGCGTCGGTCATCGAGCGCACATCGTCGCAGGGGGGTGCTGGTCGCACCTACCCGCCTCCGCTCCGCGTCAGACGGGAGGGGCCCGTGGGTATCGCCGCCGCCACACGCTCGGGCAGTCAGTCCACGCTGCCGGCGGGAGCAATCCACTGGCTCGTGAACGGGAGGACCTCGGCGAGGCGATCGAAGTCGTGGTCGTAGTGCAGGACGCGTCGGCGGTGGGTACCTGGTGGTGTCCGTCGCTGCCGGTACCTGAATGCGGGGGTAGCGTGTCGGACATCTCGCCAAGGTGTATCCGCGATCGGACACACTCCAGCGCCGAGCCGGATGTGCGGTCACGGTGTGCGTGCGGCCGACGAGCCCGGCCGCAAGGAACCCGCGGATCCGTAGGGCCTTCGCCGATGCGCACGTCCTCGCCGTTCGCAGCCTCGCGGGCTGGCCCGTCGACCGCCTTACCGCACGGTGACCTCCTTGAGCAGCCCCTCCTTGAAGTGCGGTTTGAGCTCGTCGCGATCGTTGAGAAAGCACACCAGCGCATAGCGGCCCTTGCGCAGCGTCAGCGTGGTCACGAGCTTACGCTGTGCGTCAAGCACTTCGGTACCCGTCGCGTGAGCGAAGTCGACCGGCGGTGGCCCCGACGGCTTGCCCTCTTGCATGAACGCCTTCTTGACCTTGGCAAAGCTCACCCCGGGACGGATCGGGAACATGACGACGTGATGCAGTGAGTTGTCGCTCTTGCTCTTGTTCGCGAACAGCAGCTTGTTGGCACCCGCCTTCAGGCCCGTCGTCTGGAACGCGTACTTGTCCTTGCCCTTGTCGACGACCGTGATCGCGCTGTCGGTCTCCGGCAGCGGGCCGTCGGACCTCGGCGTCACGTCGAATTCCGCCGTTGCACCGCGCGTCATGGGCGGGGGCGCCTTGTCGTTGCCTCCGGTCTCGGTGTCCAACACCATGTAATGACCGGCCGGAAGGTTCTCGGTCACGACCGCCTGCTTGCCCGGCGGCGTCGCGATGACGCCGCCTTCGGCGTGCGCCCAGTCAGGGACCTTCGTCGGGCCGTCGGTGGCGACGAACTTCAGCACCTCCTTGATCGTATGCGTGCCTTCCATCCGGAGGAGCCCGGCCCCGTGCGACACCTTGCTGGCGTTCATGAAGCTGATCTGGACCAGTCCCCCCTTCACGGACGTGGGGGCCTGCATCGAGAACCGTTTACCGGGGGCGTCGCTGGTGGTGATCGACAGCGTCGTGGGCTGGGCGGGCGCCGCGGGCTTGGCCGCCGCCGGCGCAGTGCTGGTGCTGGACTTCTTGTCACTACTACCGCAAGCTCCGATCCCCACCGCGAGCGCGAGGGCCCCGGAGGTGATGATCGGGACGCGCAGCGAACGAGCGAAACGGGACGAGGGATCCAGGCAGTGCGGGCTCACGACGCTCCAGGGTCCGGGGTAAGGGGCTGGCGAACCGTACCGGAGCCCCAACCAGTTTGCAACGAAATATTTATGACCTGATTCGTTGTTGGTTGCCCGTTCCCGCGAACGCTACGCCTGCGGTGAAAAGGTGTGGCGCGGGCGGGACGACGAACAACGGGACCTTCGCTACTAGCGTGCGCGCCAGGTCGGTGACGTGCTCCACTGCCAGGAAAGTGGCGCAGAAGGCAGGAAACCCAACAGGTGCAGGGTGGTCCTGTGATGGCGAGACCCGGGCTCGAACCGGGGACACCACGATTTTCAGTCGTGTGCTCTACCAACTGAGCTATCTCGCCGAACGTCGGCAAGGGTACCGCGGACCGTCCGGCGGGGCCGCGCCGCCGCCGTGTGCCGGACCCGTTCAGCCGCCGGTCACGCGGAAGGACTTGACGATGGTGTCCGCGTCGTTGCCGGACGGGACCGCGACCGAGAGGAAGAGGGCGCTGCCGTCCTCGAGCAGGACCGCCAGGTCGTCCAGGGCGTACCGGGTGCCGCCGAGCGTGGCCTGGGCGCGGAAGCGCACGGCACGCTGCGCCCCGGCGACGTCGACGTCCTCCCGCGTGGCCTTCGTGCGGTCCGTGGCGGCCTTCTCGGCGAGGTCGCGTCGCAGCGCGAGGGCCCCGTCGAAGTTGCCGTCGAGCGGGGCCGTGTGGGTCAGGGTGACGCTCGAGTTGCCGTCGCCCGCGCCGACGGACGGCATGACCGTGAGGATGTCCTCGTCCCCCTTCCGCCGGTTGAACGCCCAGCCGCTCGGGTGCACGAAGGAGCCCCCGGGGCCCTGGATCTCGGTGAAGCCCGCCGGGACGATCACCCGGCCGGCGAAGTCACCGCCGGAGTCGCCGCAGCCTGCGGTGAGGGCCGCGAGGATCAGGAGCAGCGCGGCGATGATTCGCAGGGGCACGGCGGTGCGGGGCATCGACGGGAAAGTATCCCTGACCGTCGATCCGACCCGCCCGACCGGATGCAGTGGGTCGGTGAGCGTCCGCTCAGATGCCACCCGACGCCAGGGTGGCGCCGATGCGCTTGAGCTGCGAGAGCATCTCTGACTCGACGGTCGAGCGGCTCGTGAGCAGGATGCCGAGCTTTCCCGTCAACCCGTTGCCGCTGCGGGTCCGCGTCGCCTTGAGCAGCGTCCCGGACCCTTCGGGCTCCAGCTCCATGACGACGCCGTCCTCGAACACGACGCGCGTGTACGGCTGCTCCTCCGCCGTGGCGGCGTGCGTGGCGTAGCGTTCACGCCACTGGCTCTGCTGCTCGGGGTCCACGAGCAGCTCGTACACGTCCCACGGGGTGGCGTCGATGACGCACTCGGCGGAGTAGGTGCGCTCGAGGTCGGGCATTGCTGCGAGCATAGCCCGGGACAGGTCGGAGCATGGGGCAGCCGTGAGGCCTCAGCTCGAGGAACCCAGCGTGGTTCTGATGAACGTGACAACGTCGCCGATGACCTCGTCCTGGTTGGTCTCGTTGAAGATCTCGTGCATGGCGCCCGGGTAGACCTTGTCCTGCCAGCTGTCGGTGCGGATGAGGTCGGCGGCACCGCGGGTGGCGTCCAAGGGGGCCAGCGGATCCAGCTCGCCGTGCAGCCAGAGCGTCGGCAGCTCGAGCTTGGGGCCGGTCTTGACGGCCTCGACGGCGGCGAAGATGCCCTCGAGGGTCTCGCGCCGGATGGGGCCGTGGTAGATGAGGTCGTCGGCGGCGTAAGCCTCGCCGACCGCCGGATCGCGCGAGAGCGCGGCCGGGTCCAGCGGCACGTCGGGCATCGGGTCCATGCCCAGCAGCGCCTCGAAGCCGGGGTTGCCCCCGATGACCGGGCCGCTGAGCACGAGGGCGGCGAGCGTGCCTGAGTGCTGCTGGGCGTAGCGGGTGGCGATCAGGCCGCCCAGCGAGTGGCCGATGAGCACGACGGGCAGGCCGTGCTCGTCGCTCGCGCGGTCGATGACGGTCCCCAGGTCGGTGACGAAGGGCTCCAGGTCTGCGACGAGGGCGCGCTCGCCCTCGGAGCGGCCGTGGCCTTGATGGTCGGGCGCGTAGACGACGGCCCCGTCGGCGACGAGCGCGTCGGCCACGTGGTCATAGCGGCGGGCGTGCTCACCGATGCCGTGGGCGATGACGGCGACGTACCGCGGATCGCCCTCCTGCCACCGGTACGTGTGGATCGTGCCGTTGGTGCCGGGGAAGTCGTTCTCGTTCGGGGTCGGCATGGGACTCCTTGCTGGAAATGGACCGGGAGGGTCCAACGGTACCGTGGCACCGCCGAACAGCACGATCGGTGACGGACGTCGCCTGCTCCCCGTCGGTGCGGTGTGTGGCGCATGGCCGGTGAACCTCATCCGGTCGCCTATGGCGTGTCAACTGCCGGGTCGCGCGCCCGGAGTGGCACGCGAGAGACACCGTCGCTCCGGGCGCCGCAGGAGCATCGAATGCCGTCGGTCAGGGGTAGGCGAGAACCCGCAGACCGGGGACGCGGGCGAAGTCGCGCAGGTTGCTGGTGATCATGCCGTACCCGTGCGCGATCGCGGTCGCCGCGATCCACAGGTCGTGCGCACCGACGGGGGTGCCGGCTGCGTCGGTCGAAGCCCAGATCTGCGCGTGGACGCGCGCGATCGCCGGCGTGATCGGCAGCGGGTCGACGTGGGCGAGGACGTACTCGACGAAGGCGCCGCGGCGTGCTGCCCGGCCGCCCGTTGCGCGGTGGACTCCGTGGAGGAGCTCGCTGGCCGTCACCACGCTGATCGCCCGCTCTTCCTCAGGCGCGACCGCGTCCAGTGCCTCCCAATCGCCGTCGCGCTCCAGAGCGATCAGTGGCGAGGTGTCGATCAGGACGGCCACGGTGAGACCGGCGGCGCCAGCGACCGGCGGACGTCTGCGACGTCGGTGGCGAAGTCGTCGTCCACCGGGGGGGCGGCGGCCATCAGCTCCCGGAACGCGGACGCGGACCACAGCCGTCGGCCGGGGGGCGTCACGTTTGCCACCGGCGCTCCGTTGCGGACGATCTCGATCGACTCGCCCGCCGACACCCGGCCCAGCAGCTCGCTGAAGTTCCGGGAGGCGTCGGTGGCGGTCATCCGTCCCACGCCGACCAGCGTATCAGACTAATCTGATGCACCCGTGGTCTCAAGGACACGGAATCGTTCGAGCGGCGCTCAGCGGTAGCCGTCGCCCACGAACAGGCCGTCGACGACGGCCTGACGGGTGTCCTGCGGGCGGATGACGTCGTGGACGAAGGACTGCGACGCCGCCCGCCACGGGGCAAAGGCCGAGTGCGTCTGCGCCTCCAGGTCGGCGGCGAGCGCCCGCGCGGCCTCGTCGCCGTCCTGCGCGCGCGCGGCGGCGATGCGCTTGGCGTGCACGACCTGCACCGCGTTGTCGGCGGACATGAAGCCGATCTCGGCGTTGGGCCAGGCCACCACGTAGTCGGTGCCCATCGGCGGTCCGGCAAGCGCGATGTAGCCGAAGCCGAAGGCCTTGCGCACGATGACCGTCACCTTGGGCACGGGGGAGCGGGCGATCGCGGTGAACAGGCCGATGAGCCGCTGGGCGATGCCCAGGCGCTCAGACTCGGAGCCGATCATCACCCCGGGCATGTCCTGGAGGGTGACCAGCGGCAGGCCGAAGCCCGTGCACAGGTCCACGAGCCGGTGCGCCTTGGTCACCGCGGGGGCGTCCAGCACACCGCCGCGGAACTTGGGCTGGTTGGCGATGACGCCGACCGGGCGGCCCTGCACCCGGGCCAGGCCGACGACGACGCTGCGCGCGAAGTCCGGGTGCAGCTCGAGGAACGAGCCGGCGTCGACGACGGCGTCGATGACCCGGCGCGCGTCGTAGCCGCGCCGGCCGCGGTCGGGCACGATGTCCAGCAGCGCGTCCCCGGAGGTGGCCGGCTCCACCGCGTCGAGCACCGGCGGCGTGCGGGTGGCGTTTGAGGGCAGGTAGCCGAGGAAGACGCGGATCGACGCGATCGCGTCGACCTCGGTCGGGCGCAGGAGGCTGACCAGCCCGGACGTGCGGACCGTGATGTCGGGGCCGCCGAGCTCCTGGTGGGTGCTCGCCGCGCCGGTGGACGACCCGACGAGCGACGGGCCTGACAGCGCGACCGAGCAGCCCTCGGCCATGACCACGAAATCCGACGAGCCCGCCCACAGGACCGGGTCGCCGTAGGCGTTGCCGAGGATCGCCGTCACCCGCGGGATGCGGTCCTCGGTCACCCGGACGCCGAGGAAGTGCTCGCCCTCGTCGGTTCCCGCCCAGGCGCCGAAGTCCGAGCCCAGCAGGTCGGGCAGGCGTCCGCCGTTGGCGTCCCCGAGCATGACCAGCGGGTAGCCCTTGCGGCCGGCCAGGCTCATAAGCTGCCCCTGCTTGCGGGCACCGACGCGGCCGGTGCTGCCGGCCATCACCGTGGCGTCGTTGGCGATCACGCAGACCTTGCGCCCGTCGACGGTGCCCACCCCGGTGACGGCGGCGTCCGCGGGCGCGCGCTCGCCGACCTCGGGACGGTCGGAGTGGGCGAGCATCCCGAGCTCGACGAAGGAGCCGCCGTCCAGCAGCAGGTCCACGCGCTCGCGCGCGGTCAGCCGTCCGGATGCGTGGTGGGCGGCGACTCGGGCCTCGCCGCCCATGCCCAGTGCCTGCGCGCGCCGGCGCTCCAGCTCGGCGATGCCGTCGGCCTTGGTGATCTCGCCGGGGGCGGGCAGGTCATCGGGGGATGGGCCGGGCGGATCGGCGGGCATGACGGCGATCGTACGGGACGTCCGGCCACGTCGACCGGCCGCGGCGCACGACTTGGTCGGACAGACTGTCCGATAGGCTGCGCGTATGTACGTCAGACGGACCGGACCGACGTCCTGATGGTCGCCTCCAAGACGGACGCAGCGATGCCCGAACGCATCGGTGTGCTCGGGGCCGGCCAGATGGGCGCGGGGATCGCGCAGCTGGCCGCTGGCGCCGGGGCGCAGACCTTCCTGTACGACCCGGACCCCGCGGCCCTGGAGCGCGGCGTGAAGCGGATCGAGGCGGGCCTGGCCAAAATGGAGGCGCGTGGGAAGATCGACGCTGCCGCGAAGGCCGCCGCCGTCGGGCGCATCCATCCCGTGGGGGCGATCGCCGATCTCGATGGGTGCGGTCTCGTCGTCGAGGCGGCGCCCGAGCGCCTGGACGTCAAGCTGTCGCTGTTCGGCGAGGTCGCCGCCGTCGTGGACGAGGACTGCGTGCTGGCCACGAACACCTCGTCGCTGTCGATCACCGAGATCGCCGCGGGCGTGCCCGGCCCCGAGCGCGTGGTCGGCCTGCACTTCTTCAACCCGGCCCCGGTCATGCGCCTGGTCGAGGTCGTCGCCGGCCTGGCCACCGGCCCACAGGCCCTGGCCACCGCCCGGGCCGTCGGCGAGGCGATGGGCAAGCGGGTCATCGACGCGCAGGACATCGCCGGGTTTCTCGTCAACCGCGTCAACCGGCCGTTCTTCCTGGAGTCCCTGCGGATCCTCCAGGACGGCATCGCCACCTTCGAGCAGATCGACCGCATCGCCCGCCTGGGCGGCGGCTTTCGCATGGGCCCGTTTGAGCTCATGGACCTCATCGGCATCGAGACCAACCACGCCGTCGCCGAGTCCTTTCTGCGCCAGACCTACGGCGAGCCGCGCTACCGGCCCTCGCCGCTGGCCGCGCGTATGGTCGCCGGTGGACGGCTGGGGCGCAAGACCGGCGCCGGCTGGTACGCCTACGCCGAGGACGGCGGCTACCGCGACGAGGACCCGGAGCCCCCGGAGGCCGGCGGCGGGGACGGTCGGGGGCTCGTGATCCTCGGGGGGACACCCGTGGCCGCGTCCCTGCGCGACACGGCGGGCGCGGCGGGCTGGACGGTGAGCGCGGAGGACGGCGACGGCGCGTGGCTGACCGTCGACGCGAGCGACCGGCCGGCCGCCGGCCCCGGGCCCCGGGCGGGGGGGGGGGCCCCCGCGGGCCCCCCAAACCACGCCCCCGCGGCCGCCCGCGTGCCCCGGCGCGCCCCCCCGGGGGGCGCGGGGCGGAGCGAGGGGACGCGGGCGCCCGCGCGCGCCCCCCGCCCCCG